>DASYBX010000115.1:0-5807 GCA_036500495.1 Caulobacteraceae bacterium
GTGCTGGACCACGGCTTCTCGCTCTACGGCAACGCCACCTACAACAGCGCCAAGTACAAGGGCTCCGACATCTGGCTGGCCGAGGTGCCGGAATCCACGGCGGCGCTGGGCCTGCTCTATGACGACAAGAAGGGCCCGTACGCCTCGATCATCGGCAAGTACATCGGCGCGCGCTACGGCCTCGACCAGCGGCTCGACGGCACGGCTGGCAACCAGTACGGCCTCGACGGCTACTGGACCGCCGACCTGGCCTTCGGCTGGCGCTTCCAGCACCCGGTGGCGGGGCTGAGGAACTTCACCGCCAGCGTGAAGGTGAGCAACATCTTCGACAACACCATCATCAACGACTACGCCGGCCAGCAGGCGGCCACGAGCGCGGCCTTCCCCGACGGGGCGCCCCTGTACTGGACGATGCCGGGACGCAGCGCGTTCCTCAACCTGTCCGCCTCGTTCTGAGGGGGGAGGGGCCATGCGGCGCGCGACGCTCTTTCTGGGGACGGTTCTGGCTCTGACGGCGGCGGGGGCGGCTTCGTCCCAGCCGCCGGCGGCGCAACGCTCCGCGGGGATGCGGCTGGAGAAGATCGTCACCGTCTCGCGGCACGGGGTGCGCTCGCCGACCAAGGCGCCGGAGGACCTGGCCAGGTCCTCCGACAAGCCCTGGCCCCAATGGCCGGTGGCGCCCGGGATCCTGACCGAGCACGGCGAGCGCGACGTGCGGCTGATGGGCCAGTGGCTGCGGACCGACTATGCCCGCCGTGGCCTGTGGCCCGCCTCCGGCTGCCTGCCCACGGGGGCGGTCTACAGCTGGGGCGACGCCAAGGACCAGCGCACGCGAGTGTCCGGCCAGGCCATGCTCGACGGCGCCTTCCCCGGCTGCAGCCTGAAGGCGGCGTTCGGGCCCGAGGGCCACACCGACCCGATCTTCAGCGCGGCCTCGGCGGGCGCCTGCCCGATGGACGCGGACGAGGCGAGGAAGGCGATCCTCGAGCGCGCCGGCGGCGACCTGAACCGGCTCGGGCCGGGCTATCAGGCGGCCCTGGCGGCGCTGCAGGCGATAATGCGGCCGGGCGCGCTGCCCCCGGCTGACTCCAACGGCTTGCGGGCGGGCGGAGAAGACGGCTTGCGCCTGAACGGCCCGCTGTCGGACGGCTCGACCCTCAGCGAGAATCTGTTCCTGGAATACGCCCAGGGCCTGCCGATGGATCAGGTCGGCTGGGGGCAGGTGGGATCTGAGGCCGGCCTGGCCAAGGTGATGCCGCTGCACGACCGGTTCAGCGACCTGACCCGCGTCGATCCCTACATCGCCCGCCACAACGGGGCCCTGGTGATGCGGGCGGTGCTGACGGCGCTGGAGGGCAAGCCGGCGTTGCCGGGACAGGGTGGAGCGGGGACCGCCTGGACGGCCATCGCCGGCCACGACACCCAGCTCGCCAACCTCTCGGGCATCCTCGGCGTGGACTGGACCCTGGCCGGCCAACCGGACCGGACCCCGCCGGACGCGACCTTGGTGTTCGAGCTGTGGCGCAAGCCGGACGGTGGGCGCGTGGTGAAGCTGGCCCTGGTCTACCAGACCCTGGACCAATTGCGCGGCGAGACCCGGCTGGACGCCGCCCACCCCGCCGGGCGGGTGGAGCTGGCGGTTCCGGACTGCGGCGGCGCGGGGGGCGAATGCGCCCTGGCGGCGTTCGAGACCCTGATCGCCTCGCGCCTGCCGCCGAGCTGCGTGGCGGGCGCGCCGGCCAGGGGCGGCAGACCCCGGGCCGAGGGAGCTGAGGCGCCGACGAAACCTTGAGCCCTGCTTTCCGTTCTCTTGAGCAGAGTCCTGCTTGAGTCCAGAACAAGGAGCGGGCTGCGCCCGATCAGAACATGAGAACCATTGTACTCACCACGGTTATTGCGGCGCTGAGCGCCGGGACCCTGGCTTTTTCGGCCGGTACGGCCAACGCCTATACCGTGTGCAACCGCGCCGGCGACTGCTGGCATTCGAACGCCCGGTACAAGTACCGCGAGCCCGGCATCGTGGTCCATCCCGACAGCTGGTACAAAAAGCGCGATTGGGATCACGACAAGAAGTACCACTGGCGCGCCGAGGAGCACCACGACCGCGGCTACTATCGCGGCGGCGCGTGGGTCCACTTCTAAACTCAGTCCCCTGGGAGTTCAGGAGACGCCGGTCTCGGTTCGAGGCCGGCGTCTTTGTTTTGCGCCGCGCCTCCCCTGGCGCGTTGAGCCCTGCCGGCAAAAAGGTTATGACATATAAGTGAGCCGGCGCAGAACCGGCCCCATTTGGGAGGTTCCTATGTCCCACCGCCTCGCCGGCCTGGGCCTCGCGCTCGCCTTCGCCTGTGGTTCGGCCCTGGCGGCTCCGCACGCCCCGGCAAAGCCGGTCGCCCAGAGCCCCTACGCCAAGGCGTTCGTCGGTACCTGGGACCGGGTGGGCTCGATCAACTTCGACCCGACCATCCCCTTCGACAAGCCGGACCGGCCGCCCCTGACGCCCAAGGCCGCCGCCCAGTTCCAGGCCTCGCTCGACAGCGCCGCCGCCGGCAAGCCGATCAACGATCCGCACGCCAACTGCATCCCCCTCGGCATGCCGCGGATGATGAATGGGGTCTATCTGATGGAGGTGCTGGTCGCTGACGAGAAGGTGGTGGTGATCGGCGAGGAACAGAGCCAGGTGCGTCGCATCTGGACCGACGGGCGCGGCTTCGGCGACGAGATCGACCCCACGTACAACGGCACCTCTGTGGGTCACTGGGAAGGCAAGGTCCTGGTGGTGGAGACCAAGGGCCTGCACTGGGACATCCCGATCAACCAGAAGGGGCTGATGCACTCGCCCAACCTGACGGTGAGCGAGCGCTTCTGGCTGGAGGACAAGAACAACGTCCTGCACGACCAGATCACCCTCACCGACCCGGAGGTGTTCTCCACGCCGTGGACGGTGACCAAGACCTACAAGCGCACGCAGGATCCGCCCAACGAGTACGTGTGCGAGGAGAACAACCGCAATCCGGTGGGCGCGGACGGGGTGACCGGCGTGGTGCTGTCGGGCGGCCGCTAGGGCTTCTTGGCCGTGGTCTTGGGCTTGTAGACCTGAAGCTGGCCGTTGATGGCGTCGGTCAGGGCCGCGTAGACGATGCTCGAGGGGTTGAGGTCCAGGGTCTGGTCCAGGTCCTTGCCGCGGATGCGCACCTGCTGGCACGGCGCCGAGCACTGGGCCACCACGATCGCTCCGTCCTGCACCTCGGCGATGGTGTAGACCCCGTCCTGCATGCCGAGATAGCGCACGATCACGGGCTGCTGCGCCGCCTCGCCCTCCTGGCCGACCTGGACGTGGGCGGCCGACATGTAGCCGTACTGGTCGCCGTTCTGGAACGCGTAGCGATGCGCGGGCGGGGCCGGGGTGGCCGGGGCTGACGATGCGGCGTGCGCCGACGAGGCGGCTGCCTGCTTGGCCTTCTGCGGCTGGGCGTTGCAGGCGGCGAGGGCGACGGCGAGAACCAGGAGGACGGGCGCGGCGCGGGTCAAAAAAGGCCTCCTGGCGTTTTCCGCTCGACTTCGGGGGGCCGAGTTCATGAGGTCGGCGACCTTGCCCTGTCCCCGCGCGATAAGCCAGAGGGAGCCAAGCCTGCGCATCCGCAGGCCGCCCGGAGGAACCATGACGCCAAACCCGCCGACGGTTGAGCAGCTTCTCGCGCAGGGCGATCGGCTCAGCCGGCAAGGCGACCTTGCCGGCGCGGCCGACTGCTACCGGCAGGCTTTGGCTGTCAGGCCCGATCATGCCCAGGCCGTCTACAATCTCGGCGTGGTGTTGCGGGATCAGGGGTATTGGACCGAGGCGTCGGCGGCGTTCGAACAGGCGATCGCGCTGCGGCCGGCCTTTGCCGAGGCGCACAACAACCTCGGCGCCTGTCGGCAGCGGGCGGGCGATTTCGCGGCGGCCGAAGCCAGTTACGCCCGCTCCACAACCTTGAAGCCGGACCATGCCGGGGCCCACTACAATCTCGGCGCCGTATTGCAGTTCCGCGGACGGTTCGACGCCGCGCAAGCCGCCTACCTCAGGGCCCTCGACCTGAAGCCCGACCACGCCCGCGCCTGGTACAACCTCGTCCAGCAGAACCCGCTCGACGATGGCTCGCCCGAAGCCGTGGCCGCCTTCGGCCGACTGCGCCGCCTATCCGACCAGAGCGACCGGTTGTCGCCGAAGGACGGCAGCCTCGTGCTGTTCGCGATGGCCGCCGTCCTCGAAGCCCGCGGCGATTTCGAAGGCGCCTTTTCGCACCTCGCTCGCGCCAACGCCTGGCACAGGTCCAGCCTGTCTTTCGACATCGCCCAGACCGAGCGCTGGATGGAGGCCATCGCCGGGATGTTCGATCGCTCCCTGATCGAGCGGGTGGGACCGGCGGGGCCGCCGGATCAAACCCCGATCTTCATCATCGGCATGCCCCGTTCCGGCACGACCCTGGTCGAACAGATCGTCAGCGCCCACCCGCACGTCGAAGGCGGCGGCGAGATTGCGAACCTGGCCCGGGTGGTCGCCGCCGTCCGGGGCGCGAACGCCTCGGCCTTTCCGGACTGGGCCCCGCAGCTCTCCCCCGCCCACTGCGCGGAACTCGGCGAGGCCTATCTCGCGGGCCTGCCGCCCCGCTCGCCGGGGCAGACGCGCCTCACGGACAAGACGCTTCTCAACATCGAATATGTGGGCCTGATCCATCTCTGCCTGCCCGGGGCCCGGATCATCAGTTGCCTCCGCGACCCGCGCGACGTCTGCCTTTCGTGCTTCGCCTCGCGGTTCAGCGAGGGCCATGACTACGCCTACGATCTGGCGGAGCTCGGACGCTACTGGCGGGCCTACGACCGGTTGATGGACCACTGGCGCAAGGTGCTGCCGGCGGGGCGCCTGTTCGAGATTCCCTATGAGGCCCTGGTCGGCGACGTGGACGCCTGGTCGCGCCGGCTGATCGCCCATTGCGGCCTGGATTGGGACGATGCCTGCCTGCGGTTTCACGATTCCGGCCGCGAGGTCCGCACGGCCAGTTTCGCCCAGGTCCGTCGGCCGATCTACCAATCCGCGGTTGGCCGGTGGCGGCGGTTCGCGCCGCATCTTGGCGCGCTCCTGGACGAGTTGGGCGATCCATGGTCGATCCCGCAGGGCGAGCACGGCGTCCCCAGTTGATCAAGGGCCTCCCGCCCTAGGCGCAGCCGCCAAGACTCCGCCCTTGACCCGCAGGCCCCCCGCGCGTATCTAGCGCGCTCATTTTTCGAGGCTCCGGGAAGGTTTAGGCCGTCCCAGCCCGATGGACCGGCGCCCTGAAAAGGCTTCGCCGAAAGAACCGCCGGAAAGCCGATCAGGGTTTCCGGCGCTCTCTGTTGTCCTGAAGGCGGCCTTGGGCGTGAAACCAACAAGGACCCCGAGGTCGCCCGGTCGAAAGACACAGGCCTCCACAGCGAAGAGCATCATGCCTACAGTCAACCAGCTCATCCGCAAGCCCCGGCAGCCGAAGCCGACGCGGAACAAGGTGCCCGCCCTGAAGGGCTGCCCCCAGCGTCGCGGCGTTTGCACCCGCGTCTACACCACCACGCCGAAGAAGCCGAACTCGGCTCTGCGTAAGGTCGCCAAGGTGCGCCTGACCTCGGGTATCGAGGCGGTGTGCTACATCCCCGGCGAAGGCCACAACCTGCAGGAACACTCGGTGGTCCTGATCCGCGGCGGCCGCGTGAAGGACCTTCCCGGCGTCCGCTACCACATCCTGCGCGGCGTGCTCGACACGCAAGGCGTGAAGAACCGCAAGCAGCGCCGCTCGCTC
>DASYBX010000116.1:0-3947 GCA_036500495.1 Caulobacteraceae bacterium
TATTCCCAGCCGCCGGGGGCCGTGCCGTCGACGCCGGTGCGGGCGCGGCGGAACAGGGTGCCGTCCTTCAGGTTGCGGGCGTGGGCGGCGTCGGCGTTGCTGGCCGAGGCGCCGAGCGCGGGGCCGGTGCGGCGAAGGTCGGTGGTGGCCGGGCCGGCGCTCTTCTGGTCGTAGGCGGCCGCGTCGAGCTGCAGCACGCCGTGCAGGGTGGCGGTGTAGGAACCGTCGGCAGAGGAGAAGGTCGGGGCGCCCTTGCTGAAGCTGACCGCGCCGGTCGGCTTGGGCGGCGTGCTGTCGCGCACGTCCTTGATCTCGGCCACCGTCGAGGCCTTGAGGTCCTGGAGCTGAGCCTTCAGCGCCTCGACTTCCGCCTGCAGGGCTTCGAGCTTGGCGTCCGTCGACGCCGAGCCGGCGTCCGAGCGCGGGGCGGTGGCGACCGGCGCCTGGGCCAGGGCCGCGGTAGCCGCCCCCGACAACAGGGTTGCGATCAGGGCCGCTCCAGCGAGGCGGCGAATGGGCAAGGTCTGGCGCAAGGGGTCCCCCGTTTTCTTGCGGCGATCCGCGGCGCCGGAGCGCCTCGAAAAGCCTGTCGGAGGACAAATAGCTATAATTCCTACTGGCAAAATCGAGATTAGTTTGCCGCCGCCGCAGCTTTTCTAATGGCGCCCAAAAGGGCGTGGTGAAGCGTCACTGTCATCGGCGCGCCATAGGGACGTGTTCTGACTGTCGGTTTCTCCATGCTAGCTTTCGTCCCTGATGTCGCTGTTCCATCCCCCCTCGCCCCTCGCCCCGGAACTTGGCCGCGGCACCAGTCTGCGCGCCTGGACCCTGGCGATGGCCCTGGCCGCCGGCGTCATGGTGATCGGGCTGGCGGTGGCCGGGCGCCTTGCTGCCGAGCCCGCGGCCGCGGCCATCCTGGCCATAGCGGCGGTGACGGGGCTGGTCTGGGTCACCGCTACGCCCCTGGTGCGGGTGGTGCGCGCCGAGCCCGAAGCCGCCGTCCGGGTCGACGGCCTTCCCGCCGACGCCCTGGCCGAACTGGCCGACGGTCTGCCCGAGCCGGTGCTGATGATCACCGGCCAGGACCGCGACGACTACGCCGGCCGCCGCATCCTGTTCGCCAACAAGGCCGCGCGCGAGCTGCTGCGCGTGCCGGCCGAAACCGCCTTGCTGGTGGCGGCGGTGCGCAATCCCGAGGTGCTGGAGGTGATCGACGAGGCCCTGTTCGGCGGCATCGAGGGCCAGGCCGAATACGAGGCCGGCGGGGTGCAGGAGCGCTTCTGGCGGGCGGTGGCCAAGCCCCTGGCGCCGGGGCCCGACGGCGCCCGGCGCGTCCTGCTGGCCCTGCGCGACGAGACCGACGCCCGGCGCAACGAGCGCATGCGCGCCGACTTCCTGGCCAACGCCAGCCACGAGTTGCGCACGCCCCTGGCCTCGCTGGCGGGCTTCATCGACACCCTGCGCGGCCACGCCAAGGACGATCCGGCCGCCCGCGAGCGGTTCCTGGGCATCATGGCGGCCCAGGCCTGGCGCATGGCGCGGCTGATCGAGGACCTGATGTCGCTGAGCCGCATCGAGCTCAACGAGCACATCCGGCCGAGCGACGAGATCGACCTGGTGCTGACCGTGCAGGACGTGATGGACGCCCTGGGGCCGCAGGCGCGCGACGCGGGTGTGGCCTTCGAGGCCGATCTCGGCCCGCGCGGCGAGGCGATGGTGGTGGGCGAGCGCGACCAGATCGTGCAGGTGGCCCAGAACCTGATCGACAACGCCCTGAAGTACGCCGGCCGCGGCGGCAAGGTGCGCGTCGAGCTGGAGCGCGGCGTGACGGCGGAGGGCGCGGCGACCCTGCGCAAGGCCCACGCCGCCCGCCTGTCGCTGCTCACCCCCGACCACACCGGCGATCGATACGCGGCCCTGCGCATCACCGACTCCGGGCCGGGCATCAAGCGCGAGCACCTGCCGCGCCTGACCGAGCGCTTCTATCGGGTCGAGGGCCAGAAGAGCGGCGAGCGGCTGGGCACCGGCCTGGGCCTGGCCATCGTCAAGCACATCATGAACCGCCACCAGGGCGGCCTGGCCGTCGAGTCGGCCGAGGGCGAGGGGGCGACCTTCCTGGTCTACTTCCCCCTGTCACAGAACCGGCTTCGGGCGCCCCCGGCGCCGGCCCCCGCACCGTCGCCTGGCGCAGCGGAGCCGCCCCTCGACATGGGCGTCATCAAGGCGTCATCGTAATAAAAGTGTCGCATAACCGTCATGGCGCCAATGCAATGGGCGGTCATATCCGCCACTAGCAGGCGTGCGCGCAATGCGCCGCGGGAGGCTTCGTTTCATGGAACATACGGTCAAGGCCTACAGCGAGGAGTTGAACAGCCTCACCGCCGAGGTGGTGCGCCTGGGCGGCCTGGCCGAGGCCCAGGTGGCTGATTCGATCGTCGCCTTCACCCGCCGCGACCTGCAGGTGGCCCAGGCGGTGATCGAGCGGGACGACAAGCTCGATACCCTGGAGTCCCACATCGAAAAGAGTGCGATCCGCCTGATCGCCCTGCGCCAGCCGGTGGCCCAGGACCTGCGCCGCACCGTCTCGGCCATGAAGTTCGCCATGCAGCTGGAGCGCTGCGGCGACCTGGCGAAGAACATCTGCAAGCGGGTGATGGTGCTGGCCGAGTCCGAGCCGCTGACCCCGCTGACCCGCTCGATCGAGCGCATGGGCAACCTGGTCGCCGCCCGGCTGAAGGACGTGCTGGACGCCTACACCTCCGGCAACCTCGAACGCGCCGTGGCCGTATGGGCCCGCGACGACGAGGTCGACGAGCATTACAACAGCCTGTTTCGCGAACTGCTCACCTACATGATGGCCGATCCGCGCACGATCAATTCCTGCGCGCACCTGCTGTTCATCGCCAAGAACCTGGAGCGGATCGGCGACCACGCCACCAACCTGGCCGAGATCGTCTATTACGAGATCACCGGCGAGGACCTGATCTCCGAACGCCCCAAGAGCGAAGCGCTCCAGCGCTCGATTTCCTAGACTTCAGGGACAGCCCCCCGTGACCCCTTACGTTCTGGTCGTCGAGGACGAAGACGCCCTCGCCACCCTGCTGCAATACAACCTCGAGAAGGAAGGCTACGACGTGACCGTGGCCGGGGACGGAGAAGAGGCCCTGATCCTGGTCGACGAGCGCCTGCCCGACCTCGTGGTGCTGGACTGGATGCTGCCCAAGGTGTCGGGCATCGAGGTCTGCCGCCGGCTGCGCTCGCGCCCCGAGACGCGCAACGTGCCGATCATCATCCTCACCGCCCGCGGCGAGGAGACCGACCGCATCCGCGGCCTCGACACCGGGGCCGACGACTATGTGGTCAAGCCCTTCTCCATGACCGAGCTGACGGCTCGCATCCGCGCGGTGCTGCGCCGCATCCGTCCGGGCCTGGCCGAGGACCGCATCCGCCACGGCGACATCGTCATCGACCGGGTGGCCCACCGCGTACGCCGCGGCGGGCGCGAGGTGCATCTGGGTCCCACCGAGTTCCGCCTGCTCGACTATCTGATGCAGCACCCCGGCCGGGTGTTCAGCCGCGAGCAGCTGCTGGACGCGGTGTGGGGCTCGGACGTCTACGTCGAGGCGCGCACGGTCGACGTGCACATCGGCCGCCTGCGCAAGGCGCTCAACCACGAAATCGAAACCGACCCGATCCGCACGGTGCGCTCGGCCGGCTATTCGCTGGATCTGGAAGGCTAAGACGTCGGCCGAGGCTCTTCGTGGCTTTACTTCGCAGATTCAGACCGTCTAGGCGCGATGTTGTACATAAGCGGCAGCGGTGGGTTGAAAGCCTCGATGCGTAGATCGTGAATGTGACCTATGCGCACTTCAGGATCGCGACGTACCCACTTCTCTAAATCATTTGATGATCTGCCTCGATGCAGTTCGATCACGGCGAAGACGTTT
>DASYBX010000117.1:0-9498 GCA_036500495.1 Caulobacteraceae bacterium
CCACGCTCCTCTAAGGTACGCGCCGTCTGGCCCAACGAGACCTCCAAGAGTGACGGGCCTAGGGAGACAACACACTATGAAAGCCTTGGCCTTTTCGCTCGCCCTCGTGGCCGGCGCCTCCATCGCCGCCGCCGCCTGCGCCCAGGCGCCCGCCGCGCCCGCCGGCCCGCAACCCCCGAACCTGATCGACTTGCCCGCCAGCATGGGCAAGGCCCACCTGACGGTGACCTCGACCGACATCAAGACCAACACCCTGATCCCGCAAGACAACTCGGCCTACGGCAAGTCGCTGTCGCCGCAGGTGTCGTGGACCAAGGGCCCGGCCTCGACCAAGTCCTACGCCGTGGCGCTGGAAGACGCCGACGCCCACCTGCCGGGCGGCCCGCCGATCACCCACTGGCTGGTGTTCAACATCCCGGCCAGCACCACCTCCCTGCCTGCCGGCCTGCCGCCCCAGGGCACGGCGACCGCCCCGGCCGGCATGGTCAGCGCCAACAACATCGGCCGCAAGACCGGCTACTTCGGCCCCAAGACCCCGCCGAAGAGCACGCACCACTACCACCTGCAGGTGATCGCCCTCGACACCACCGTGTCCCTGGCCGACGGCTCCAGCCGAGACGACTTCGCCAAGGCCATCGCCGGCCATGTGGTCGGCACGGGCGAGGTGGTCGGCCTCTACACCGGCCCGGACCAGGCCCCCGCCCCGGCCGCCAAATAGACATCACCCGTCATCCTCCGGCCGCCCCAGGGCGGACCGGGGGAGCCAGGGGCCAAGCCTTTGGATCGCCCGGCCAAAAGCCGGGCGATGACGTTTCAGGAAGTTCAGATCTCCAGCAGCCCGTCGGACAGGCTGTTGCGCTTGGGCCCGGTCTGCGGGAAGTGCTCGGCCAGGTAGCCGCCGCAGAGTTCCACCGCCGCGACGAAGCCCGAGGTGGCGTCGCCGGCCTTGATGCCGGACAGCACCGCCGCCACCGCCCCGTCCCACGCCGCCTCGCCCGCCTTCAGGTGCAGGGCCTCGTCGGCCACCACGGTGACCATCCGCTCCTGGTCCGAGGCGAAGATCACCACGACACCCTCGTCGCACACCAGGTGCGCGGCCTGCAGGTGATGCAGGGCGGCGCGTCGCACCCGCCGCCGCTTCAGCCCCTTGGGCGTCAGGGCCAGCTTCAGCGGCCGGAAGATGGCCAGGGCCGCCGCCACCACGGTGAAGATGCCGAGCTGGATCAGGGAATAGCCGATGATGGCCGAGTTGAGCGCCAGGCCCAGGCTCACCGCATTGGTGGCGACCCAGTCCCCGCCGTTCGCCGAGGCCAGCCACGGCTCCACGCCGAAGGCCGCCAGCAGCGCCGGGATGATCAGGGCGCAGCCCGCCGCCCAGGCCAGCGGCACCTCGCGGTAGTCCGACACCTTGTGCTGCAGCACGCAGAGAATCTCGCCGGAGGTCTTGCTTTCGGCCTCGCCCACCGCGGCGGCGATACGGTCGTGATCAGCATGGATCAGCATGTCACCAGCTCCCCGACGAGCCGCCGCCGGAGAACCCGCTCCCGCCGCCCCCGCCGCTGAAGCCGCCGCCGCCTCCGCCGCCGCCTCCGCCCCAACCGTCGTCGTCATAGCGACGGCCGCCGCCGAGCAGGCTGCCCAGGAACATGCCGCCCAGGAATCCGCCGACACCGCCGCCGCCCCGCAGCACGGTCGAGATCACGAACACGATCACCAGGAACACGACCAAGCCGGCGATCGGATTGCCGTGGCCGCGCGACGCGCGCTGGCCATAGACCTGCTGTTGCTGCTGCTGGGCCGCCGCCGCCCGTTGTTCGGCGGTGGAGGTGTCGAGGCTCAGTTGCTCGACCAGGGCCCGGGTCCCGGCCACGATGCCGCCTTCCATGTCGCCCTGCCTGAAGCGGGGCAGCACCTCGCGGTTCTGGATCACATTGCTGATGGCGTCGGTGAGCACGCCTTCCAGGCCGTTGTCGACCTCTATGCGCATCTTCCGCTCGTTCGGCGCGATGATGAACAGGGCGCCGTTCCTGGTCCCCTTCTGGCCAAGGTTCCAGGCCCGGCCGAGCTGGTAGCCGTAGTCGGCGATGTCCAGGCCTTGCAGCGACGGGAGGGTGACCACCACCAGTTGGCGGCTGGTCTTCTGCTCGAGACCCGCCAGTTCCTGGGTCAGCTCGGCCTGTGTCGCGGGCGACAGGATGTGGGCGTCGTCCACCACCCGCCCGGTCAGGGGCGGGAAGGTCGGGGCCGCCGCAGCCGGCTGCACGGACAGGATGAACGCCAGGAAGGCCCAGGCCAGGCCCGCCCATACAGCCGGTTTGAACGCGTTGATCACTTGGACGGCGCGGAGCCCGGCGCGGCGGCTGCGGACGGGGGCGGAGCGCCGCCGCCCGGGGTGGATGCGGGGGCCGACGACGAGGTCGAGGACGCGGCGCCTTGGCCGCCCGGCGGGGCGATGTTGAAGTTCACCGTCGGCGCGTTCTGGGCCTGGCCCGAGGCCGAGAACAGGTTCATCGGCTTGTAGCTCGAGTACATGGTGCCCTTCCACAGCACCCCGGGGAAGGTGACCAGCTCGGTGTTGTAGGACAGCGCGGCCTGGTTGTAGTCCTTCCGCGCCACCTCGATGCGGTTCTCGGTCCCTTCGATCTGCGACTGCAGGGCCAGGAAGTTCTCGTTCGACTTCAGTTCGGGATAGCGCTCGTTGGCCACCAACAGGCGGCCGAGCACGCCCGACAGCTGGTTCTGGGCTTGTTCGAAGCGCTGGAACGCCGCCGGATCGGACAGGTTCGAGGCGTCGATCTTCACCGAGGTGGCGTTGGCGCGGGCGTTGGTCACATCGACCAGCACGCTGCGCTCCTGGTTCGCATAACCCTGGACCGTGGCGACGAGGTTCGGAATCAGGTCGGACCGGCGCTGGTATTGCGCCTGCACGTCGGCCCAGGCCGCCTGGGCCTGTTGCGACTTGGTCGGGATGGTGTTGACGCCACATCCGGCGAGACTGACGGACGCCGCCACGACGGCGGCCATGGCGGTGGGGCGCGCAAGGTAGCGCGCAACGTTGCGAGTCACGACGAGTGGTCCTCCAGCGGTCCGGGGCAACCTATCAGAGCCCCCCGCCGCATCAATATGGGAGGTCCAAGCGGGACCGGAAGGTTTGTTGAGCGCTCATCGCGAACGACGCCACGCGAATGGGCCTACTTGAACTGCCCTCGGGCCCTCAGCGCCGCCTCGGTGCGATTGCGGGCGCCGGTGATGTTGAGGATCGCCTGCACGTGCAGCTTCACCGTGGCCACCGAGATACCCAGGGCCTTGGCGATCTCCTTGTTGGTCTGGCCCATCTCGATCAGGCGCAGCACCTCCATCTGGCGGCTCGACAGGCGCGTGCGGAGCGGGGTCTCGGTCCGCTGACGCGAGGACAGGCTGGAGAAGTCGCTGAAGTAGAGCCCGCCCGCCAGGATCAGGCGCAGGGCGGCGTTGATCAGCTCGGGCGGCGCGGTCTTGGGGATGCAACCCTTGACCCCGGCCTCGTAGGCCGCCTGCACCTCGGCTGGCGACAGCACCGAAAACAGCACCAGGGGAGCCGGCTTGATCGCCTCGGCCGCCGCTTTCAGCTCGCGGAACTCCGGGTCGTCGCCGCTGATGTCGACCACCAGCATGTCCAGCGGACGCGGCGCGGCGCTCTCCAGGGCCTCCTGCAGGGTCGCGTGGTCCTCCGCGGAGTCCGGAGCGAACGCCGAGCCGACAAGCCGGGCAAGCGCCTCCCGATAGATCGGAAACCGACAGACGACGACGGCGCGCATCAAAGGGACCTGGCCAGGTGTTTGTTCCTTTCGTGAACGCCGACTAGAACGGCGCAAACGCCAAGAGCTCAACGCAATGGGGAAAGACCACTAAGGGCGCTCAGGCCGTTCGTCATCTAGCCAAAAGGTCTAAAATTCGCGGAATATGCGATTACCGTGAGCACCTTAATGCTGGCGATAAGGTTAATGTGAAGGTTACGCTTCTGTTCTTTATGGAAAGGACGCGTCTTTTTCGCATTGTTTAAGAACGACTTTGGCGCCGCAATATATCAAGCAGCGCAACAAGCCCCCCTAACCCTGGCGTATGCCTGAGCCGACGCACGGCCCAGGGCGGGGAATTGGCTAGAGGAGCAGATGCGCAGCGTGGCAATTGGCCCCGCGGCAACGCCAAGACCGGAGCTCTACTTCAAGACGACCATTCTACTCGAATGCGAGTACGACCGCATCCCTCACGATGCGCCGGCTCCGCGGCGGAACACGAAGTGTTTCGCGCCGAGGTAATTGATCACCATGCCCGCCGCCGTGCCGGCGACCATGGCCGGCAGCAGATGCTCGCCGAGCGCTGCGGTCATGGCCAGGATGGCGGTATAGACCGCCAGGTTGGCCGCGAAGCCAACCGACTGCACCGTCACATAGCCGCCGAACTCCGCCAGCAGCGAGGCGCTGCGGCCGGCGTGGCCGGCGAACGTCCAGGTGCGATTGGCGAGCCAGGTCGCCACCACCGCAAACGAGAAGGACACCAGCCGCCCGCCCACCTTGGCCCACAGCGAGGTGCTGTCGGCGCCGGCTTCGGCGGCGATGAACAGAACGGTCTTCAGCACCGCGAAGTCGACCACGAAGCCCAGGGCGCCGACGCAGCAGAAGCGCATGAAGTGGCCGTTGAGCGGCGGCAGGAAGCGGCCGATCACCGGCTGGGCCCGGATCCGCTCCCAGAGGTTCACCACGGCGTCCCAGGTGCGCAGCACGAACGGCAGCACCCGCGCATAGCCCATCGGCAGGGCGCAGGCGACCAGCCCCGTCCCGACCGGCAGCAACCACACCAGCCGCGCCTGGTAGCGGGCGAAGGGCCCCGAGAGGATGCCGCAGACGGCGGCGTTGGCCAGCAGCACCCCGACCAGCAGCAGCGCCGTGACCGCCACCCGGGCGGGCTCCTGCCCATCCTTCAGGCCCCGCGCCCGGACGGCCTGGCGCACGTCCCTGAAGCTCAGTCGCCAGGCCAGCAGCAGCAGGGCGGCGACCAGCACCGTCTCGTGCCAACCGGCCAGCAGCTTGTAGTCGAATGGCGGCTTGCAACTGCCGGGCGGCCGGCAGGCCTGGAAGCCGGGGATCAACTTGGGGATGACGGTGGTCGGCCAATAGCGGCCGCGCAGGAAGGCGCTCGGATCGCGCAGGGGATCGTCCACCTGGATGGAGATCAGCTGCTGGCCCCAGTCGGACAGCGCGGCCAGGCCCACGCCCACCGGATCATAGCCCGTCGCGCCCACGACGAAGCGCATCTCCTCGGATTCCAGGGCGATGCGCTGGGGCCGGGTGGCGAGGTTGAACACCCCGAGGGTCTTGCGATCGGACCACAGGATCAGGTTGGAGACGAGCTCCTCCGACACCTTCACCTTCGTCGAATTGACGGCGTTCGCCTTGAACTTGCAAAGGACATAGGGCTCCGCCCCGCCCTCGCGCCCGGCCTGGCCGCAGGCGTGCAGCATGTAGGCCTTGCCGGGTCCGTCGGCCACCAGGCGGGCCATGAGGAAGGGCGGATGGCCCAGCTTGTAGCCGGTCCGGTTCGCGTAGACGTGGTCGAAGGCAGCGCCCGCCGTCCAGGCGACCACGGCGGCGCTGGCCACCACCAGCACGCGGCGCACCACGCTGCGGGTGGACAGGCCCAGGATCCACAGCATGAGGCCGCCGGCGAACGCCACCACCAGGCCGGTGGCCCAGTGCGACTTGTGGATGACCATGGCGTAGGCGATCACCGCCCACAGCCCGGCGATCTCCAGCTTTCTCAGCCGGTCGCCCTGAGCCAGGATCAGCACCACGGCCGCCCCGCCGATGCCGGCGAAGATGTCGGGCATGGCGAAGGTCGTGAAGAACGAGATGCTGGTGCCGACCGCGGCCACGGCGACCACCGCCAGGTAGGACCAGGACGGCGCGCGCGGCGCCATGGTCCGCCAAAGCAGGTAGATCACCCAGGCCGCCAGCAAGCTCTGCAGCGCGGCCAGTCCCCAGATCGTGGTGGTGAGATAGGCGGCGTGGAGCAGCACGCCATAGAAGGGCGACCTCGCCCCCTCGGTCTGCGGGTCGGTCAGCCGGTCGCTCGGCACCGCGCCCTGGGACAGCTTGGTGAAGCCGAGCTTGGCCTTGTTCTGGTTGGACGCCGGCCAATCGCGGACGGTCTCGATCAGGTCGCGACCCATCACATCGTAGCTGTGCGAGTCGTAGAAGACCGTCGGCCTACCGTCGGCGAACGCTACCGACATCAACAGCAGCGTGGCCGCCAGCAGGGCCAGAAGCGGCGGTATGCGACGCATGGTGCCGGAGTAAGCGCGTTAGCTGCGGATGGTCAACAGCGAGGTCAGGAAGGCGGTCGCCGACAGTTGGGCGGCCACGGCCACCGCGGTCAGGGACGGCACGAGAACGCGCAGAACGCTGTCGTAGACGATCGGGCCGAAGCCCGAGCCGGCCCAGTTGCTCACCGCCCAGCCGCAGCCGATCAGGCCGAAGAGACCGATCACGCCCGCCACCCGCAGAAGCGGTTCGAGGGTCATGCCCAGGATCACGCGCTGGAAGTTGGCCGGCGGCGGCAGGAAGCCCTCGACCATGGCGTAGCGCTGGGCCAGCGCCCCGAACGAGACGAACTGCGCGCCGATCAGCACGGCGAAGCAGCTGACGATCAGGGTGTGTATCGACAGTTCGAGGGTCGGGGTGACGTGCACCGCGCCGTGGCTCAGCAGGGCCGAGCCGGCGAGGCCGAGCGCGATCAGGGCCAGGCCCGGATAGACGAACAGCCAGGCGGGGCTGTGCAGCAGCAGGAACTTCAGGTGGCGCCAGCCGTCGCGCCAGGTCTTCAGGTGCGGCGGACGCGAGCGGCCGTCCGGCTTCAGGGTGGTCGGCACCTCGGTCAGGGTCAGCTTGTGCAGGGCCGATTTCACGACCATCTCGCTGGCGAACTCCATGCCGGTGCTCTTCAGCCGCAGCTTCAGCATCGACTCGCGCGAGAAGCCGCGCAGGCCGCAGTGGAAGTCGCCCACCGGGATGCGGAACAGCAGGCGGCCGAGGAACGACAGCACCGGGTTGCCCAGGTACTTGTGCAGGAAGGGCATGGCGCCCTTCTCGATGCCGCCCTTGAAGCGGTTGCCCATCACCAGGTCGTCGCCCTGGCGCAGCCGCTCGATCATGCCGTCGAGGTTCTCGAAATCGTAGCTGTCGTCGGCGTCGCCCATGATCACATAGCGGCCGCGGGCGGCGTGGATGCCGCCGATCAGGGCCGCGCCATAGCCGCGTTCAGGGACCGGGACGACCCGCGCGCCATGCGCCTCGGCGATCAGTTGCGAACCGTCGGTCGAACCGTTGTCGGCGATCAGCACCTCGCCGACCACGCCCGAGCGTTCCAGGTAGCCGCGCGCCTTGTCGACGCACACGGCCAGGGTCTCGGCCTCGTTGAGGCACGGCATGAGGATGGTGAGTTCGATGGCGCCGTCGTTGGCCGGAGCCTTCAGGCGGGGTTCTTGGGCCAACTGAACCGATGCAGTCATGTGCGAACTCTCCTCGCCGGATGGGAGCGGCGCGCGCCACGGAACGACCATGTCGCCCGCAGCTTCAACATTCTGTGAAGACCTTTGGACGCGACATACACGACTCAACGGGAAAAAGCGATTGCCTTGATTTATCCACGGCTTCGCTTGCCGCCCAAAGAGGCGCCCTTTTCCACCTTCACCGAGATGTGAAAACCTCCGCGGGCCTTAAAGCGCGACGATTCGTCCCTAAGTTTTTGCGGGAACGCGCGAGGCCGCTCTACCGTTGGCCCGCTTGACGCCGCTCTGGCGGACCAGCAACGGGGGACACACCTTGACGGCGGCAGGCGCAACGCGACGGCCCGACTCTGGCGCGGCCGCGAGGTCGGATGCGATGCGGCGCTACGCCGACGTCCGCGCCCACACGCGCGCCTTGACCCAGCCGCTCAGCGCCGAGGACCAGCTGGTCCAGTCGATGCCCGACGTCAGTCCCACCAAGTGGCACCTGGCGCACGTCAGCTGGTTCTTCGAGACCTTCCTGCTGGCCCCCGCCCTGCCCGGCTACCAGCCCTTCCACGCGCTCTACGGCTTCCTCTACAACTCCTATTACGAGGCCGTCGGCCCGCGCTGGTCGCGGCCCGAACGCGGCCTGCTCTCGCGCCCTTCGCTGGACGAGGTGATGGCCTATCGCCGCCACGTCGACGACGCCATGGCCAGGCTGATCGCCACCGCCCCGGCCGGGCGCTGGGCCGAGCTCGAACCGCTGATTGACCTCGGCCTCAACCACGAACAGCAGCATCAGGAGCTGATCCTGATGGACATCAAGCATGTGCTGTCGCTGAACCCGCTGTCCCCGGCCTATCTCGAAGCGCCGGCCGCCTCGATCGACAAGGCTCAGCCGGCCCAATGGCTGTTGTTCGACGGCGGCCTGGTCGAGATCGGCCAAGAGGGATCAGGCTTCGCCTTCGACAACGAGGGCCCGCGCCACCGGGTGTGGCTGGAGCCGTTCCAGCTCGCCAGCCGCCTGTCGACCTGCGGCGAATACCTGGCCTTCATCCAGGACGGCGGCTACCGTCGGCCGGAGTTCTGGCTCTCGGAGGGCTGGGCCGCGGTCCAGCGCGAGGGCTGGCAGGCGCCGCTCTACTGGCGCGAGGACGACGTGGGGACCTTCCGCCTGTTCACCCTGCACGGCGAGCGTCCGCTGGATCCGGCCGAACCGGTCGCCCATCTCAGCTTCTACGAGGCCGACGCCTTCGCCCGCTGGTCGGGCCGGCGCCTGCCCACCGAGGCGGAATGGGAGACGGCTGCTGCCAAAGCTGTCAGCAGCGTGGCGGGACAGGCCTTCCATCCGCGACCTGCCGCCCCGATCTCCGGGCTCCAGCAAACCAGTGGTGAGCTCTGGCAATGGACCGCAAGCGCCTACGGCCCCTACCCCCGCTATCGTCCCGACGCCGGCGCGATCGGCGAGTACAACGGCAAGTTCATGTCCGGCCAGATGGTGCTGCGCGGCGGCTGCGTCGCCACGCCCGCGGGCCACGCCCGGCCGACCTACCGAAACTTCTTCCCGCCCGCCGCGCGCTGGGCCTTCAGCGGCGTGAGGTTGGCCGATGATGCTTGATGTCCTTTCCGTCCCGCGCGGCGCGCGGCTGGAGTTCCATGACTACAGCCCCGACCTCGGCGACTTCCGCGAGGCCCTGCTGCATGGCCTGACCGCCCGGCACAAGGCGATCCCCTGCCGCTTCCTCTATGACGCCAAGGGCTCGGCCCTGTTCGACCGCATCTGCGAGCTGCCCGAATACTATCCCACCCGCACCGAGCTCGGCATCCTGCGCGCCATCGCGCCGGAGATCGCCGAGCGCGCCGGTCCGGGCGCCCAGATGATCGAGCTGGGCGGCGTCAACAGCCTCAAGGCCCGCATCCTGCTCGACGCCCTGGACGAGCCGGCCGCCTACATCCCCAGCGACATCTCCCGC
>DASYBX010000118.1:0-14015 GCA_036500495.1 Caulobacteraceae bacterium
CCGATCGACAGGGCGAAGGGCACGGCCGCCACCAGCCCCGCGCTCCTGATCGACAGGTGGCGTTCGATCTCCAGATAGCCCGGAAGCCAGGTGGAATAGAGCCACAGGACGTAGATCACCCCGAAGTTGCCGGCCATCAGGCCCCAGGTCATGCGGTGGACGAACAGCCGGCTCCAGCCCGCCGCTGACACGGGACGTCCGCCCTCCGCCGTCATGCGCCGCCGCCGGTCGCGGTAGGCGAGCATCCACACGGCGGCGAGGCACAGGCCCAGAAGGCCCAGGGTGGCGAACATCCAGCGCCAGCCGACCGCGGTCATCAGCAGGGTGAGCAGGGGCGGCGCCAAGGCCTGGGCCAGGGCGGGGGCGCTGTTCCAGACCCCGGTGGCGCTGGTCCGCCTGTCCATGCGGAACCAGTCCCGCACCACGGCCGACGCGGCCGGAAACATCGGCCCCTCGCCGACGCCGAGCAGGGCGCGCGCGGCCACGAACGGCGCGAACCCGCGCACCAGTCCGCCCGCCGCCTGGGCTATCGACCACAGCACCAGCCCCAGGCCCAGGGCGCGCTTGGGCCCGATGCGGTCGAGCAGGGCGCCGATCGGCAGCTGGGCGAAGGCGTAGGCCCACAGGAACGCCGACAGCAGAAGGCCCATCTGGGCCACGTTCAGGTGCAGGTCGGCGCGGATCAGGGGGTTGGCCACGGCCAGGGCCGAGCGATCGAAGTAGTTGAGCAGGGCGGCCGCCACGAGCAGGGCCACGGACCGGCGCTGGACGGCGCGGATCAAGGGGTGGTCGACGCGCGCGGGCGTCTGGGCGGGTGAGGCCTTCAGCATCTGGGTCATCGATGCGCTGGATGAAGCGTCGCCGCAAGCCCGGGTCGCATACGGCTCAAGCCCTGGCCTGCGCCCACTTCAGCGCCCGCACACGGCAGGCGGAGGCCAGCAGCGACATCCCGCGCTCGGCGTCGATGCGCGCGATCAGCCCAGCCAGGCTCAGGCCCCCGGCCGCCGCCATCGCCTCCAGCACCGCCCAGAACTCGGGCTCCAGCGCCAGGGAGGTGGCGTGGCCGGCCAGCAGCAGGGAGCGTTTCTTGAGCAAGCGGACGGGTCAGGCCGCGGACATCAGGCTTTTGAGCCGTCGTCGCGCTTGGCCGCGTCCAGCGCCTGCTTCAGCTTCTCGGCGATGGTCATGGCCTTGGTCTTCTCGGCGCTGGTCTGGCCGAATCGAGCGCGGTTCTCCTGGGCCTTGGCCGCCCGCTGGGCCTTCTCGCGGTCCTTGCGGGCCTTGTTCAGGTTGACCACGTTGTCCGTCATGGGGTGTGTCTCCCTCTTCGCCGCCGCAACGGCACAGCCAACTTTTCAGTTGTCTAGCAGGACCCCGCAGCGGGCGGGGAAGCAAGAGGTAACACCCATGATCGAATCCTCCCAAATCAAGGAGCACATGGAAGTGCTGTCCTCCGACGGCAAGCACGTGGGTCGTGTGGACCATGTGCGCGGCTCGGAGATCGAGCTGGCCAAGATGGACCTGCAGGCGATGGGCAAGCACCACCTGGTCCCGCTCAGCTGGGTCGACTATGTGGACGACAAGGTCCACCTGAACCTCAACCGCGACGACGCCGAAGATCGCTGGACCAAGGCGCACTGATACCCACGGCCATCGCCATCCTCGGACAAGCCCGGGGATGACGATGCGTGTACACGGCGGCCGTGGCTGCTAGCTTGCAGCCATGGCCGATCCGCTGATCGAACTGGACCAAATCGGCAAGTCCTTCGACGGTGGGCGCGCCTTCGCGCTCCGCGACGTCACGCTCAGCTTGGCGCAGGGCAGCTTCACCGCCCTCGTCGGCCAGTCCGGCTCCGGCAAGACCACCACGCTCAAAACCATCAACCGCCTGGTCGAGCCCGACCGGGGCGAGGTCCGCATCGGCGGGCGGGCGGTGCGGGACCAGCCGGGGCCGCAGCTGCGCCGGGGCATCGGGTATGTGTTCCAGGGGATCGGCCTGTTCCCCCACCTGACGGTGGGCGAGAACATCGCCGCCGGCCCGCGCCTGGCCGGCTGGGCGAAGGACCGCACCGCCGCCCGCAGTCTCGAACTGCTCGACCTCGTGGCCCTGCCCAGGGCCGTGGCGGATCGCCGTCCGGCGGAGCTGTCCGGCGGCCAGCAGCAGCGCGTGGGCTTGGCTCGCGCCCTGGCGGCGGGGCCGAAGATCATGCTGATGGACGAGCCGTTCGGCGCGCTCGACCCGGTCACTCGGCTGGAACTCGGCGACGCCTACCGCGCCCTGCACCAGCGCCTGGGCCTGACCACGGTGATGGTCACCCACGACGTGCAGGAAGCGGTGCTGCTGGCCGATCGTGTGGTGGTGATGAAGGGCGGCCGGGTGCTGGCCGACGACGCGCCGCGCAATCTTCTGGCCGGCCATCCCGATCCCGACGTCGCCGCCCTGATGTCGACGCCCCGGGTGCAGGCCGAGCGGGTGGCCGAGTTGATGCGGAGCGGCCCCGGTGGGTGAGCAGGTCAAGGCCGCCTTCGCCCTCCTGCCGTCCTATCTCGGCCAGCATGTGCTGCTGAGCCTGAGCGCGCTGGTGCTCGGCCTCGTGCTCAGCCTGCCCCTGGCGGTGTGGGCGGCGCGCGACGCCCGCGTGCGCTGGCCGGTGCTGGCGCTGGCCAGCCTGATCCAGACCATCCCGGGGCTGGCCCTGCTGGCCCTGTTCTATCCGCTGCTCCTGGCGCTCGGGTCCCTGATCGGCCAGAAGCTTCCGGCGCTGGGCTTCCTGCCGTCGCTGTTGGCCCTGGCGCTCTATTCGATGCTGCCGGTGCTGCGGAACGGGGTGACGGGGATCACCGGCGTCGACCCGGCCGTGCGCGAGGCGGCCGACGGCCTCGGCATGACGCCCGCCCAGACGCTGTGGCGGGTCGAGCTGCCCCTGGCCGCGCCGGTGATCATGGCGGGCGTGCGCACCGCGGCGGTGTGGACCATCGGCGCGGCGACCCTGTCGACCCCGGTCGGCCAGCCGAGCCTGGGTAACTACATCTTCTCGGGCCTGCAGACCGAGAACTGGGTGTTCGTGCTGTTCGGCTGCGGCGCCTCGGCGGTGCTGGCCCTGGCGGCGGACCAGTTGCTGGGCCTGATCGAGGGTGGGCTCGCCCGCCGTGACCGCCGCCGGATCCTGGCCGGCGGCATCGGGCTCGTGGTCGGCGCGGCGCTGGCCATGGCCCCGCTGCTGGTCCACGAAAACCGCCCCCGCTACGTGATCGGGGCCAAGAACTTCTCCGAGCAGTTCATCCTTGCCGACCTGATCGGCCGGCGGCTGGAAGAGCAAGGCGCGGCGGCGCAGAGCCGCGAGGGCCTGGGCTCGGCGGTGATCTTCCGCGCGCTCGCCGCCGGCGACATCGACGCCTATGTCGACTACTCCGGCACGCTGTGGACCAATGTGCTCGGCCGCCGCGACATCCCCTCGCGCCAGGCCATGCTGGAGGCCCTGACCAAGGAGCTGAAGGCGCGCTACGGCGTGACGGTGGTCGGCGCCCTCGGCTTCGAGAACGCCTACGCCCTGGCGATGAAGGCCGACCGCGCCCAGGCGCTCGGCGTGCACACCCTCGCCGACCTCGCGCCCGCCGCGCCGGGCCTCACCCTCGGCGGCGACCTCGAGTTCCTCAGCCGGCCGGAGTGGGCAGCGATCCGCCGGGCCTATGGCCTGAACTTCAAGGCCGAGCGCTCCTACAACCCGACCTTCATGTACCAGGCCCTCAAGAGCGGCGAGGCCGACGTGATCTCGGCCTTCTCCAGCGACGGCCGCATCGCCGCCGACAACCTCGTGACCCTGGCCGATCCCAAGGGCGCGGTCCCGGCCTATGACGCGGTGGTGCTGGTCTCGCCGAAGCGGGCCGGCGACCGGCGGCTGCTCGCCGCCGTGCGCCCGCTGATCGGCCACATCCCGGTGGACGCCATGCGCCAGGCCAACCTCAGCGTCGACCGCGACCGCGACAAGTCGACGCCGCAGGACGCCGCCGCTGCCTTGGCCAAGGCCATCGGCGTGCAATAGCCGCCGGAGGATTCCGGGCTCGGGCGCGTTCCGGTCGCCAAACCAGCGCCCGCTTTTTGCGCAATCCGCTCGGCGCTCCTTAGACATGGTTAACGAAGAATCGGCGAGCCTGCGGACCGATGAAGCTCCACGCTCCACCGCAACTGGCGCCGCCCCCCGAACGCACCGACCTCGATCCCGAGGACTGGGCGGTCGAGCGCGCCCAGGCGCACCGCATGCTGGACGACATGCTGGACCATCTGCAGGGCCTGCGCGAAGGCCCGGTGTGGCGGCCGATGGACGAGCAGGCCCGCGCCGCCTTCGGCGGCCGGCTGCCGTGGGCGGGGCAGGGGATCGCGGCGGCTCACGCCGACTTCCTGGACCAGGTGCTGCCTTACGCCACCGGCAACGGCCATCCGCGCTTCATGGGCTGGGTCCACGGCGGCGGCAATCTCGCCGGAATGCTGGCCGAGATGCTGGCGGCCGGGCTCAACGCCAACCTCGGCGGACGCGACCACGCCCCCATCGAGGTGGAGCGCCAGGTGGCCCGCTGGATGGCCGAGCTGTTCGGCTTCCCGACGAGCGCGAGCGGTCTGTTCGTCACCGGAACTTCGATGGCCAACCTGATCGCCGTGCTGGCCGCCCGCACGGCGGCCCTGGGCCCGGCCTGCCGCGCCGAGGGTGTGGGCGAGGCCGGCGCCGGCCTGACCGCCTATGCCTCCGAGGCCGCGCATGGCTGCATCGCCAAGGCGCTGGACATCGCCGGCCTGGGCTCGGGCGCCCTGCGCAAGATAGCGACGCTGGACGACGGCGGCCTCGACCCCGGCGCCTTGGCCGAGGCGGTGGCGGCCGACCGCGCGGCCGGGCTCGACCCCTTCCTGATCGTCGGCACCGCCGGTTCGGTGGATACCGGCGCCATCGACGACCTGTCGGCCCTGGCCGACATCGCCGCCCGTGAGCGCGTGTGGCTGCACGTGGACGGGGCCTTCGGCGCCCTGGCCGCCCTGGCGCCCGAACTGAAGCCCCTGCTGTCGGGCATCGAGCGGGCCGACTCCATCGCCTTCGATTTCCACAAGTGGGGCCAGGCGCCCTACGACGCCGGCTTCGTGCTGATGCGCGACGCGGAGCGCCATAGCGCGGCCTTCGCCTCCGCGGCCCCCTATCTGCAGCGCCGCCCGCGCGGCCTCGCCGCCGGCGAGCCCTGGCCCTGCGATTTCGGGCCGGACCTGTCGCGCGGCTTTCGCGCCTTGAAGGTCTGGTTCGCGTTCAAGGCCTACGGCGCCTCGGCCATGGGCGAGGCGATCGCCGCCACCTGCAGAGCCGCCCGGGCCCTCGCTGACCGCATCGACGCCGAGCCCGAGCTCGAACGGATCGCGCCGGTGACGCTCAACATCGTCGGTTTCCGTTACCGGGCTCCCGACTCGTCCAAGAGCGACGCCCTCAACGCCGAGATCGTCGTGCGCCTGCAGGAAGCAGGCCTGTTCGCTCCCTCCACCACCACCCTCGGCGGCCGGCTCTGCATCCGCGCCGCCATCGTCAATCACCGCACCACGAGCGAGGACGCCCTGGCGCTCGCCGAAGAGGTGCTCCGGCTGGGACGCGACCTGGCCGCTTCCGGAGAGTTCGCATGACTGCCTTCCCGATGTCCGAGGACCTCGCCGACCTGACGCCGGTGACCGATCCCCTGGTCGAACTGCCGAGCCAGGCCGCCTTGCTGCGCAAGGTGTTCGAGGGCGCCGAGATCGTGCCCTTGATCCAGGCCGAGCTCGACAAGCTGCACAAGGACATCACCGACTCGGCCGCCTACATCAGCCTGTCGCTGCTCTACCAACTGGCCGGGCAGAAGGAGAACGGCATGGGCTGCCTGGAGGCCGGGCTGCACTACGCCAGCGCCTTCCGCCAGCCGGTGGAGGGCGCGACCCTGCGCCTCCTGGCCGTCTGCGCCCGCGGCGACCTGATGACCAACACTCCCGTCGAACTGCTGGTCGAAGGCCTGCCGGTGGAGGTGATCCGCCTCTATGTCGACGCGGTCGGCGAGCTGCCCGACTTCGCTCCCGAACACGACGTGGCTATCTTCGCCATCGGTGAATCCGACGAGACCCGCGCGGCGCTCGAAAAGCTGCGCGGCGTGTCGGCGGTCTGGCCGCGGCCGATGCTCAACGATCCCCTGGCCATCCTCGACCTGTCCCGCGACCGCCTGTGGCGCAAGCTGGACGGCGTGCCAGGCCTGGTGGTCCCCCCGACCGCGCGCGTCGGCGTCGCCGCGCTGATGGGCGTGGCGCGCGGCGACCGGGCGCTGGCGGACGTGCTGCCGGGCGGAGCCTTCCCGTTGATCGTGCGGCCGGTCGGTTCGCACGCCGGCAAGGGGCTGGAGCGGATCGAAGACGCCGAGGCCCTGGCCGCCCATGTGGAACAGGTTCGGGCGCACACGGCCTATGTGTCGCGCTTCGTCGACTATGCCTCCGCCGACGGGCTCTGGCGCAAATACCGCGTCGCCTTCATGGCTGGGCGGCCCTACCTGGCGCACATGGCGGTGGGCGATCACTGGATGGTGCACTACCTGAACGCCGGCATGGCCGAGAGCGCCGACAAGCGCGCCGAGGAGGCGAGCGCCATGGAGCAGTTCGACGAGGGCTTCGCCGTCCGCCACGCCGCCGCCTTCGCCGCCCTGCACGAGCGCCTCGGCCTCGACTACTTCGCCATCGACTGCGCGGAACTGCCCAATGGCGACCTGCTGCTGTTCGAGGCCGACGTCAGCATGATCGTCCATGCCCTCGATCCGGTGGACCTCTATCCCTACAAGCGGCCGCAGATGGCCAAGGTGTTCGAGGCGTTCGAGGCGATGCTGAGGGCGCGGGCGGAAAAGGCCTGAAGTCGGCCCCTGGCGGACACAAAAACGGCCGGCGCAGGCAACTGCGCCGGCCGATTCGTCTTTGCTTCGTGCCGCCTTACGGCTTCAGCGAGCCGACATAGGCCGCCAGGTCGATCATGTCCTTCTGCGACAGGCTCGCCACCATCGGCTTCATGAAGCCGGAGGCCAGGCTGTTCCGCGTGCCGCTCTTGAAGGCGTAGAGCTGGCGGAAGATGCCGGTCGGATAGCGGCCGGCGATCGGCGGGGCCACCGCGCCGCCCTTCAGGCCCGCGCCGTGGCAAGTGTCGCAGGCCGGCAGGCCCTTAGCCGAATCACCCTTGGCCAGGGCCGCGCCGCGCGAAATGGCGCCGGGCGGCACATAGGCGGTGAAGTTCACCCGCCAGTCGCGCAGCTCGAAGCGCTCGAAATCGTCCGGTCCCTCGATGATGCGCTCGCCGATCGGCTCCTTGGCGCCTTCCTTCTCGAACTCATAGACGAAGGCGTTCGGGCGGTGCGCGGGCACCTCGGCGGCCTCGACCACCTTCACGTGGTTCGGACCCGGGTACTTGATCTTGGAGAAGTACTCCGCCGCCGCCTTGAGGTCGGCGTCCGGCCAGGCCTTGGCGGTGATGATCATGTTGCCCTGGGCCCCGTAGTGCGGGTCCATCAGCGTCCGGCTGTTGTTCTTCATGTCCATCAGCTGGCGGTAGAGGTAGTCGGCGGGCATGCCGGCCAGGTCGGCGCTCTCGGTGCGGCCCGGGCCCTCGGGCAGGTGGCAGAAGCCGCAGGCGAAGTTCTTGGTGCCGCCGCCGCCCTTCACCGCCGTGGGCATGGCCGGGTGGCCGTTCGGGAACCAGTCGACCGCGGTGGTGCGGTCCTTCACCTGGGGCTCCATGAACTTCACGCTCGAGCCTTGGAGGGTGTCGGTCTTGTTGGGGTCGGCAGGCTTGGCCGGTTGGTTGCCGGGCCAGGCCCAAAGCGGCGGCTGTTCGCCGGCCGGCTTGTCCTGGGCGACGGCGCCGAACGCCACCGTGGCGACGGCGAGGGCGCACGCCCCCGCAAAAAGCTTGGCTGGGCTCATGGTTCCTCCCGCAGGGCCGTGCCGACCCTCAAACTATTGAGCTGGCATAGCTATGAGCGAGCCGCGGGTGCGGTCAAACGGAAAGTCAGGGTGGGCGGTTACCGGTCGAGCCGGGTGGTCAGCCAGGCGGCCTTGTCGAGGGCCAGCAGCGCCTCGTCGATCATCGCCTTGGCCCCGCAGCCGCCGGGCGCCAGGGCCTCGACGGCCAAGCGGGCCGACATGCACAGGCGCACGGCCGAGAGCTCGGTCTCCCCGCGCCGGCCGCAGTACGCCGGCTGGCCGAGCTGGATGCGGCGGCCCGCGCCCGCCCAGCCGGCCCACTGGCCGAGATCCACCGCCATCAGCCGCTGCAGGGCGAGCGTCTCGACCGGGGACATCGGGCGTCCGCCGCGCCTGAAATAGAAGGGAAAGATGGTCTGGATGCGGTCCCACGACGGGGCCGCGCCGAGGCCGGTGCGCTCCAGCGGCCGCACAGCGGCGGGCTCGAAGGCCTCGTCGTCGGCCAGACGCTCGCCAATTGCCGCGGCGAAGTCGCCGAAGAAGCGCGCCACGGCGGCCGGGCGCAGGGCGCCGAAGCGGCGCATCTCTTCCAGCGCGGCCTCCCAGCGCAGCACCAGGCCGAAGTTGGCTTTGGCCTCGAGGTCGGGGGCGCCGCGCCAGCCCTCGGGCAGGTCGCCCCGCAGGCAAAGTTCGGCCACGGCGCGCGGCAGGCGGGAGGCCTGGATGCGCTCGGCGGCCGCCTCGGGGACCAGCAGCGCGGCCGAGAAGGCGGGCCCGGTGATGAACTTGGAGCCGGTGATCGCCACCAGGAAGTCCTGGCGCAGGTAGGCGGCCAGGGTGGCGGGGGCCAGACGCAGCTGGCAGGCGTCGACCATCACCTCGACCAATTCAGGGAAGCGCTGCTTCAGGTCCTGGGCGCAGGCGACGCTGGGCGAGATCAGGCCGGTCTTGGACACGTCCATCGTCACCAGCAGCACCTTGCGGCCGGCGCGGGCCGCGGAGGCGGCGATGGCGGCGATCTCCTCGTCGATCTGGTGCGCGGGACGCAGCGTCCCGTCGGCGGCCCGGCTCCTGGCCGTCATGATCTGGGGCCGCAGCAGCGCCGCTTCGAGGTTCGGGGCGGTGATGGCGAAGCGCAGGGCCGACGTCGGCCCGATCTGGCCGCCGAGGGCCGCGACCACGCCGCCGCCGGTCTCGTGGGGCTCGGGCAGGATCACCAGGGGCGGCGCGGAGGCGCCGGCGGCCACCAGATGCAGCGCCAGGCGGTGCAGGTCGGTGCCGGAGGGCGATAGGATGGTCTTCAGGCCCGGCTGATCCTGCAGGCCGAGCAGGCCCGCTAGCTTGACACGGATGCGCTGCAGCTCCTGGCCGTAGAGGCCGGACTCGTCCCCGCCCAAGGCCTCTGCCGACAGCCGCCCGGCCAGGCGCTCGACGGCGGCGAAGGCGGCGGTGGAGATGGTCGAACAGGTGGAGGAGCCGAACGCCGCGACGGCGATGTCCGGGGATGCGCCGCAGCCGTAGCGGTTCAGGCCCGAGGCCGGGTCGGGGGTGACGCGGGCGTCGCCGCCGGACACCAGGAGGGCCGGGGCTTCCATCGACGCGGATTGGACGGCGGGAGCCGGCGCCTGTTCTCCGAGTTCGATCCTGGTTTCGGGTTCGACGGCAGGCTGTCTAGCAGTGGCGGCCACGGGGGACTCCTGGCGTCTACGAGACGCCCCCGCACGTTGGCCCGAGGGCCCTTGAGCGATGGTTAACAGGCGCCAGCATCAACCGCCGGTATCGCACCCCTGCGTCAAAAGGCCGGGCCTAGCCCCGGACACCGGCGCCGCGACGTAGCGGCTGTCGCTGCCACGCCCGAGGCCGCGCACGATCTCGGTGGGCGGGCCGACCGTGGCGAAACAGGCCTTCAGCCTGGCCGGATCGAACCGCCGCTTCAGATCGACCACCAGGCCGGGCTTGGACAGGTCGGCCCGCGAGGGCGGCAGATCGGCCCAACGATCGCGCTCGTCGAGCTGGACGGCGGGCAGGCGCAGGCCGGGCTGGGCCTGCAGCAGCCCGTCCACGCCATAGCTCAGGGTCCCGACCCAGGCCGCGCCATGGGCTTCGCCCACGCCCTCGACCTGCTCGGCCAGGGCCGGCCAGCCGCGCAGGATGTCGGCCGGATCGCCATTAGGCAGGAGGCTGTGGGGCAGGCTCATGTAGCCGAGGCCGATCGCGCAGAGGGCCAGGCCCATGGGCGCGAACCGCGCGAAGCCCGGGCGCCAGCCTCGTGCGGCGCCCACGACCGCCAGCGCAGCCAGCAGGGCGACGCCCGCATAGAGCGGGACCGGCCAGTGCGCCTGCACCCGGTCGTGCAAGCTGTGCAGGAGCAGGTAGGCGACGAACGGCAGGCTGGTCAGCAGGGCCATCAGGCCGATGCGGTCCCCAGCTTCCGACGAGCGTTCCTTCCACGCCCGCGCGACGCCCGCGCCGGCCAGCACGGCGACCAGCGGGTTCAGCAGCACGAACTGGGCGCCCAGGAACTCGCCGAGGTAGCGCGGGGCGAAGCGGCTCGCCCCGACGCGGCCGAACTGCTTGGCGAAGGTCAGCCAGTGGTGCTGGGCGTTCCAGGCGACGTTGAGGGAGAAAATCGCCGCCGCCATCCCCGCCGCCAGCCACGGCCAGGGCGTGCGCAGGGCTCGCCGGCCCTCGGGCGTGAAGGCCAACCACAGCACCGCTCCGGGCGCCAGGAACAGGGCCGAATATTTCGAGAGGCAGGCCAATCCCGCCGCCGCGCCCGCGCCGAGCCAGAACACCGGCCGCTCCAGCGCCCGCGCCATGGCCCACAGGGCCAGGAGCCAGAACAGGCTGGCGGGCACGTCGGGCACGGCCAGGATGGAGCCGGCGGCCACGGTGAGGGTGGCGTTGTAGAGCAGGGCGGCGGTCAGGCCCGATCGACGGCCGGGCAACCGCTGGCCGAGGTCGAACACCAGCAGGGTCGAGACCAGGCTCGCCGCCACCGGCAACAGGCGCACGCCGAGCGCGGTGTCGCCGGCCACGCGAACGCCGGCCCAGATCCACCAGGCGATCATCGGCGGATGGTCGTAGTAGCCCAGCCTCGGGGCCTGGGCCCACAGGCGGTAGTAGGCCTCGTCCTCGGTGAGCGGGATGCCGCCGGCGGCCAGCAGGCGCAGGGCGGCCAGCGCGCCCAGCAGCGCCAGAAGGCCGATCCTCAGCCGGCGCCCGTCCGCCGGGGAGGGATCACCAGACGGCGAGGGCGGTGGTGACATAGTTCCAGACGGCGCCGAACGCCGCTCCAGCAACGGCGGAGGTGGCGGGCATGCCGAGCCGATCGTTGAGGAAGGAGGCCACGGCCACGTTGACGAACAGGCCGGCGCTGCACAGCAGGCAGAAGCGGATATAGGCGGTGAGCAGCGCCACCCCCTTCTTGCGCCGGTCGAAGTAGGTGACCGCATTGTTGATGGCGAAGTTCGAGGTCATGGCCACGAAGGCGGCCAGCAGCTGGATCTCGGCGAAGGTGAGGGCGGTGGGCAGGGCCTTCAGCATCAGCGCCACGGCGACGTTGACCAGGAAGCCGGTCGAGCCGACCAGGGCGAACATCACCGCCCGCGTGGGGATCATGCCGCCGGTGGCCTTGTTCAGGATCAGGCTCAGGTATTCGATCACCACCCGCCGGTCGAGCTTGCTCTCGCCGGCCAGGCGGTCGCGGAACTTGTAGGGCAGCTCGGCCACGCGGATCGGGTCGGGCGCCGAGGCCAGCAGGTCGAACAGGATCTTGAAGCCCTCGGTCGAGAGTTTCGGGGCCGAGGTCTCCCACACCTGGCGGCGGGCCATGAAATAGCCGGACACCGGGTCGGACACGTCGGTCTTCAGCACTTGGCGGCTCATCCAGGTGGCGAGGCGGCTGCCCTGCCTGCGGGTCTTGCTCAGGCCCGAGGCCAGGCCCTCGGGGTCGAGGTAGCGGCTGGCCACCACCATGTCGGCCTCGTCGTCCTGGATCTGGCGCAGCATGGCCGGCAGCAGGGTCTCGTCGTGCTGCAGGTCCGCGTCGATCACCGCGATCACCGGGGCCGAGGAGGCCAGCGCGCCCTCGATCACGGCGCCTGCCAGACCGCGGCGGCCCACGCGACGGATGCACTGCACGCGCGGATCGGCCTGGGCCACCGCCCTGACCTCTTCGGCCGTGCCGTCGGGGGAGTTGTCGTCGACGAAGATCACCTGCCAGGCGATGCCCTGGAGGGCGGCGTCCAGCTTGGCCACCAGGGGGCGGATGTTGAGCTTCTCGTTGAAGGTCGGCGAGACCACGGTCAATTCGACCGCCGGCGGGGCCTTGGCGCGGCGGGAACGGGCCGGTGCGCTGGTGCTGGTCGCGTCTTCCGCCAAGATCGATCCTTCGAATCCTGGCCCTCCCATAGCCTCTGCCGCCACCGCGCGCCAGCGAGGGCGCTTGACGCAGGGCGCGCGAGCCGGTTCAGACGAGTGATGCGTCACGTCCTTCCGGCCTTCCACGTCCTGCTGTTGCTGCTGGCGGCTTCCCCGGCGGCGGCCCAATCCCCTGCAACCCAGACCCTGGCGGCCTGGACCGAACTGACCGGGCAGGGGACAGAGGTGCGCGCCGCGGCCGGGCCGGGCGGCTGCCCCGCCGCATCGGTGGACGGACGGCCCGCCGCCATGGCCGTGCGCGCCCAGGCGAGCGCGGAGTTCCCGCAGGTCTGCACCCTGGTCCTGCCGGCCGGCGCGACGTCGGTAGAGGTCGACGGCCGGCCCTTGCCCCTGCCGGCGCCGGCCCGGCGCATCGTGATCCTGGGGGACACGGGCTGCCGCATCAAAGACCTGACGGTCCAGGCCTGCAACGACCCGCAGGCGTGGCCCTTCGCCGAGGTGGCGCGCCTGGCGGCGGCCAACAAGCCGGACCTGGTGATCCATGTCGGCGACTACTACTACCGCGAGAGCCCCTGTCCCCTCGACCTGAAGGCCTGCGCCGGCAGCCCCTCGGGCGATCGCTGGGACACCTGGTCGGCGGAATTCTTCGGCCCGGCCGCGCCGCTCCTGGCCGCCGCGCCCTGGGTGTTCGCGCGCGGCAATCACGAGACCTGCGACCGGGGCGGGCGCGGCTGGTACCTGCTGCTCGACGCCGGGCCGTCGGCCGAACCCTGTCGGCACTACACGACGCCCTTCGCCGTCCACACCGGCGACCTCAACCTCTATGTGCTCGACAGCGCCCTCACCCCCGACCGCAACCACGACAAGGCCCAGGTGGCGGCGGTGACCGCCCAACTCGACAAGCTCGGCGCGGGACTGGACGCCGGCCACGGCTGGATCATCGTCCATCGCCCGGTCTGGGGCCTGGTGCCGGTGGCGCGGCTGGGGCCCTCGGCGCCGTTCGAGGTGGGGCTGAACTTCACCGAACAGGACGCCTTCCGCGGCCGCGCCCTGCCCGGGGTGCAGATGATCGTTTCGGGCCACGTGCACCATTTCCAGGCCCTGGATTTCGGCCCCGGACGGCCGGCCCAGCTGGTGGTCGGCACGGGCGGCGACGTCGGCATCAAGGCCGACCTGCCGCGCATCTATACCGAGACCCGGCCCATCGACGGCCTGGACGCCAGCGTGTTCAGCTTCTCGCGCTACGGCTACTACCTCATGGAGAAGGACGGCGAGGACTGGACCGGGACCTTCCACGACGCCGACGACCAGGTGCGCGCCCGCTGCCGCCTGCACGACCGCCGGCTCACCTGCCAGGCGCCGCGTTGATCAGAACAGCCCGGCCAGCAGGTTGATGGTCAAGGCCAGCACCACGGTGTTGAACACGAACGACAGCGAGCCGTGGATCGTGCCGATGCGGCGCAGGGGCTTGGAGGTGAACGAGATGTCGGCGGTCTGGCTGGCGACGCCGATGATCACCGCGAAGTGGACGAAGTCCCAGTAGTCCGGCGGCTCGCCCCCCGGGAAGTTCAGGCCGCCGCGGTCGACGCGCCCGTCCTGGTCCGGGCAGGTCTCCGGCGAATAATACTCGTGGGCGTAGTGCAGGGCGAAGTTCAGGTGGGTGAAGAACCACGACACC
>DASYBX010000119.1:0-12669 GCA_036500495.1 Caulobacteraceae bacterium
CGCCGAGATGGAGTGCTGCCGGGGATGGCCGGGCACGTCGGACGGGCCCTCGGCGGGAGCGACCTCGTCGAGCTCGACCATGGCCCCGTTGCACAGCGAAATGAACCGGCCGCTGGGATCGTAGACATAGGCCACGCCGCCGGACATGCCCGCGGCAAAGTTGCGGCCGGTCTCGCCCAGCACCACCACCACCCCGCCGGTCATGTATTCGCAGCCGTGGTCGCCCGTGCCCTCGACCACGGCGATGGCCCCGGAGTTGCGGACGGCGAAACGCTCGCCGGCCACGCCCTGGAAATAGGCCTCCCCGGCGATGGCGCCATAGAGCACGGTGTTGCCGACGATGATGTTCTGGGTGGGGTCGCGCGTCGCCTCCTCGGGCTGGCGCACGATCACCCGGCCGCCGGACAGGCCCTTGCCCACATAGTCGTTGCCGTCGCCGATCAGCTCCAGGGTGACGCCTCGGGCGGCGAAGGCCCCGAAGCTCTGGCCCGCCGCGCCGCGGAAGGTCAGATGGATGGTGTTGTCGGGCAGGCCGGCGTGGCCATAGGCGCGGGCCACTGCGCTCGACAGCATCGTGCCGACCGTGCGGTTGATGTTGCGGATCGGGTAGTCGCCCCGCATCGGCTCGCCGGTGGCCAGGGCCTGTTCGGCGTCCGCGATCAAGGTGTTGTCCAGGGCGCGCTCCAGGCCGTGGTCCTGCCGGTCCATGTTCCACAGGGCCTTCTGGCCCTCGGGCCGGACGGCGTGCAGCAGCTTGGACAGATCGACGCCGCCGGCCTTCCAGTGGTCGACGGCCCCGCTCGCATCCAGCCGCTCCACCTGTCCGATCATCTCGTTCATGGTGGCGAAGCCGAGCTCGGCCATGATCTCGCGCAGCTCTTCGGCGACGAAGAAGAAGTAGTTGATCACGTGCTCGGGCTGGCCGGTGAAGCGTGCCCTGAGCTCGGGGTCCTGTGTGGCCACGCCGACCGGGCAGGTGTTCAGGTGGCACTTGCGCATCATGATGCAGCCGGCGGCGATCAGCGGGGCGGTGGCGAAGCCGAACTCGTCGGCGCCCAGCAGGGCGGCGACGGCCACGTCGCGCCCGGTGCGCAGGCCGCCGTCGGCCTGGACCGCCACGCGCGTGCGCAGGCCGTTGAGCAGGAGGGTCTGCTGGGTCTCGGCCAGGCCGATCTCCCAGGGCGATCCCGCATGGGTCAGGGAGGTCAGCGGCGAGGCGCCCGTGCCGCCCTCGAAGCCCGAGATGGTGATGTGGTCCGCCCGCGCCTTGGCCACGCCCGCCGCGACCGTGCCGACGCCGACCTCCGACACCAGCTTCACCGAAATGCGGGCCCTGGAGTTGGCGTTCTTCAGGTCGTGGATCAGCTGGGCCAGGTCCTCGATGGAATAGATGTCGTGGTGCGGCGGCGGCGAGATCAGGCCGACGCCGGGCGTGGAGTGGCGCACGCGCGCGATCCGGGCGTCGACCTTGTGGCCCGGCAGCTGGCCGCCCTCGCCGGGCTTGGCGCCCTGGGCCATCTTGATCTGGATGTCGTCGGCGTTGACCAGGTATTCGGCGGTCACGCCGAAGCGGCCTGAGGCGACCTGCTTGATCGCCGAGCGCATGGAGTCGCCGTTGGGCAGCGGCTTGAAGCGATCGGTCTCCTCGCCCCCCTCCCCGGTGTTGGACCGACCGCCGATGCGGTTCATGGCCAGGGCCAGGGTGGTGTGCGCCTCGCGGCTAATCGAGCCGAAGCTCATGGCGCCGGTGGCGAAGCGCTTGACGATCTCGCTGGCCGGCTCGACCTGGTCCAGGCTCAGCGGCGTCTCGGCCAAGCGGAAGCGCATCAGGCCGCGGATGGTCAGCAGGCGCCGCGACTGTTCGTTGATGCCGGCGGCGAACGCCTTGTACTCGTCCGGCAGGTTGCCGCGCACGGCGTGCTGCAGCCGGCCGACCGTCTCGGCGGTCCAGGCGTGCTCCTCGCCGCGCAGGCGCAGCGCATAGGCGCCGCCGACGTCGAGCTGGTTGGCGTAGATCGGATTGTCGCCATAGGCGTCGCGATGGCGCTGCACGGCCTCGATGGCGATCTCGCGCAGGCCGATGCCCTCGATGGTGGTGGCCGTGCCGGTGAAGAACTGCTCGATCACCGCCGAGTTCAGCCCCACGGCGTCGAAGATCTGGGCGCCGCAATAGGACTGGTAGGTGGAGATGCCCATCTTGGACATCACCTTGAGGATGCCCTTGCCCAGGGCCTTGATGTAGTTCTTGCGCACCGCGGCGGCCGGCAGGTCGAGGCCGTTCTCGACCCTCAGGCGTTCCAGCGTCTCGAAGGCCAGATAGGGGTTGATCGCCTCCGCCCCATAGCCGGCCAGGACGCACATGTGGTGCACCTCGCGGGCCTCGCCGGTCTCGATGACCAGGCCGGTCTGCATGCGCAGGCCCTGGCGGATCAGGTGATGGTGCACCGCCGCCGTCGCCAGCGCCGCCGGGATCGGGATGCGCTGGGCCGAGGTCGCCCGGTCCGACAGGATCAGGATGTTCATGTCGGCCAGGACGTTGTCCGTGGCCTCGCGGCACAGGCGGTCCAGCGCCCGCTCCAGGCCCTCGGGGCCGTCTTCCACGGCCCAGGTGGCGTCGAGCGTGGCGGTGCGGAAGGCGCCGTCCAGCAGTTCGCTGATGGAGCGGATCTTGGCCAGGTCCTCGTCGCTGAGGATCGGCTGGAAGACCTCCAGCCGCTTGTGCGCGCCGGCCTGGCGCCCCAGCAGGTTGGGCCGGGGCCCGATCATCGAGACCAGGCTCATCACCAACTCCTCGCGGATCGGGTCGATCGGCGGATTGGTGACCTGGGCGAAGTTCTGCTTGAAATAGTCGTAGAGCAGCTTGGAGCGCCTGGAGAGCACGGCGATCGGGATGTCCTGCCCCATCGAGCCCACCGGATCGTCCCCGGTCTGGGCCATCGGCTCCAGGAAGAACTTCAGGTCCTCCTGGGTGTAGCCGAACGCCTGCTGCCGATCGAGCAGCCCGCCCGGCTCATCCGCCGGCGCGGCCTCCTGAGGCGGCGCGGCGGGCAGGTCCTCCAGCTTGAACTGGGTCCGCGCCAGCCAGTCGGCATAGGGTTCGGCGTCCGCCAGCGAGGCCTTGATCTCCTCGTCCTCGATGATGCGGCCCTGCTCCATGTCGATCAGCAGCATCTTGCCCGGCTGCAGCCGCCACTTGCGCACCACCCGCTCCTCCGGAACGGTCAGGACGCCGACCTCCGAGGCCATGATCACATGGTCATGGTCGGTGATGACGAAGCGCGCCGGGCGCAGGCCGTTGCGGTCGAGGGTGGCCCCGATCTGGCGGCCATCGGTGAAGGCGACGGCGGCGGGGCCGTCCCACGGCTCCATCAGGGCGGCGTGGTACTCGTAGAAAGCCTTGCGCTTGGGATCCATCAGCGGATTGCCGGCCCAGGCCTCCGGGATCAGCATCATGATGGCGTGGGCCAGCGGATAGCCGCCCGCCACCAGCAGTTCGAGCGCATTGTCGAGGCAGGCGGTGTCGGACTGGCCGTGCGGGATCAGCGGCCACATCTTGTTGAGGTCGGGCCCCAGCAGGTCCGACTCCAGGGTGCGGCGGCGCGCGTTCATCCAGTTGACGTTGCCGCGCACGGTGTTGATCTCGCCGTTGTGGGCGATGAAGCGGTAGGGGTGGGCCAGCTTCCAGGACGGGAAGGTGTTGGTCGAGAACCGCTGGTGCACCATGGCCAGGGCAGAGACCGCCAGGGGATGGGTCAGGTCGGTGTAGAAGGCGCCCACCTGGCCGGCCAGCAGCAGGCCCTTGTAGACCACCGTCCGCGTCGAGAACGACGGCAGGTAGAGCTGGGCCAGCCCCGGCAGGTTGCGCTTGACGGCCAGTTCGGCCAGCGGGTTCTGCAGCTGCTTGCGGATGGTCAGCAGCTTGCGCTCGAAGGCGTCCTGGTCTCCCACATTGGGCCCGCGGCCGATGAAGGCCTGGCGGATCACCGGCATCTGCGCCAGCACCGCCGCGCCGAGGCCGGTGGTGTCGACCGGCACGTCGCGCCAGCAGATCAGCGGCTGCTTCTCGACGGTGAGGAAATGCTCGAACTGGAGTCTGGCGGCCTCGCGCGCCTCTTCGTCCCGCGGCATGAAGCACATCGCCACGGCGTATTCGCCCGCCGGCGGCAGCTCGACGCCCTCGCCCTTCGCCCAGTCGCGGTAGAGCGCATCGGGAATCTGGATCAGCACGCCGGCGCCGTCGCCCACCAGCGGATCGGCGCCCACGGCGCCGCGGTGGTCGAGGTTCACCAGGATTCGCAGGCCGGCGTCGATCACCTCATGGGACTTGCGGCCCTTGATGTTCGCCACGAAGCCCACGCCGCACGCGTCGTGCTCGTTGCGCGGGTCGTACAGACCTTGCCGTTCCACAGCGTCCAAGCAGCCTTCTCCCCTCGAACCAGGCGTTCGCCAATGATCGGCGCCGGCGCCGATCGCGAAGATCAGCGGCCCCCAGGACACACCCTAACAGTCATTGACGATGTATTCGGCAATCAAATCTTCGCCAACACCTGGGACGGCGGCGACCGGCGGCCTAGCGCCAGCCGGCGTTCAGCCTGTCCAGCACCGCCGCGCCGGGCGTCAGCTCCGCGTCGCCCAGGGCGTTGAGCGGCGCATCCACGGTGGCCAGGCTGTCGTGCAGGTCCCTGGCCATGGGGTCGACGTAGAGAAGGCCCGTGGCGATCTCGCCCCGGGCCAGGCGCTCCTGCAGGAACGCGAGGGCGCCGACGCGGTCGGACGGGTCGTAGTGATCCGCCAGCTTGTGCAGGCTGAGGACGCCGCCGTCGTGCTGGGTGACCATGGTGGTCGCGCCCGGCTGATAGTCGACATGGATCGGGGCGCGCGGCATCGACACGTCCAGCCGGTTCATCGCCTCGTTGTGTTCGCGGACGTAGTCGAAGCTCTTGGTCGAGCCGGCATGGTTGTTGAACTGCACGCAGGGGCTGATGCAGTCGATGAAGGCGGCGCCGTGGTGCTGCAGGGCGGCCTTGATCAGGGGCGTCAGTTGGGCCTTGTCGCCGGAGAAGCTGCGGGCGACGAACGAGGCGCCCATCTGCAGGGCCAGCGACACCAGGTCGATCCCGGCGTCGTGGTTCATCACCCCGCGCTTGGACTTGGAGCCCTTGTCCGAGGTGGCGGAGAACTGGCCCTTGGTCAGGCCGTACACACCGTTGTTCTCGACGATGTAGACCATGTTCACGCCGCGGCGGATCGAATGGGCGAACTGGCCGAAGCCGATCGAGGCGGAATCGCCGTCGCCGGAAACGCCCATGTAGATCAGGTCGCGGTTGGCGAGGTTGGCCCCGGTGAGCACCGAGGGCATGCGCCCATGCACCGTGTTGAAGCCGTGCGAATTGCCGAGGAAATAGTCGGGGGTCTTGGACGAACAGCCGATGCCCGACAGCTTGGCGACGCGGTGCGGCGGCAGGTCGAGTTCGAAACAGGCCTGGATGATCGCGGCGGAGATGGAGTCGTGTCCGCAGCCGGCGCACAGGGTCGAGACCGATCCCTCGTAGTCGCGCCGGGTGAAGCCGAGCGCGTTGGGCGCCAGCATCGGGTGATGCATCTTGGGCTTGGCGATATAGGTCATTCGGCGGCTCCGGCGAAGCGGGCGGATTGGGGCGCGTCCATCCGCTCGGAGATGGCGGCGACGATGAAGCGGGCCGTGATCGGAGTGCCGTCGAAGTGCAGGATCGACGGCAGCTTGGCCGGATCGACATCCCCCTCGTTGACCAGCATGGAGCGAAGCTGACCATCCCGGTTCTGCTCGACGACGAACACCCGCTCGTGCCCGGCGATGAAGTCGAACACCGCGTCGCAGAACGGGAAGCCCCGCACGCGCAGGCCGTCCAGGTGCAGGCCACGGTCCTCCAGCACGGCCAGGGCCTCGTGCATGGCGGGGGTGGTGGAGCCGAAATAGATCACGCCCGTGCGGGTCGGCTCGGCGGCGTCCAGGCGCAGCGGCGCCGGGATCAGCGACTTGGCGGTGTCGAACTTGCGCAGCAGGCGCTGCACGTTGTCGACATAGACCGAGCCCTCCTCGCTGTAGCGGGCGTAGGGATTGCGCGAGGTGCCGCGGGTGAAGTAGGCGCCGCGCGACGGGTGCGCCCCGGGATAGGTGCGATAGGGAATGCCATCCCCGTCCACGTCCAGGTAGCGGCCGAACTCGACGCCGGCCTCCAGCTGTTCGGCGCTCAGCACCTTGCCGCGGTCGAGCCGGCGGGCGTCGTCCCACTCGAGGGGGTCGATCAGCCAGTCGTTCATGCCGATGTCCAGGTCGAGCATGACGAAGATGGTGGTCTGCAACCGATCGGCCAGGTCGAAGGCCAGGGCGGCGAACTCGAAGCACTCGAGCGGATTGCGGGGCAGCAGCAGGGGATGCTTGGTGTCGCCGTGCGAGGCGTAGGCCGCCGCGTGCAGGTCGGCCTGCTGGGTGCGGGTCGGCATGCCGGTGGACGGGCCGCCGCGCTGCACGTCGAAGATCACCGCGGGGATCTCGGCGAAATAGGACAGGCCGATGAATTCCTGCATCAGGGAGACGCCCGGGCCCGAGGTGCAGGTGAACGCCCGCGCCCCGTTCCAGCCGGCGCCCACGACGATGCCGATCGAGGCGATCTCGTCCTCGGCCTGGACGATGGCGAAGCGCGCCTTGCCGTCGTCGTCGCGCCGATACTCCTCGCAGAACTCGGTGAAGGCCTCCGCCAGAGAGGTCGAGGGCGTGATCGGGTACCAGGCGCAGACGGTGGCGCCGCCATAGACCGCGCCCAGGGCCGCGGCGGTGTTGCCGTCGACGAAGATCCGCTCGCCCACCTGGTCCGAGCGGCGCACCTGCAGGCCGATCGGCTGGAAATGCGCCTGCACATAGGCATGGCCGGTGTGCAGGGCGTCGACATTGGCGTCGATCAGCTTCTGGCGTCCGGCGAACTGCTCGGCCAGGAGCTGTTCGATCACGCCGAGCTCCATGTCGAGGAAGGCGGCCAGGGCCCCGACATAGATGGTGTTCTTGAACAGCTGCCGCTCGCGCGCCTGGGTGTATTTGTCGTTGCACAGGGCCGTCAGGGGCACGCCCAGCACGGTGATGTCGCCGCGGAACTTGCTGGGCGGCATGGGCTTGGTGCAGTCGTAGAGCAGGTAGCCGCCGGCCTCGATCTCCGCCAGGTCGCGGTCCCACGTCTGGGGGTTCATCGCCACCATCAGGTCCACGCCGCCGCGCCGGCCGAGGTGCCCCGCCTCGGTCACCCGCACCTCGTACCAGGTCGGCAGGCCCTGGATGTTGGACGGGAAGATGTTGCGCGCCGCCACCGGCACGCCCATCCGCAGGACCGACTTGGCGAACAGGGCATTGGCGCTGGCCGAACCCGAGCCGTTCACATTGGCGAACTTGACGACGAAATCGTTGGTACTGGCTACCGGGCGCTGCATGCCGTCCCCGCCAAGGTCATTTCCAACAGGAACCTCTGCATATCCCACGCCCCGGTGGGGCAGCGTTCGGCGCAGAGGCCGCAGTGCAGGCAGACATCCTCGTCCTTGGCCATGATGCGGCCGGTCTTGAGCGTCGAGGACACGAAGATCGCCTGCTCCAGGTTGGTCGCCGGGGCCTTCAGCCGGCCGCGCAGGTCATCCTCGTCGCCGTTGTCGGTGAAGGTGATGCAGTCGGTGGGGCAGATGTCGGCGCAGGCGTCGCATTCGATGCACAGAGGCTCCACGAACACGGTCTGCGCGTCGCAGTTCAGGCAGCGCTCGGCCTCGCGATAACCGAGCTCGCGGTCGAAGCCGAGCTCGACCTCCAGGCGCACGTCGTTGAGAGCCAGCGCCTTGTCGACGTGCGGCACCTTTAGGCGGTCCTCGTTGGAGATGTCGTTGTCGTAGCTCCATTCGTGGATGCCCATCTTCTGGCTGACCAGGCTGATCCCCGGCGCGGGCCGGTCGCGCACGTCCTGGCCGTTGCAGAGCTGGTGGATGGAGACCGCCGCCTCGTGGCCGTGGGCCACGGCCCAGATGATGTTCTTGGGCCCGAACGCCGCGTCGCCGCCGAAGAACACGCCCGAGCGGGTGGACTGGAAGGTCACCGGATCGACCGCCGGCATGCCCCATTGGTCGAACTCCAGGCCGATGTCGCGCTCGATCCAGGGGAAGGCGTTCTCCTGGCCCACGGCCATCAGCACGTCGTCGCACTCGAGATGCACGTCGGGGGCGCCGCTCGGCACGACCTTGCGCCGGCCTCGGTCGTCGGTCACCGCATGGGTCGGTTCGAACAGCACCCCTGTCAGCCGCCCGTTCTCGTGGGTGAAGGCCTTGGGCGCCAGGAAGTTGTGGATCGGGATGTCCTCGTGCAGGGCGTCCTGCTTCTCCCACGGCGAGGCCTTCATCTCCTCGAAGCCCGAGCGGACCACGACCTTGACGTCCTCCCCGCCCAGGCGCCGCGAGGTGCGGCAGCAGTCCATGGCGGTGTTGCCCCCGCCCAGCACGATCACCCGCCGGCCGATCCGGTCGATGTGACCGAACGAGACGTTGGACAGCCAGTCGATGCCGATGTGGATGTTGGCCGCCGCTTCCCGGCGGCCCGGCAGGTCCAGGTCGCGACCGCGGGGGGCGCCGGAGCCGACGAACACCGCGTCGTAGTCCTCGTCCAGCAGGGCCTTCAGGCTGTCGACCCGCTGGCCAGCGCGCAGCTCGATGCCGAGGGCGGTGATGTAGCCGACCTCCTCGTCGATCACCTCCTCGGGCAGGCGGAAACGCGGGATCTGGCTGCGGATCATGCCGCCCGCCCGGGCGTCGGCGTCGTAGCAGACGATGTGGTAGCCCAGCGGCGCGAGATCGCGCGCCACGGTGAGCGAGGCGGGGCCGGCGCCGACCAGGGCGATCTTCTTGCCGTTGCGCGCCGTCGGGGTCGGCGGCATCCGTCCCGAGACGTCGCCCTTGTTGTCGGCGGCCACGCGCTTCAGCCGGCAGATGGCGACCGGCTCCTCGTCGACCCGCCCGCGCCGGCAGGCCGGTTCGCAGGGCCGGTCGCAGGTGCGCCCGAGGATTCCGGGGAAGACGTTGGACCGCCAGTTGACCATGTACGCATCGGCGTAGCGCGCGTCGGCGATCAGGCGGATGTATTCGGGCACCGGCGTGTGGGCGGGGCACGCCCACTGACAATCGACGACCTTGTGGAAGTACTCGGGCCCCGCAGTGCTTGTACGCTCCACGTCCGTTCCCTCGCTTCGCGCTCTATTTCGGGGACGGCTCGGGCTATTCCCTTGACGGAAACCAGCCTGCCCCGACACGGCGTTATGTGAGCCTAGTGCCGCAAGGCCGCGACGCCAATAGAGAACGGTCCGGAGCCGCGCTCCCCTGCCCTGCCGCCGGCGGCCCCTGTGGCATAGAGCCCGGAAGCCATGCTTCGTTAACGCCTGTCAGCCATGTTCCGGCGAAGGTAGAGTGATGGAATCCAAAGACCGGGAGATCGCCGTGGGCGCGCCGTTCGCCATCGCCGGCCGGCCGATCGGCCCGCAACACCCCCCCTTCGTCATCGCCGAGCTGTCGGGCAACCACAACGGCGACCTGAACCGCGCCCTGGCCCTGGTCGACGCCGCCGCCGACGCGGGCGCCGACGCGGTCAAGCTGCAGACCTACACCGCCGACACCATCACCATCGACCACGACGGTCCGGGTTTCCGCCTGGAGGGCGGGCTGTGGGACGGACGCACCCTGCACGACCTCTATTCGGAGGCGTTCACGCCCTACGAATGGCATCCGGCGCTGTTCGAGCGGGCCCGGGCGCGGGGCCTGATCTGCTTCTCCTCGCCGTTCGACGAAACGGCCATCGAGCTTCTGGAAGAGCTCGGCGCCCCGGCTTTCAAGATCGCCTCGTTCGAGGCGGTCGACCTGCCGCTGATCGCCCGGGCGGCGGCAGGCGGCAAGCCGTTGATCATCTCCACCGGCATGACCAGCCCCGACGAGATCGCCCAGGCGGTCGACACGGCGCTGAAAGCCGGCGCCGGCGGGGTCTGCCTGCTGCACTGCGTCAGCGCCTATCCGGCGAGCTTCGGCGAAGCCAACCTGGCCATGATCGCGCGCCTCCAGGCCGACTACGGCTGTGTCGTCGGCCTTTCCGACCACACCCCCGGAACGGCGGCGGCGGTGGCGGCGGTGGCGCTGGGGGCGCGGGTCATCGAGAAGCACTTCACCCTGGCCCGCGCCGATGGCGGGCCAGATTCCGCCTTCTCCCTGGAGCCGGCCGAGTTGAAGCAGCTGGTGGACGACTGCCGCCATGCCTTCGACGCCCTGGGCGTGGCCGCCTACCGCCGCAGCGAGACCGAGGCCTACAACCGCCAGTTCCGCCGCTCGCTCTATGTCGTGCGCGACGTGGCCGAGGGCGCGGTGCTGACCAAGGACGACGTGCGCTCGATCCGTCCAGGCTACGGCCTGGACCCGGCGCGCCTGCCGGAGGTGCTGGGCAAGACGGCCTCGCGCGCGCTGAAGCGCGGCGAGCCCTTTTCCATCGAGATGATCGGCTAGATCAGCGGAACAGGCTGAGCAGCACGTTCGGCATGGAGTTGGCGACGTTCAGCGACTGCTCGCCGAGCTGCTGCTGCACGTTGAGCGCGGCCAGGCGCGCGCTGTCGGCCTCGGTGTCGGCGTTGATCAGGTCGCCCATGCCCTGGGACAGCACGTTGGACAGGTTCTGCACCAGGGTGCTGTGCGAGCTGACCAGCTTGGCCTGGTCGCCGATGTTGGCCAGAGCCGAGGTGACGTTGGAGATCGAGGCGTCGATCTGCGACATCATCGCCGAGGCGGCCTGGGTGGTGGAGATGGTGGCGGTCGAGGACACGGTGATGATGCCGCCGCCCAGCGACATGTTCTGGGCCGGCAGGGTCACCACCTGCGTGGCGTCGGCCGTGGCCAGGAAGCGCAGGTCGCCGCCGGAACCGTCGAGCAGATTGGCGCCGTCGAACGAGGCGTTCGACAGGGTGGTGTTGATGCGCTGGAGCAGGCCGGTGAAATCGGTGCTGAATGCCTGGCGCGCGGTGGAGTCGAGCTGGGGATCGGAGGCCGAAAGAGCGTCCTGCTTCATCTGATTGAGCAGGTCGATCACGTTCTGGCCGGACGACAGGGCCACGTCGGAAATGGACGAGGCGCGGTTCAGGCTCTGGGTGACCGCGGCCAGACCATCGATGTCGACCTTCTGACCCTGGGCGGTAGCCCACACCGCCGGGTTGTCCTTGGGCTGCGCCACCGCCAGGGTGGTGGAGATCTCCTGCTGGACATTGGCGAGCTGGTCGGTGGTGCGGTTCAGGTTCTGCAGGGCGGTCATGGCCGCCGAGTTGTTCTGAACGCTGATCGTCATGATGCCTTCTCCACTGGCCGCGGCGAATCGCGGCCGACGCATTTGGCGTCCCGGGAGGATAGGCTAGGCAGACGTGGTTACCGCTCGATTAACCATAACTTTTCGGATATCGCGCCAAATTCGACCCGTCGGGCGGCGCTAGCCGATAGCGCAAACAAACGGGCGGCGCTCAAGTAGGCGCTAGCCGATAGCGCCAACAAAAATGCAAACAAAAAAGAACCCTGGGGCGGGTCCCGCTCCCTGAGGATCGGGCCCCGCCCCTTCGGGCTCTCACACCATTCAGACACACACACAAACTCGAAATTCACTTCAGGCCTTGGCCCGGATCAGGGCGCCGGCCGCGTAGTCCGGCTGGGCCCCCATGCGGCTGACCTCTTCCCGGGACGTCCTGGCCACCACGGCGCCGGAGGCGCGGTCGATGACCGTGTAGACCAAGCCGCCATCGGTCTCCTCGATGACGAGGCGCTGGCCGGGATCGGCCGCCGGGATCGGCGTTTCGGGGGCCGGGGCCGGCTCGGCCGGGCGACGGTGGGGCTGGTAGGCGGGCGAGTGCCCGCCTCCGTCCTGCCCCAGGCCTTCGCTGGCCGTGGTGATGGAAAGGTTGCTGCTGCTCATGTCCGTCTTCGCCGGGGATCAGGCCCGGCGCCTCCGATCAGGCGGAGGGCGGCGGAGGGCCTGGCCTGTTCCCTTGGGAACCGGCCGATCCTCGAAGGCGCCGATCAAGCCCGAAGGCCGGACTTGATCGAGGCCCCGCCGCCCCTCTCGCGGCCGCGATTAGCGGAAGAGGCTGAGCATGCTGCTGGTCGACTGGTTGGCGATCGACAGCGCCTGGATGCCGAGTTGCTGCTTGGTTTGCAGGGCCTGCAGGGTGGCGCTTTCGGAAGCCATGTCGGCGTCCACCAGGTTGGAGATGCCCGTAGTCAGGCTGTCCTGGAGGGTCTTCACGAACTTCAGGTGGTCGGCCAAGGCGTTGGAGCCGGTGCCGAGCTTGGTCAGGGCGGTGTTCACCCGGGTCAGGTCGGAGTCGATGGAGCCGATGAAGGCGCTCGCCGTGGTCGCCGAGTTGAACGAGGCGGTGGCGGACAGGCTGATGTTGGCGCCGCCCAGCGACAGGTCCTCGGCCGCCACGGTCATCCGGGTCGTGCCGGTGTCGTTGGCCAGGGCGTAGACGGTGGTGCCGCCCGACTTGACCATGTTGACGCCGTTGAAGTCGGCGTTCGACACGACCTTGGTGATCTGGTCGCGCAGGGACTTGAAGTCTTCGTTCAGGGCGGTGCGGCTGGTGGAGTCCAGCGAAG
>DASYBX010000120.1:0-31598 GCA_036500495.1 Caulobacteraceae bacterium
AACGCTGTAAATCGACGGGTGAGCAACGGTAGGATGCGAGCCGATGACGACGAACAGAACCACCACGGGTCCCCGCCGCCGCCGCAAGGAAGCCCGGCCCAGCGAGATCGTCGCGGCCGCCATGGACGTGTTCGCCGAGCGAGGCTACGGGGCGGCCAAGCTTGAGGAGGTCGCCCGCCGGGCTGGCGTCGCCAAGGGGACAGTCTTCGTCTATTTCCCGACTAAGGAAGACCTGTTCCGGGCGGTCGCACAGGCCATCCTTGCGGCTCATCTCGAACGGCTTGATGGCGCGGGCAGCGATCTCGAACTGCCGCTGACGACTCTCATCCCGCTCCTGCTCGACCAGGCCGCGCTGACCGGCCAAAGCCGGGCGGCGGCGGTGATCCGCCTGCTCATCGCCGAAGCCCGCACTTTTCCAGACCTGGCCCAGGTCTGGCACGACGAGGTGCTGGGAAAGGTGCTCGGGGTGATCACTGCAGCTATCGCGCGGGCGCAGGCGCGAAGCGAGATTAGGATCGGGGACCCCAAGCTCTACGCGTTCTCGATCGTGGGACCCATCTTGGCCGGCGTCGTGTTCCGCGAGGTGTTTAGTCAGACCGACGTGCCGCTACCGGATCTGTCAGCTCTGGCGAAGCAGCACGCCCAGGCGATCTTGCATGGGCTTGTGATCGTCTAGCGCCGTCGAACGTCCAGTTTCTGGAGCGAAGCCAAGTTCGGTTATGGCGCGAAGCGGCAACTCCAGCCTCCGACTAGCGCCCGTCCTCTAAACGAGACAAGACGCCAGCCGCGTGGCCGCTCAGAAACCTTGACAATTGTCGACTATCAGTTCACTATTTGTTCTCAATGGCCGCCACCGCCCCTTCCCTACCCGCCCAGACCGCCGAGGCTGGCTCCACGCTGCGTGAGCGGCAGTTGGCCATGCTGGCCGAGTTGGCGGAGATCGCCATGGAGGTGGCGCGCTCGGTCGGCCGCCAGGCGGCCGAGAACCTGTCGGCCGGGGACCCGGGCGCGGCCCGCGGCGGCGGCGATCTCACCCTCGCCCTGTCCCGCGCCGCGCGCACCGTGCGCCTCACCCTCATGCTGCAGACCCGGCTGACGGAGGGCCCCGCCAGGGGCCGCGAGGGCCTTGGGGCCGCGCCGGTCTGCCGGGAGGCGCGCATGGCGCGGGCGCAGGGTCACATTGAGCGCTTGGTGCGGGACGAACACGGCGGCGACGCGGAGACCGTCGAGCGGCTGATGGCGGAGGGCGCCGAACGCCTCGGCGAGGAGGACCATTTCGACCTGCTGCCGATGGGCCAGATCGTCGCCCTGATTTGCAACGACCTGCAGTTGGCGCCGGACCGAGTGGAGCGGGCCCTGAGCCTGTTCGACGCGGACGACGAACGCCTGCCGCCGCCGAACCGCGGTCCCGGGCCTCGCTGGGACGTGCAGTGGCTGGGCGATCCGCCCCGCCCCCGCCGCCATCCGCAGCCGCCGGACGAAGCGGAACGCGGGACGGGACCGCCTCGGGCGCCCGCCGCCGCGCCCGCCTGACATCGCCCCTAGGGCCAGCGCAGGCTGTCGAGGAAGGTCTGGATCGACGCGGCCACCTGGGGCGCGAGCAGGCGGGCCTGGTCGGCGGTCGCCTTGCCGGTGGTCGCCACCCTGATCTTCAGGTCGTGGTCGGCGCCCGGCACCATCACCACCCGCACGTTCTTGGGCGACGCGGACAGCCGGCGCGGGTCGTCGGCGGTCAGCTCGAAGTCGCCGGAGCCCTGCAGGATCAGCACCGGGGTGTTGGTCTTCAGCGCCTCGACCGGGTTCAGGTTCAGCCACGACATCAGATAGGGCTGCACGCTCGGGCGGAACAGCGGATCGAGCTTCTTGGGCGGGGCCGCCACCGGCTTGCCGGCGGTCAGCTGGTCCAGGATCCTGACCGCCTCGTCGTAGTCTTCCTTGGTGAAGCGGTTGGCCTGGAAGGCGGTCTTCAGCTGGGCGGCCAGCACCGCGGCGAACGGCCGGCTGGCGCCGGCGGCCTCGATGATGGCGCAGACCTTGACCTTCTTGGCCGCCAGGGCCGCCACCAGGGCGCTTTCGGAATGGCCGTACACCGCCACGCAGCCCACGTGCGGCTGGGCCTGCAGGAACTTGATCCAGGTGACCGCGTCGTCGACATAGGTCTCGAAGCGCAGGTCCTCCTCGCGGGAGATGGCCTTGGCGCTCTGCCCCACCCCGCGCTTGTCGATGCGCACCGAGGCGATGCCCTTGTCCGCCAGGGCCTCGGCCAGCTCGCGGTAGGTGTCGGGCTTGACCTCCTGGTCGATGGCGTTGCCGTTCCGGTCCGCCCCGGCCTCCGGCAGGATCAGCACCGCCGGATAGTTGTTCTTGTTCAGGGGCCGCAGGTACGAGCCGTAGAGGAAGGCCTGGTCCTCGTTTCCGGAGTCCACGGCCACGGTGGCGTCCTCGGGCGCGATGGCCGCGACGGACGGCGCCGGCGCCCCTGCGGCGCGGGCGGCGGGGGCCAGGAGGACGGGGGTCAGGAGCAGGGCGGAAACGGCCGCGCCGGCGGCCAGTCTGCGGATCATCGAAAGCGTCTTTCGCACATCGCCCCGCGCGGGGCTTCTCGGCGGCGGCCGGAACCTAGCGCCGGGGGCGCCCGGCGTCCATCGGCTGCCATGTCGCGGCAATGTGGTTGATCCAAGGCGGCAGCGGCCGCATACCGCCTGTCCTCCGAATCGTTCCAGATTTCCGCGATGGCCAAGGCTAACCCTCAACCTCCTCTCGGCGACCTCTTCGGAGACGACGCCCTCGCCCCGCCGCCGGCCGCGCCCCTGCCCGCCGCCCAGGCGCTGGTCGGCCATGCGCCCGTGAAGGCCACCGAGCCCTCGCCCGCGGCCCCGGCCGGCAGCTATTCGGCCAAGGACATCGAGGTGCTCGAGGGCCTGGAGCCCGTGCGCAAGCGGCCCGGCATGTACATCGGCGGCACCGACGAGCGCGCCCTGCACCACCTGTTCGCCGAGGTGCTGGACAACTCGATGGACGAGGCCGTGGCCGGCCACGCCAAGGTGATCGACGTGCGGCTCGACGCCGACGGCTCGCTGACCGTGCGCGACGATGGCCGCGGCATCCCCATCGACCCGCATCCGAAATATCCGGGCAAGTCGGCGCTCGAGGTCATCATGACCGTGCTGCACTCGGGCGGTAAGTTCAAGGAAGGCGCCTACCAGACCTCCGGCGGCCTGCACGGCGTCGGCGCCTCGGTGGTCAACGCCCTGTCCGAGCGGCTGGACGTGCGGGTGTGGCTGGGCGGCTTCGAGTGGAAGCAGAGCTTCTCGCGCGGCAAGCCGCAAGGCCCGCTGGAGAAGCTCGGCCCGTCGAAGAAGCGCGGCACGGCCATCACCTTCCTGCCGGACGAGTTGATCTTCGGCGAAGGCGTCGCGTTCAAGCCGGCGCGGCTGATGCGCATGGCCCGCTCCAAGGCCTATCTGTTCCGCGGCGTCGAGATCCGCTGGACCTGCGCCAAGGAGCGCATCCACGACGCCACGCCCGAACAGGCGGTGTTCCACTTCCCCAACGGCCTCGCCGACTATCTGGCCGAGCGCACCCAGGGGGTCGAGACGGTCACGCCGGACGCCTTCTCGGGCCGCATCGAGCGCCCCGGCGAGGGCGGCGCGGTGGAGTGGGCCGTGACCTGGACCCCCGCCGGCTTCGGCGAAGCCGACGGCTTCATGCAGTCCTACTGCAACACCGTGCCCACGCCCGAGGGCGGCACGCACGAGGCGGGCTTCCGCGCGGCCCTGACCAAGGGCCTCAAGGCCTACGCCGAACTGAGCGGCGAGAAGCGCGGCGGCATCATCACCGCGGAAGACGTGGTGGCCCAGGCCGGCAGCCTGATCTCGGTGTTCATCCGCAATCCCGAGTTCCAGGGCCAGACCAAGGAGCGGCTGTCGTCGTCGGACGCCCAGCGCCTGGTCGAGAACGCCCTGCGCGACCCCTTCGACCACTGGCTGACCGCCGCGCCCAAGTCGGCCTCCGCCCTCCTGGAATTCGTGGTCGAGCGGGCCGAGGAGCGGCTGAAGAAGCGCAAGGACAAGGAGGTCGCCCGGGCCTCGGCCACGCGCAAGCTGCGCCTGCCCGGCAAGCTGGCCGACTGCTCGAATTCCTCCTCCGACGGCGCGGAGCTGTTCATCGTCGAGGGCGACTCGGCCGGCGGCTCGGCCAAGCAGGCGCGCAACCGCCGCAACCAGGCGATCCTGCCCCTGCGCGGCAAGATCCTCAACGTGGCCTCTGCCTCGGGCGAGAAGGCGGACCAGAACAAGGAGCTGTCGGACCTGATGCTGGCGCTGGGCGTCCAGGGCGGCTCGCGCTTCCGCGATGAGGACCTGCGCTACGACCGCATCGTCATCATGACCGACGCCGACGTGGACGGCGCCCACATCGCTTCGCTCCTGATCACGTTCTTCTATCGGACCATGCCGCAGATGGTCAGGAGCGGGAAACTGTACCTCGCCCTGCCCCCGCTCTATCGCCTGAGCCACGGCGGCAAGACCATCTACGCCCGCGACGACGCCCACAAGGACGAGCTCCTGGCGGGCGAGTTCAAGGGCAAGAAGCCGGAGATCGGCCGCTTCAAGGGCCTGGGCGAGATGATGCCGGCCCAGCTCAAGGAAACCACCATGGACCCGTCCACCCGCACCCTGGCGCGGGTGACCTTGCCGCGGTCCGAGGAAGCGGTGGCCTCGCTGGTGGAGACCCTGATGGGCCGCAAGCCCGAGCTGCGCTTCCGCTTCATCCAGGAGAACGCCGAGTTCGCGGCGGACGATCTGGACCTCTGAACCCAAGAGGGCCTAGGCTGCCTTCAGGGAAGGAAGCGGCCATGAAACGGGTCCTGGCTCTGGTCGGAGTGTTGGCCTGCCTCGCGGGCGCCGCGCGCGCGGGCCCGGCGGCGGACGCCGAGGCGGCCCTGGACAACGACGACTACGCCAAGGCCTTCGCCCTCTACAGCCAGGCCGTCGCTGAGGCCGGCAAGGATTCCGCCGCCCGCGCCTCGGCCCTGTTCGACCGCGCCGAAGCCTACGCCCGCTACGCCCGCGACCCCGAGGCCCTCGCCGACTACGACGAAGCGCTCTCCCTCTCTCTCGACAAGGGCTTCAAGGCCCTAGTGCTGTCCTCGCGCGGCGATCTCTACGTCCACGAGCGCCACTTCCAGGAGGCGATCGCCGACTACACCCAGGCTCTGTCGCTGAAGCCCGACCTCGTCGGCGTGCTCACAGACCGAGGCCAGGCGCACCAGCGGCTCAAGGAGAACGACGCCGCCCTGGCCGACTTCGACGCGGAGCTGAAGGCGGACCCGAAATACCCCAAGGCCCTGCGCGCCAAGGCCCGGCTGCTGGGCCAGCCTGATCCGACCCAAGTCTCCGAGCATCCCTGGTGAGTCCCTTCGCCTGGCGGGCGTTGATGGCGGCCGGCGCCGCATGGGCTCCCGTTGCGGCCCACGCCCAGGTTCAGGTCTGGCGCCTGCACCAGCCCCACGTCCTGGGCGCTTCCCTGGACCTGGCGGTGGTGACGGCCGACCCGGCGGTGGCCCTCCAGGCGGCGCGGACGGCGCGGGGCGAGATCGAGCGCCTGGACGCGGTGCTGAGCCGCTGGCGGCCGGACAGCCTGCTCTCGCAGGACGCGGCGTCCGATGAACTGGACGCGGTCGTGGCGGTGGCCGACCGCTGGTGGGCACTGACCGGCGGCGCCTTCGACGCTCGCAGGACCGGGCGCCTGGACCTCGACGGCATCGCCAAGGGCCACGTGATCGACCGCGCGCTGGAAGCGTCGCGGCGCACCCCGGGCGTGGAGGGCCTGATGCTCGACATCGGCGGCGACCTGCGGGTGTGGGGCCGCTCGCCCTCGGGCGACGGCTGGCGCGTCGGGGTGGCCGATCCTGTGCGGCTGCAGGACAACGCCGATCCGGCCGCGGTCCTGCGCCTTTCGGACGGGGCGATGGCGTTCAGCGGTCCGGGCCTGCGCGGCCCGCACGTGCTCGGTCGCGACGGGACGCCGAGCCTGGTCTCGGCCGCCGCCTTCGCCCCGACCGCGGCCGACGCCGACGCCCTGTCCACCGCCCTCTGCGCCATGACGCCGGTGGAAGGCCTGGCCCTGGTCCACGGGCTCGATGGCTTCGAGGCGATGGTGATCGATGCGGAGGGACGTCGCCACGCCTCCGCGGGCTGGACGGCCCTGACCGAACCGCGCCTGTTCCTGGCCCAGGCGCCCTCGGCGTGGCCGGCGGGCTTCCAGGTGACCGTCGACTACGAGGTGCCTCGCCAGCGCAACGGCCGGGCCCAACCGCCCTATGTGGTGGTGTGGATCACCGACGCGAACGGGACGCCGGTGCGCACCCTGGCGGTCATGGGCTCGGACGCGCGCTTCGTCGACGAGAACTTCATCTGGTGGCGCCGCGTTGGCCGCACCATGGGCCGGGGCTTGGACGCCATGGCCAAGCCGACCCGCCGGCCGGGCCGCTATTCCCTGGCGTGGGACGGCCGCGACGACAAGGGCCAGTCCTCGCCCCAGGGCCGCTACACCGTGCACATCGAGGCCAGCCGCGAGCACGGCGGCCACGGCTACCAGACCTTCGAGATCACGCTCGGCGCCCAGGCCGCCAGCGTGGACTCCGCCGCCGACGCCGAACTGGGCCCGGCGACCGTCCGCTACGGCCCGCTCCCGTGACCTCCAGCCTCGGCATTCCCACCAAGCTTAACCGGCCGGCGATCCTCGTTCGGGCAAACAAACCGCAAGGACAGGCCCCTCCCGCCGATCCACCGCGTTGACAAGACACCGCCAACACCTATGTTCGCGCGCGTTCGCCGGACGTTGGACCGCTCTATCTTGGCGATTCCGCCGCGGCCCTTCCGGCTTGATTATCAGGACATGACCAGCTTCTCAGACCTGGGGCTCAGCCCCGAAGTCCTCAAGGCCGTTACCGACGCGGGCTACGAAACCCCCACGCCGATCCAGGCCCAAGCCATCCCCGTCGCCCTGTCCGGCCGCGATGTGCTCGGCATAGCCCAGACGGGCACCGGCAAGACCGCCGCCTTCACCCTGCCCATGATCGACCGGCTGGCGGCCGGCCGCTCCAAGGCCCGCATGCCCCGCTCGCTGGTGGTCGCGCCGACGCGCGAACTGGCCGACCAGGTGGCCGCCTCCTTCGAGAAATACGCCAAGGGCCGCAAACTCGACTGGGCCCTGCTGATCGGCGGGGTGTCCTTCGCCGACCAGGAGCGTAAGCTCGACCGCGGCGTCGACGTGCTGATCGCCACCCCCGGTCGTCTGCTCGACCATTTCGAGCGCGGCAAGCTGCTGCTCACCGGCGTGCAGATCATGGTGGTCGACGAGGCCGACCGCATGCTCGACATGGGTTTCATCCCCGACATCGAGCGCATCTTCAAACTCACTCCGGCCGGCAAGCAGACCCTGTTCTTCTCGGCCACCATGCCGCCCGAGATCACCCGGCTGACCACCCAGTTCCTGCGCGATCCCCAACGGATCGAGGCCAGCCGCCCGGCGACCACGGCCGAGAACATCACCCAGTACCTGGTGCGCATCCCGTCCACCGATCCAAAGGCCAAGCGCACGGCGCTGCGGGCGCTGATCGACCGGGCGGACGTGAAGAACGGCATCGTCTTCTGCAACCGCAAGAGCGAAGTCGACGTCGTCGCCAAGTCACTGAAGGTGCATGGGCTCGACGCCGCGCCGATCCACGGGGACCCGAGCAGAGCCTGCGGATGAAGACCCTGGCCGATTTCCGCTCGGGCGCCCTGCGCCTGCTGGTGGCCTCGGACGTGGCCGCGCGGGGCCTCGACATCCCCGACGTCAGCCACGTGTTCAACTATGACGTGCCGCACCACGCCGACGACTATGTGCACCGGATCGGCCGCACCGGCCGCGCCGGCAAGACCGGCCAGACCTTCATGATCGTCACCCAGGCCGACTCCAAGGGCCTGGACAAGGTGCTCAAGCTGATCGGCAAGGCGCCCAACGAACTGACGCTCGAGGGCATCGACTTCGCCTCGATCAAGAGCGAACCCCGCGAAAGCCGCGGCCGACGCGAAGGCGGCCGTGACCGCGATCGTGACCGCAGCCGCGGCCGCCCTCGCCGGGACGCCGCACCGGAAGCTGGCGTGGAAGCCACGCCCGCCGCCCCCGCCGCCGAGGACCGGCCGCGCCGCGAGCCCAGGCCCGCCCGCGAGCCCAGGGACCAGAGAGAGCCCCGGGAGGCCAGGCCGCCGAGGGAAGCCCGCTCCGAGCCCGCCCGGCCCGAACCGGTTCATGCCGAACAGGCCCAATCCGAACGGACTCGCCCCGAGCGGGCTCGCCCCGAACAGGCCCGCTCCGAACAGGCCCGTCCGGCGCGAGGCGAAGCCGAAGCCCGGTCGGAGCCTCGCCGTGGGCGCGACCGCGACCGCGATCGCGACGATGAACGGGGCGTGGTCGGCTTCGGGTCGGATACCCCGGCCTTCCTGATGCGGGCGCCCCCCCGCCTCCCCCCCGCCAAATCGGACGACTGAACGGCCGAGTTCGCCCTGGCGTTCATTTCTCCTACAAAGCGAGTACGCCGGCCTAGCAAAAGCGCCGGATAAGCTTGCCTTTAACTTGAATTTTAGGTGTGCCCGCCAAAACATAGCCAGTTGGCCAATTCGAGCCTAGGCCGGGGGGACGTCGGGTGGCACATACCGCCGAGTTTGAAGCAGCGATGCGCGGGCCGGACAGCTACCGCATGGCGCGCAAGGCGCTGGACATGATGATCCAGCACAAGGTCTGGCCGACGCCCCAGAACTACGAGATCTGGCTGTCCTACGTCGGCGATCCCTCGTCCAACCTGGCGCGGGAGATCGACCGCCTGGCCTCTTCCGGCGAAACCTTCACCGACACCGTGTGCGAGGCGCTGGCCGTGCGCTTCCTGCCGCGGGCGAACCTGAGCGGCGCCTTGAAGGACGCCGGCGACCAGTTGAGCCGCGAACTGGACATGGTGTCCAAGGCGATCAAGGCCGCGCATCTGTCCACCGAAGCCTATGGCGAAACCCTGGCCGACGCAGGCGCCGAACTGCAGACCGCCGCCCCGGGCGAGCTGCGCAAGCTGGTGGCCGGCCTGACCGACGCCACCCGCAAGGCCGAAAGCCAGACCCGCCAGTTGCAGCGGCAGCTCGAAGAATCCACCACCGAGATGGCCAAGCTGCGCGACCACCTGGCCGAGGTGCGCCGCGACGCGGTGACCGACGCCCTGACCGGCCTCGGCAACCGCAAGGCCTTCAACGACGCCCTGGAGCAGGCCGCCGTCCTGAGCGAGAGTACCGGCAAGCCCACCTCCCTGGCCGTGCTCGACATCGACCATTTCAAGCGCTTCAACGACACCTGGGGCCACCAGACCGGCGATCAGGTGCTGCGCTACGTCTCCAGCGTGCTGGGCCGCGTCTGTGACGAGGAGCCCCGCTTCGCCGCCCGCTACGGCGGCGAGGAATTCGCCATGATCTTCCCGGGCGAAAGCGCCGGTCAGGTGCAGGCCCTGATGCAGGAGGTGCTCGAGGAGATCGCCTCGCGCAGCCTGCGCCGGCGTTCGACCAACGAGGAACTGGGCTCGATCACCGTGTCCATCGGCCTGGCCGAGATGAAGCACAACGAAAGCCTCGCGGACTTCATCGAGCGAGCCGATTCAGCCCTCTACGCCTCCAAGCACGGCGGCCGCAACCGCCTGACCAACGCCGGCAAGGCGCTCGTCGAAGCGGCCTGAGCCTTGGCCGCGCCATCGCCCGGCGGCCGGTTGACCGCATGATACGCGGTCACTGCGCCGGCTGGGCCGCGGCCGCGCCGGCGTTGCTCCTTGTGGCCAGCGAAACCGCGACCGTCACGACGAAGGCCGCCGGCATCACCAGCAGCCCCGGATAGTCCGACGGGAAAATCGGCGCGGCGTGGTGCAGGACCTTCACCCACACCGCGGGCCCGAGCACGATCAGCACCACCGAACTGACCAGGCCGAACACACCCCCGCTGAGCGCCCCGGCGACCGTCAGGCCGCGCCAGTAGAGGGTCAGCAGCACCACCGGCACGTTGGCGCTGCACGCCACGCCCATTGCCAGGGCGGTCATGAAGGCCACGTTCTGCTGCTGGAAGGCGAAGGCGAGGAGGATGGCCACGACGCCGGCTCCCGCCGCCGCCAGGCGGAACACCATGAGCTCGCGCTTCTCGTCCCGCCGCCCCTTGAGCGCGGCGTAGATGTCGTGGCTGGCGGCCGACGCCGTGGCCATGACCAGGCCCGAGACCACCGCCAGGATGGTGGCGAAAGCCACCGCCGAGGTGACGCCCATCATCAGCGAGCCGCCGAGCGCCTTGGCCAGCTGGATAGCCACCATGTTGGGCCCGCCGACCACCATGCCCCCCTTGCCGACGAAGGCGGGGTCGGCGCGCATGAAGGCCACGGCCGCCGGGCCGACGATGCCGAACATGACCACGAACACCCCGCCGATGATCGCGGTGGCCGCCACCGCCGAGCGCTTGGCCGCCTTGACGTCGGGCACGGTGAAAAAGCGGATCAGCAGGTGCGGCAGGCCCATCAGGCCGACGCTGGTGCCGAAGGCCAGCGACACGGCCGAAAACATGTCGGTCTTGCCGGCGCCGGGGACGAACAGGCCGGCGGCGCCGAGCGGATGGGCCTGGGCGGCCTGGGCGTAGACCGCGCCGATACCCCCCGCCTTGGCCACGCACATCACCCCGATCACGGCGACGATGACGATCAGCATCACCGCCTTGACGATCTGCACCCAGGTAGCCGCCAGCATGCCGCCGCCGGCCACGTAGATGGTCATCAAGAGGCCCACCAGGATCACCGAAATCCCGTAGTTCAGGCCGAACAGCAGGGAGATCAGCGCCCCTGCCCCCACCAGTTGGCCGACCAGGTAGATGACCGAGATGGTGATGGTCGACACCCCCGCGAACAGCCGCAGCGACGGGCTGCCGGAGCGGCGGGCCATGACGTCGCCCAGGGTGAACTTGCCGGCCCGGCGCAAGGGGGCGGCCACCAGCAGCATCATCAGCGACATGCCCACCAGCGGGCACAGGTAGTAGATGGCCGTGGGGTCGACGCCGGTCTGGAAGAACATGCCGGTCATGCCCAGGAAGGTGGTCGCCGACATGAAGTCGCCGGCGATGGCCAGGCCGTTCTGCAATCCGGTGATCTTGCCTCCCGCGGCGTAGTAGTCGGCCTGGGAGCGCGCCCGGCGCGAGGCCCACCAGGTGATCGCCAGGGTGACCAGGATCACCAGGATGAAGATGGGGACGGCGACATTGCTCATCGCTCGTCTCCCTTGGCGTCGGAAAACGGGGCGTCGGCCTCCGAGAAGGCGGTGCTCGAGAAGACCCACACCAGGACCATCAGGACCAGGAGCAGCGCCACCACCAGGGCGGGGAACAGCGGCACGCCCGCCACTTCGCTCTGGTAAATGGCCAGACGGAAGGCCGGCGAGCCGGTGGCCAGCACGATCGGCGCGAACAGGATGAAGACCAGCAGGCTGCCCAGGATCTGTTTCAGTCCAAGCCTGGCCATCGCTCACCGCCCCGCCGAATTGATGGGATAGTTGGGTGCGGCCTCCTTGGTGGAGGTGAAGTTCATCGGGCCCGGGTTGTCCGGATTGTTCCGGTTGTTGTCGTTGCAGACCGATTCCTGCAGCTCGATGTCCGGCCGCCAAGCGTAGGACTGGGTTCCCGACCAGGGCCGGGTGTAGACCTTGGGGTCGTCGAAGGTGAAATCGATCTTCAGCTGCGGCTTGCCGCCCTTGTCGCGCACGATCGACCAGCGCTCGACCACGCTCATGGCGTCGCTCATCAGGTCGCCCGACGGGTTCAGGTAGTTCTTGCCGTTGAAGCCCGTGGTGTGGACCACCAGGGTCTTGCCGTCCCATTCGCCGTAGGAGTCGCCCTGGTAGGTCGGGCCCATGATGTCCTGGTGCTCGTGCCGGTTCAGCCAGATGCGGCGGGTGACGCCGTTGAACTCCGACAGCACCAGCAGGTGATCGCGCTTCTGCACGATCTCCAGCGGATAGGGCGAGATCATGATGCGGGGCATGCTGGAATAGGTGCAGCGCGCGCCCGGATCGTCCTGCGGCCGCTCGGCGTCGAACCGCTTCCGCGCGGCGTCCTGATAGGGCGGATTGTCGGCGTAGCGGAAGCCGGGCGACGACTTGAGCCAGACGCCGCTGAAATCGACCGGCGGCGCGGCGCTCTTGGCTTTGGCCGAAGCGAGGCCCGGATGGAGCAGCAACGCCGCCCCCACGAGCAGCGCAGCGCAGAAGCGCGCGCGGATTCCGGCAGAATCCATCCTGGCCTCCCAAGGTCGCGCTCTGAAGGCGCCTTGTATACAACTTGCGGCAATCGGACCGCCGTTCAAGGACTTTATCGCCCTTCCCTAGGCTCGCGGCTAGCGCCTATCCTTCGCCGCAGCGGCCGGCAGAGCCGCGACGAGGAAACGGCCCGCGAGGAATCGGCCATGCGCCTTCACCCAACCGGCATGTTCGACAACAGCGCCCGGCCCACCCGCCACATCGAGGTGCTGCCGCTGGCGGCCGCCATGGGCGCGGAGATCGGCGGCGTCGACCTGGCCAGGCTCACCGACGAGCAGTTCGCCGAGATCCGCGCCGCCCTGTTCCGGCACAAGATGATCTTCTTCCGCGGCCAGAAGATGGACCACGGCCACCACGAGGCCTTCAGCCTGCGCTTCGGCCCCTTCGCCGAGGACGCCTATACCTCCGGCGTGGCCGGCCACCGCAACGTGCACCCCCTGATCAAGGAGGCCGACGACCAGTCGACGGCGATCTTCGGTGGAGGCTGGCACACCGATTCGCCGTTCCTGCCCCAGCCGCCTTCGATCACCAGCCTGAGGTCGGTGCAGATCCCGCCCTATGGCGGCGACACCATCTGGTGCAACGCCGCCCTCGCCTACGCCGCCCTGAGCCCGGCCTATAAGCGCCTGATCGATCCCCTGCGCGTGCAGTTCTCGATGCAGCACGTGCTGCGCAACGCCCAGGAGGGGGCGGAAGCGCGCGACAATCCGATCGGGCGCCTGGGGCAGACCCGAGACCTGGCCGAGCTGCCCGAGGACATCCAGCGCAAGGTCAAGGGCAACCTGCACCCCCTGGTGCGCACCCATCCGGCGACCGGCAAGAAGGCGCTCTATGTCGACGAGACCTACGCCGTGGGCCTGGAGGGCATGGGCGAGGACGAGTCCGCGCCGATCCTGGAATTCCTGGTGCGCCACCTGACCCAGCCCGCCTTCACCTGCCGCCTGCGTTGGGAGGTGGACATGATGGTCCTGTGGGACAACCGCCAGGTGGTGCACCAGGCCTTCAACGATTACTGGGGCTATCGGCGGGAGCTCTACCGCGTGACGGTGGCCGGCGAGACGCCGAGCTAGAGCCTGATGGTGTTGGCGCGCGTTCGAGCCGCGAAGCCGCTCACACTTTCGCCTGAAGCGCTCTCGGTCATGGCGTGAAGACCAGGCTGGCGCGGGCGCCTCGCCAGTCGGGGTCGTATTCGATCTTCGAGCGCAGGCTGGAGGCCATGGCCTTGACCACGCGCATCCCCAGGCCCGTGCCGGTGGTCTGGCCCTCTCCGTTCCACCCGACGCCATCGTCCTCGATCACGAGGCTGGCCTTGTCGCCGTCCTGGGTGAGGCGCACGCGCACCTCGCCATGCACCCCGGGCGGATAGGCGTATTTGTAGGCATTGGTGAGCAGCTCGGTGACGATCACGCCGAGCGACACCGCCTTGTCGGTCGGCACGATCACCGCATCGGTCTGCAGGTCGATCCTGAGGTCGCGTCCCGAGGCGCGCATGGAGGCCTCCAGGTCCTCGACGAGGCTGGCGAGGTAGGCGTCGAGCTCGACACGGTCGATGTTCTGCGAGGTGTAGAGGCGGCGGTGGACCCCGGCGATGGCCTTGATCCGCGCCTGCATGTCCTCGAGCACGCCGCGCACCACCGGATCGGGGATCGCCGCGGCCTGCAGGTGGGCGAAGCCGGCCACCAGGGCCAGGGAGTTGGCGACGCGGTGGTTCACCTCTTGGAGCATCAGCTCGGCCCGGTCGCGGGCCTCGCGCACTGCGTGGTCGGCCGCTTCCTTGGCCCGGCGCAGGGCTTCCTGGCGCAGGGCCGTGCCCAGGGCCTCGACCAGCAGCTCGCGGAAATGGCCCTGCACGTCCTTCCAGACGTAGTCCACGGCCCCGGCTTTGAGCGCGGCCACGGCCACCTGGCTGTGCTCGGACCCGGTGACATACAGCACCGGCGGCGCTTCAGGCATGACGCGGATCTGCTTGAGCACGTCGAGCCCGATCTCGCCGGGCATGTGATGATCGAGCGTCACGGCGTCGAAAGGCTCGCGCGACAGCCGCTCCAGGCCCGCAGCCCCGGACGGGGCGTGGACCATGTCGTAGCCGCCACGATCGAGCGCCTTGGCTACCAGCCGAGCCAGCGCCGCGTCGTCGTCGATGTAGAGAACACGCGGCCTCTGCGCCATCAGCCGATCTCGGGCACCTGGATGACGGAGAAGAACAGGCCCAGCTGCCGGATGGCGTTGGCGAAGCCCTCATAGTCCACCGGCTTGGTGATGTAGACGTTGGCGCCGAGATCGTAGCAGCGCTGGATTTCCCGCTGGTCGTCGGTGGTGGTGAGCACGACCACCGGCGACAGGCGCGTGTGCAGGTTACCCTTCACCTTCTCCAGGATGTCGATGCCGGTCATGTCCGGCAGGTTGAGGTCGAGCAGGATCAGCAGGTGGCGGTGCTCGCTGGCCGCGCCCGAGCCGTCGTCGCCGAGGAGGAAGTTCAGGGCGTCGGTCCCGTTGGTGAACGGCACGATCTCGTTGTTCACGCCGGCCCGGCGGATGTTCCGCTCGATCAGGCGCGCGTGGCCTTCGTCATCCTCGATCATGACGATGCAGACCGGCTTTCCGTTGCTCATGACGCGCTCCTGTCCGAAACCACCAGGGTGCGCGGCAGGCGCACCCTGAACGTGCTGCCTTCGCCGAGGGTGGACTCGACGGTGATGTCTCCGCCCAGACGGCGCACCAGGGCGCGCACGTGGGCCAGGCCGATGCCTTCGCCCCTCTGGTCCTGAACGCCCGAGCGGCGGAACAGCTCGAAGATCCGCTCGTGATCCTGGGGCGCGACGCCCCGGCCGTTGTCCTCGACCTCGATCGTCACGCGGCTGGCCTCCGGGCGGGCGCGAACGGCGATCCTGCCGGGCCGGCCGGGCTTCAGATATTTCACGGCGTTGTCGATCAGGTTGCCAAACACCTGTTCCAGCGCGAGGCGGTCCGAGGTGACGGTGGGCAGCGTCCCCTCGATCGACACGGTCGCTCCCCGCTCCTCGAGCTGGTGCCGGACGGCGTCGGACGCGCGCGAGATCAGGTCCTCTAGGTTCACCGCCTCCGGCGACAGGACCCGGCCGCCTTCGCGCGACAGCTTCAGAATGGCGTTGATCAGGCCGTCCATCTTGCTGGTGGAGGCGCGGATGAAGCCGATGGACTCCGGAATGTCGTCCTTCACCGCCGCCCTGGCCGCGTTCGCGCTCGGGGTCGCCTCCGCGCCGCCGGTCTCGGCGAAATGAGCCTCCAGCGTCCCCAGGCTTTCCTGCAGTTCGCTGGTGAACCCCATCACATTGACTAGCGGGGCCCTCAGGTCATGGCTCACGATATAGGCGAACTTCTGGATCTCGTCGTTGGCGCGGGTCAGGTCGCGGGTGCGCGCGAGCACGCGGTCTTCCAGTTCAGCGTTCAGCTTGGCCGTTTCGTTCCGCGCCACCACCAGTTCGCGGGTGTAGCGAAGCACCGTCCAGCCCGCCGCCGCGGCGAACAGGATGATCAGCACCCCGCCGCCGATGCTGACCTGGCGCAGGGTTTCGGCCTGGTCGCGCAGGCTCAGCAGCCGCGCCTGGACGCGGGCGTTGGAGGAATTGGTGAGCTGGTCCACTTCGGCGCGGATCTGCTCCATGACGGCCTTGCCGTGGCCGCCGCGCACGATCTGCATCGCCTCGGCCTGCCGGCCACCACGGACAAGGTCGATGGTATGCTGCAGCTCGGCCATCTTGCCGTCGATCGCCGTCTTCAGGACACCGATCCGGTCCTTCACCCCACTAGCCTCCAGGGCCGCCAGTTCGACCGGCAGCTCTCGCTGCGCCGTCTCGTGGGGTTGCAGATACGAAGCATCGCCGGTGAGCAGGTAACCCCGCTGACCGGTTTCCGCGTCCTGCACGACGCTCAGCAGGCGATAGGCGTGCAGGCGCGTGTCCTGGGCCCGCGCCACGTCTTCCGTGCGCGACCGCGTGCCCTCGACCAGGGCCAGCGACGTGGCCACGATGGCGAGCAGCGCCAGGACGCTGGCAAGCACCAGCGCCACCGAGGTTCGGATGAAGGTCTTTCCCGCTATGGGCATGAGATCAGCTTGCTACTCAAAAAACCGGTAGCTCGCAAAGCTTTGCACCTATGTAGGAAACCCGACAGACGAGCGGTCGAGGACCTCAGTCGTCCTTGACCGGAATGATGGTCACGCTCTCGCCGCAGCCGCAGGCGTCGGTCTCGTTGGGGTTTCTGAACACGAACTTGGACGAGAGCTTGGAGCTTTCGTAATCGATCTGCGAGCCCAGCAGGAACAGGACCGAGGCCGGCTCGACCAGGATCTTGACGCCCTTGTCCTCGACCACCTCGTCCAGCGGCCCCTGCTCTGCGGCGTATTCGAGGATGTACTCCTGGCCCGCGCAGCCGCCGTTCTTCACCCCGACACGCAGGCCCGCGTAGGGCTTGTCGGCCTTGGCCATGATCTCACGCACGCGCTCGGCAGCCGCGTCGGTCAAGGTGACGACCTGCGGGCGCGGGCGGCGGGGGCGGAACTGGACGGCAGGAGAGGATTCCATACTTGAGCCTCAGAACATGTTGAGCTGCAGCTTGGCCTCGTCGGACATGCGCGAGGGGTCCCACGGCGGGTCGAACACCAGGTTCACGTCGCACGACTTCACGCCGTCGACCTTCATCACCGCCTCCTGCACCCAGCCCGGCATCTCGCCGGCCACGGGGCAGCCCGGAGCGGTCAGGGTCATGTCGATGGCCACGTCGAGGGTGTCGGACACGTCGACCTTGTAGATCAGGCCCAGCTCGTAGATGTCGACCGGGATTTCCGGGTCGAACACCGTCTTCAGCTGAACGATCAGCTTGTCGGTCAGCACATCCAGGGCGGCCTGGTCGGATGTAGCGGAAACGTCGTCCATCACGAGAAGAAACCTTGGGCTTTGATGAGGGCCTGAACGAACGAGTCGGCCTCGTCGAGGGTATTATATAGGGCGAAGGAGGCCCTGGCGCTCGACGTCAGGCCGAAACGGCGCATCAGCGGCTCGGCGCAATGGGTGCCGGCGCGCACCGCCACCCCATAGCGGTCGAGGATCTGGGCGATGTCGTGGGCGTGGGCGCCCGCCACGGCGAACGAGAAGATCGCGCCCTTGCCGGCCGCCTGGCCGATCTCGGTGAGCCAGTTGGCGCCCTCCAGCCCCTGGCGCACACGCTGGTAGACTGCGTGCTCGTGGGCGGCGACAGCCTTGCGGTCGAGCTTTTCGAGCCATTCGACGGCGGCGCCGAGACCGATGGCCTCGATGATCGCCGGGGTGCCGGCCTCGAACCGGTGCGGCGGGTCGGCATAGGAGATCGCCTCCTCCGTCACCATCCCGATCATCTCGCCCCCGCCCTGGTAAGGCGGCAGGGCGGCGAGGCGCTCGGCCTTGCCGTAGAGCACGCCGATGCCGGTGGGGCCGTAGAGCTTGTGGCCGGAGAAGACGTAGAAATCGACGTCCAGCGCCTGCACGTCGACCTGGGTGTGGACGATGCCCTGGGCCCCGTCGAGCAGGACCGGCGCGCCGACCGCGTGGGCCGCCTCGATGATCTCCGCTACCGGGTTGATGGTGCCGAGCACGTTGGACATGTGCGTCAGCGCGACCATCTTCGTCTTCGGCCCGAGCATCGCCCGGTAGGCGTCCATGTCGAGGCGGCCATCGTCCAGCACGGGGACGAACCGCAGCACGATGCCTTGCCGCTCGCGCAGGAAGTGCCAGGGAACGATGTTGGCGTGGTGCTCCATCTGCGAGACCACGATCTCGTCCCCCGCCTTCAGCGACAGGCCGTAGGACGCGGCCACCAGGTTGATCGCCTCTGTGGCGCCCTTGGTGAACACCACTTCATTGATGCTTGGCGCGTTGATGAACCGGCGCACGCTCTCGCGCGCCCGCTCGTAGGCGTCGGTGGTTTCGTTGGCCAGGGTGTGCAGGCCGCGGTGGACGTTGGCGTAGGAGCACTCCATCACCTGGGTCATCGCATCGATGACCGCCTTCGGCTTCTGGGCCGAGGCGCCAGAGTCCATATAGATCAACGGCTTGCCGTTGACTTCTCGCGTCAGGACGGGAAACTCGGCGCGGACGGCCTCGACGTCGAACATGGGCTTGATGAAGCTCACGACAGGGCCCTCAGCTTCTCCGACACCCAGGCGTGGACGGCGGCGCGGGCGCCCTCATGGCGGATGCGGTCGACCACCTCGCCGACGAAGGCCTCCATCAGCAGGGCGCGGGCCTCAGGGTCGGGGATGCCGCGGGCGCGCATGTAGAACAGGGCGTCCTCGTCCAGCGATCCAACGGTGTTGCCATGGGCGCAGGACACGTCGTCGGCGTAGATCTCCAGCTCCGGCTTGGCGTCGATCTCGGCCCCGTCATTGAGCAGCAGGGCGTGGTGGCCCATGCGGGCGTCGGTGCGGTCCGCGCCCTCCTCCACCACGATGCGGCCCTGAAACACCCCGCGCGCCTGATCCTTGGCCAGGCCCTTGGTCAGCTGCACGGTGACGCCGTCGGTGGCGTCGTGGCCGACCACGGTGGTCAGGTCGGCGTGGCGCTTGCCGCCCAGCAGATAGAGGCCGTCCAGGCGCACCTGTGAGCCGCCGCCCGGATGGCGCAGATGGGTCTCGTGCCGCTGAAGTTTGGCGCCGGAAGCGAGCACGGTCTGAGCGAACTGAGCCCCGGGCCGCAGCTCGACCTGGCTCTGGCTGATCGAGATGGCGTCGGCCGGCTCGTCGAGCACCACGATGCGCTCCAACTTCGCGTTCTCGCCGATGCTGACGGCCAGGGCGAAGTCCGAGACGTAACCGGAGCCCTCGCCTTCATAGGTCTCGATGACGGTCAGCTCGGCGTCAGGCTCGATGTCGAGCGTCAGCACGCCCTGGTGCGCGGTCTGGTCGGCGCGGGAGACGATGCGCAGGCGCAGGGTGCGCGGCAGGCCGGCCACGGCGTGGAAGCCGAACGCATCGGCCCGGCCGTTCACGACCACGATCTCGTTGTCGACGGCAAGCTCGGGCAGCACCGACAGGGCGGCGGGCGCCTCGGCGGCGGGCGACGGCCCCGGCACCGCGCGCAGCACGCCCTTCAGGTCGCTCCAGCGCCAGTCCTCGTCGCGCCGACCGGGCAGCAGCGAGGCGTCGCGCGTCGCCAAGGCCTTCATCAGGCTCATTCGGCGGCCGCCTTCACATACTGGTCGTAGCCGTTCTTCTCGAGGTCGTGCGCCAGTTCCGGTCCGCCGGAAGCGACGATGCGGCCGCCCACCAGCACGTGCACCACGTCCGGTTTGATGTAGTCGAGCAGGCGCTGGTAGTGGGTGATCACCAGCATCGAGCGGTCCGGTGCGCGCATGGCGTTGACGCCTTCGGAGACGATGCGCAGGGCGTCGATGTCGAGGCCCGAGTCGGTCTCGTCGAGAATCAGCAGGCGCGGCTGCAGGATCGCCATCTGCAGAATCTCCATGCGCTTCTTCTCGCCGCCGGAGAAACCGACGTTGAGCGGGCGCTTGAGCATGTCGAAGTCCATCTTCAGCTTGGCCGCCGCCTCGCGGGCGAGCTTGAGGAAGGCCGGCGCGGCGACCTCGTCTTCGCCCCTCGCCTTCTTCTGCGCGTTGAGCGCGGACCGGATGAAGGTGAGGCTCGGAACCCCCGGAATTTCCAGGGGATATTGGAACGATAGGAACACGCCCCTGGCAGCCCGCTCGTTGGGCTCCAGGCCCAGCAGGTTCTCGCCGTCGAGCCTCGCCTCGCCCTCGGTCACCTCGTAGCCCGAGCGCCCGGCCAGGGTGTAGCTGAGCGTCGACTTGCCCGCCCCGTTCGGCCCCATGACGGCGTGCACCTGCCCCGCCGGGACCTCGAGGGACAAGCCCTTGATGATCTCCTTGTCGCCGATGGAAACCCGTAGATTATTGATAGAAAGCATTGAATTCATTCTCTAAATCTGGACGGCGTCAGCCGACGCTCCCTTCCAGTGAAATGGCGACGAGCTTCTGCGCCTCGACGGCGAACTCCATCGGCAGCTCCTGCAGCACCTCGCGCACGAAGCCGTTGACCAGCAGGGCCACGGCGTCCTCCTGCCCCAGGCCCCGCTGCATGGCGTAGAACAGCTGGTCTTCGCTGAGGCGCGTGGTGGTGGCCTCGTGCTCGAACTTGGCCGAGGCGGTCTTGGCCTCGATGTAGGGCACGGTGTGGGCCGCGCAGTGCTTGCCGATGAGCAAGGAGTCGCACTGGGTGAAGTTGCGCGCGCCCTGGGCCTTCTGGTGCGCCGAGACCAAACCCCGGTAGGTCGAGCTGGAATGGCCGGCCGAGATGCCCTTGGCGATGATGCGCGAGCGGGTGCCCTTGCCCAGGTGGATCATCTTGGTGCCGGTGTCGGCCTGCTGGCGGCCGTTGGTCACGGCGATGGAGTAGAACTCGCCCACGCTGTGGTCGCCGCGCAGGATGCAGGACGGGTACTTCCAGGTGATGGCCGAGCCGGTCTCGACCTGGGTCCACGACACCTTGGAGCGATCGCCCCGGCAGTCGGCGCGCTTGGTGACGAAGTTGTAGATGCCGCCCTTGCCCTCGGCGTCGCCGGGGTACCAGTTCTGCACGGTGGAATATTTGATCTCGGCGTCGTCCAGCGCCACCAGTTCGACCACCGCGGCGTGCAGCTGGTTCTCGTCGCGCTGGGGCGCCGTGCAGCCTTCCAGGTAGGAGACGTAGGCGCCCTTGTCGGCGATGATCAGGGTGCGCTCGAACTGGCCGGTGTTCTCGGCATTGATGCGGAAATAGGTCGACAGCTCCATCGGGCAGCGCACGCCCGGCGGCACGTAGACGAACGAGCCGTCGGAAAACACCGCCGCGTTCAGGCAAGCGAAATAGTTGTCCGACGTCGGCACCACCGAGCCCAGGTACGTCTTCACCAGCTCCGGGTGCTCGCGGATGGCCTCCGACATCGAGCAGAAGATCACCCCGGCTTCGGCCAGCTCCTTCTTGAACGTGGTCACCACCGACACACTGTCGAACACCGCGTCCACCGCATAGCGCGGCGCGCCCTGCACGCCGGCCAGAACTTCCTGTTCCTTCAAGGGGATGCCGAGCTTGGCGTAGGTGGCCAGGAGCTCCGGATCGACCTCGTCGAGGCTCTTGGGCCCGTCCTTCTTCTTCGGCGCGGCGTAGTAGTAGAGGTCCTGGTAGTCGATCTTCGGGTAGTGAACCCTGGCCCAGGTGGGCTCATCCATCGCCTGCCAGCGCTCGAAGGCGTCCAGCCGCAGCTCGAGCATCCATTCGGGCTCGTCCTTCTTGGCCGAGATGAAGCGCACCGTGTCGGCGTTCAGCCCCTTCTCGGCGAACTCCTGGTCGATGTCGGTGACGAAGCCGTGCTTGTACTTGTCGCCTTCGAGGGCGGCGACCTGTTCGACGGTCTGCTGAACCGCGGCCATACGAAAATACTCCTAAGCCGCCGGCTGCGCCGCGTGGCGCGCCCGGTGGTTCGCGTGGGCCTTGAGCCACGCGTCAGTGAAAACCTGCCAGTCGGCCTCGGTGCTCGACCAGCCGCCCGAGACGCGCAGGGCGTAGGGGGAAAGCTCGGGCAGGCCCATGGCCTCGACCACGCGGCTGGCCTTGACCTTGCCGGACGAGCAGGCCGAGCCGGCCGAAACCATCACCCCGGCCAGGTCCATCTGCATCACCTGCAGGTCGGACGGGAAGCCGGGAGCGGAGAAGCTGAGGGTCTGGCGCAGGCGCGGCGCGCCCTCGCCCAGCACCACGACGCCGGCGTCGCGCTTCAGCCGCTCGGCCGCCGCGTCGCGCCAGGGCGATTGGTCGTGATACAGGCCGCGCAGGGCCGCCTCGGCCGCCGCGCCGAAGCCGGCGATGCCCGACACGTTCTCGGTGCCCGCGCGCACCGACCGTTCCTGCCCGCCGCCGTGCAGCTGGCGCACCAGGCGGGCGCGGGAAGCGAAAGCCAGGGCGCCTGAGCCCGCAGGCCCGCCCAGCTTGTGGGCGGTGAGCGCCAGGGTGTCGGCGTGAAGCGCCTTCATGTCGATCGGGATCTTGCCAGCGGCCTGGACGGCGTCGACGTGCACCAGGCCGCCGGCCTCGCGCACCATCGCCCCGGCCTCGGCCACCGGCTGGATCACCCCGTTTTCGTTGTTGGCCAGCATCAGCGCCAGGAACGGCGCGCCGTCGGCGGCGTCCCAGCGCGCCAGGCGCTCCTTGAGCCAATCGAGGTCGGCCACGCCGCGGGCATCGATGGGCAACACCTCCACGGCCGCGCCGGAGGCCTTGGCCGTCTCGACCACGGTCTCGTGCTCGATGGCGCCGATGATCAGCCGCCGAGAACCGCCCGCCACCGCGCTCATGATCGCCAGGGCGTTGGCCTCGGCCGCGCCGCTGGTGAAGACGATGCTGCCGGCGGGCATGGCGATCAGTTGGGCGACCTGGGCCCGCGCGCGCTCCATCACGCCCCGCGCGGCGCGGCCGGCCGCGTGAACGGAGGAGGGATTGCCGCCGATGGCCAGCGCCTGGGCGACCGCCGCGGCCGCCTCGGGACGCACCAGGGCGGTGGCGTTCCAGTCGAGGTAGATGGAGCGGGCGGTCATGTCAGGCCGCCTTGGACGGACCGAGCCGCCCTTCGATCACGTCTTCCAGCGACACCCCGGCCAGGAAGCTCTGGATGTGCTCGCCGAGCGCCGCCCACAGGTCGTGGGTCAGGCAGCGGGCCCCGCCGGGCATGCAGCCGGTGGACTTAGACTTGCAGCGCAGGGTCTCCAGCGGCTCGTCCACCGCCGTGACGATGTCGGCCACGGCCAGCTCCTTGGCCGGCCGCGCCAGGCGATAGCCGCCGCCAGGGCCCCGATGGCTGACCACCAGCCCTTCGCGGCGCAGGCGCGTGAACAGCTGCTCCAGATAGGGCAGCGACAGGTCCTGGCGGTGGGCGATGTCGGCCAGGGCCACCGCGCGCACCTGTGGGTCGGCGGAATGGCGCGCCAGATCGGCCATGGCCATCACGGCGTAACGTCCCTTGCTGGACAGGCGCATCGTCGGCTCTCGACCCCAAAATCCGGCGCGTGCAGAAATCACGCGCATCGAGCGCGGCCTGTGTTACAAACCGCGCCTTCGCCGCCCCGCCATGACGAGGCAAGAGGGCGGATGGGATGTAAGAAACCTGAGTAGGCTGGTCAAGTATTCCAGCCGTCGCACCGCGGGTTTCGTGATCGAGGTGGAGGACACATGCCTGAAGTGGTTCTGACCGGAGCAGCCGGCCGGATCGAGGGGCGTTATTCTCCGGGCAAGAAGGACACCGCCCCGATCGCCCTGATCCTGCACGGCCATCCGAAGGCCATGGGCCATATGAACAACCCGGTGCCGGTGCAGCTCTTCCACCTGTTCATGAAGCGCGGTTTCGCCACGCTCCGGTTCAACTTCCGCGGCGTGGGCCGCAGCCAGGGCGAATTCGATTCGGGCGTGGGCGAACTGGCCGATGCGGCCTCGGCGCTCGACTGGCTTCAGACCACCAACCCCACCGCTTCGCAGTGCTGGGTGGCCGGCTTCGACTTCGGCGCCTGGATCGGCATGCAGCTCCTGATGCGCCGGCCGGAGACGGACGGCTTCATCTCGGTGTCGCCGCCTACCAACATGTATGATTTCAGCTTCCTGGCCCCCTGCCCCGCCTCGGGCCTGATCCTGCACGGCTCGGCCGACAACGTGACCCCGCCGGTCGAGGTCGAGCGCGTGGTGTCCAAGCTGCGCACGCAGAAAGGCATCGTCATCGACTACGAACTGGTCGAGGGCGCGACCCACTTCTGGGCCGAAAACATCAGCGACGTGGAGCAGCGCGTCGGAACCTACCTCGACAAGCGCCTGGCGGCGAAGCCGGCCTAAGAACCGGCGCCCTGTCCCCCCGTCAGCAGGGCGTCGTCACCAGGTGACGTGTCCTTGTGTCCCGAGCAGTGTGCCGAACAGGATCACACCACCGCCGATGATGGCGGCGGCGAGCATGATCTTGCCCACCCACTCCTGGGCCTTTTCCATGACTTCATAGGTACGCGGGTGATGATGGGCCACCTTTTGCATGGCCTACTCCCTTAAAGGGAAACCCCACGGAAGCGCGGGGCTTCGCTTAACATATTTAGTACCGTTTGAACTCAAACGCCAGTTGATAACGGCAAGGCTTTGAGAATTCGGACGGAATTCGCTGGAGAGCTGGGTCCGCCAGGACGGCGCCTTTCGAAAGCTCCAATTTGGCACAACTGAAAGTTCGCCTTTTGTTTTTGTCGCCCATGGACCAGGTGAGGATTCGGCATCTTCCCAGCCGCAGGCGAACGCCATGAGCATCGCCCATGGAGCCCGGCCGATTCGACATGTCAGGAGGAAATGGCGGTGACGCAGGGATTCGAACCCTGGATACCCTTTCGAGTATGACGATTTAGCAAACCGTTGCCTTCAGCCACTCGGCCACGTCACCATCGCGCATCACCGGGTTTGGCCCGGCGCGGCGGAGGCCTTCAATAGCCGAAGCGACTGCCCGGGGCAACGCGTCCGCGACGGTTTCGAGACGACTTTGCCGGCGCCGGCCGCTCAGGCTTGACCGGAGGCCCGTCCGGCCCAATTTCCGCCCATGGCGCGCTTCGACATCGACCTTCCGGCCTATTTCCACCGCATCGGCTATGGCGGCCCGGCCGAGCCGACGCGCGCCGCCCTCGGCGAGGTCCACCGGTTGCACGTGGCGGCGATCGCCTTCGAGAACCTGTCGCCCCTGATCGGCGACGACGTACCGCTGGATTTGGCGTCGCTGCAGGCCAAGCTCGTGCGCGGCGGGCGCGGAGGCTACTGCTTCGAGCACAATCTCCTGCTCTGGGCGGCGCTGGAGGCCATGGGCTTCGAGGTCCGGGGCCTGGCTGCCCGCGTGCTCTGGGGCGCGGCCGAGAACGAGCCGCTGCGCCATCGGAGCCACATGGCCCTGATGGTCAGCCTGCCCGAGGGCCCGTTCGTGGCCGACGTCGGCTTCGGCGGGATCACCATGAGCGCGCCCCTGGCCCTGGAGCCCGGCGTCGTGCAGCCCACCCCGCACGAGCCGTTCCGCCTGATCGAGGCGAGCGGCGACGCCTACGACCTGCAAGCCGACGCCGGCGGCCATTGGCTGCCGCTCTACCGTTTCGACCTCGCGCCGCAACTGCCGGTCGACTACGAGCCACTCAACTGGTTCGTGGCCACCCATCCGTCCTCGCCCTTCCCCGCGCATCTCCTCGCCGCGAGAGCCGAGCCGCATCGGCGCCTGGCGCTGTTCGACGCCCGCTACACCGTGCGCGAGAAGGGCCTCCCGCCGGTCGAGCGGATCCTGACGTCACTCGACGACCTCGCCACTGTGTTGACGGAAGACTTCGGCCTCGCCCTGCCGCCCGGCTTCGAACGGGTCGGCCCGAAGCTCGGGCTGTTCTAGGATCCTCAGAAGCTCTGGCAGGAGGCCGGGTCGCTGGCCTTCTTCATATCGGCGGCCACGGCGGCCTGCACGTCCTGGGCGGCGGGCGCGGTCATCGCCGCCAACTGGTAGCTGTGCTCCTGCATGGCCGAGCCGTCCTGGCCCAGCAGGCGCACCTGCAACACGTTGGCGCCCTTGCCGATGCGGCTCAGGGCCTGCACCGAGTCGGTATCGCGCCGACCGTCGTCGAAGCTGGGGGTGAAGGTCACCGGGCCGACCAGGGTGGCCTTGGCCAGCCCCTCCGGCGGCTGCCGGGCGCTGAGCTGCTCGACCGCCTGGCCGTATTCGTCCCAGGGGCGCACGGCCATGTCCATGCCGTCGATCACGATCTGCACCGAGGCGGTGGGCGAATGGGTGATCTCCTTGCCGGTCACGGCGTTGAGGGTGATCACCGAAGCGGGCCGCGCGCCGGCGTGGTCGCCGTCCAGGGGATAGACGATGTGCACCATCGACGGCTGCCCCGGGGCATCACCCGGCACCGCCCAGTGCACCTCGCCCCCGCGCACCTTGCCGTCGTCCCCGAAGGTCAGGGCCACCGACACGGCGGGATCGGGCGCCGCCGCCGTGCAGATGCGCTCGGCGTGGGCGCCGCCGGCGGCGGCGAGCCCGGCCAGGGCCGTGACGGCGTAGAGCACGCGACGCATGAACTCACTCCCGCGGCGACAACATCGCCGAGAGTGTCCGCCCGGCTGCGCCGATTGTCGATAGTTCAGCCGCCCGGCCGCCTGATCAGGGCGCTCCTGCGCGCGCCGTAGTCATAGTGCGCCTCGTCGAGATAGACGCGCACTTCCACCAGGATGTCGCCGCCGGGCTGATCGGCCCACAGGTAGCTGCGCGACAGCTGCACCGAGAGGTTGCCCGGCGAGATGCCGGCGTAGGTGTCGCCCCAAGGAACCAGCGGCGACAATTGCCGCCAGTCCATTGCCAGGGCCTGGGCCAGTTCCTCCTCCGCCAAAGCTTCGAGGTCGCTGTCGGTGCTCATCCGGTGGTCAGCTCGTGGCGGGCGGCTCGCCCAGGAGCATCTTGGGAATGTCTGACATCTGGCGGAACACGGCCGTGGGCTGGCCGGCCTCCAGCGACTGCGGGCGGGTCAGGCCCCAGGACACCGCGCCGAAGTCCATCCGCGCGGCCTTGGCGGCGTTGAGGTCGCGCAACTCGTCGCCGATCACGATGGCCTGGCGCGGCTCCAGGCCGGTCAGCCGGCTCATGCGCAGCAGCTTGCCGCGCTTGCCGAACAGGGAGACGCCGCCGGCAATGGCGGTGATGTGCCGAGCGTGGGACCCGAGCACGGTGCGGATGGTGGGCTCGCCGTTGGCGCTGACCACGGCGATGGTCAGGCCCGCGTCGGCCAGCTGGTCGATGACCTCGCCGGCGCCGGGGAACAGGCCGATCTGCTCGACGTCCTGGGCCATGCGGTTGCGCACGTAGCGGGCGATCATCGGCACCTTCCAGCGCGGCACGCCCAGGCGCTTCATCACCTCGCGGGCGTCGCAGAAGCGCAATTCGTCCATCTCGCCCTCGCGCAGGCGGCGGAACTTGAAGCGGTCAGCCACCTCGTCGACGGTCCTCAAAACCCACGGAAAGGAGTCCGCGAGGGTGCCGTCGAAGTCGAAGATGACCAGCGGATAGCGCATGCCCCCGCCCTATCCCCTGCCAAGCCGCGCGGGGCAAGCCCTGTCGCGCTGACTTTTCCTTGGGCAGGATGGAAAGGCGAGCGGCGCGGTCAGCGCGGAGGCGGGGTCTCGATGATGGTCGTGCGGCCGCGCTGCTCCACCTTGCCGGCCGGGGTGACCACGGTCACGTCCGGATGGGCCCGGGCGTATTCGTCGTAGGAACCTCGGCCGTAGCGGGCCTCGTAGGCCGCCAGGCCTTCCCGCCAGAGCTGGCGCTGGGCGTCCGCCACGTCCTTCTGCTCGCGGTAGCCGGCTCGCTGGCGGGCATAGGCGTCGCGCTGGGCGTCGTAGGCCTGCTGCTTCTGCTCGTAGGCCTGTTGCTGCTCCTGATACTGCTGCTGGCGGGCCTGGTTGTCCTGCACCTGGGCCTGGTAGTTAGGATCGGCGGGCTGGGCGGCGGCAGGCAAGGCCACGAGGCTGGCCAGGGCCGCGGCGCCTGCGAGAATCGGGGTGCGCATCATCGCGGGAACTCCGGTTACGGCGGCGTGGGGCCGCCAGGGGTGTGGTCGATCAACGCCCACGGTTTTGCCCGGTTGCCGTTTTCGGGCTCGCCTTCCCGCTCCGGCCCTGCCCATTATGCTCGGTTCCCGGGAGACCCCTCGCTTGTCCGACCGCGCCACCCTCGCCTCGCCTGCCGTCGTCGCCGCCGCCTTTGCCGTCCTGGGCCTTCTGGTCATCGCGGGAACCGCGATCGCCGCCCCGCGCGAAGCGGCCGGGCGCGCGACCCTGTTCCTGAGCCCCGCCGGCGAGCCGTTCCACGCCGATCCGGGCAAGCCCTATCCGGTGGGGGCCTGGTTCGCCCAGGCCGACGCCAACCACGACGGCAAGTTGACCAAGGACGAGTTCCGCGCCGATTTCGCCCGCTTCTTCAAGATCGTGGACCAAAATCATGACGGCGTGATCGATGGGCTGGAGCTGCAGCGCTACGAGCAGCAGATCGCGCCCGAGGTGCTGCCGCGCCTGGCCCAGGTGCAGGGCGGCTTTCCCGGCGAACGAGGCGGCGGCCCCACCGGCGAAAAGCGGCTGGCCGAGCCCCCGCGCAAGCGGGGCGGGCCGGACTATGACGGGGCGCCGGCCTACAGCCTGCTCAACGTCTCCGAGCCGGTGGCCAGCGCCGACGGCGACTTCGACGGCAAGATCACGCTCGAGGAGTTCCAGCGCACCGCCGACCGCCGCTTCGACCAGCTCGACAAGGACAGGAACGGCTACCTGACGCTCGACACCCTGCCCCAGACCCCCGAGCAGATCACGGTCGAAGGAAAGAAGCGGCGCTAAGCCTCGAGACTGGAGCTTTTGCGCAACGCGCTCCGTCGCGTCCAAATGTCCGCCCCCGCCCCTGCCGCTTGCGTTCGCGCGCGGGCGCGGACTAGAGCAAGGACAAGGGGTCCGATCGGGGGAACCGGATGAGTCGCGCGCCGGACCGGCGGATGTTCTACACCATCGACGGCTTGCGCGGGGTCGCGGCGTTGCTGGTGGTCTGCCGCCACATCGTGCCGCTGCACGGCGGCCGGCTGAACTTCCCCTCCAGCTATCTGGCCGTAGAGCTGTTCTTCCTGTTTTCCGGCTTCGTCATCGCCCATGCCTACGACAAGCGGTTCGACGCGGGCATGGGCTTCTGGGAGTTCTTCAAGGGCCGCCTGATCCGGCTCTACCCGCTCTATGTCCTGGGCTTCGTCATCGCCGTGCTGACCGTGCCGGGCGCGCGGCTGGCGGGCCTCAAGACCTGGCCGCTGGATCCCCGGGTGATCCTGCCCAACCTGTTCATGCTGCCGACCTACATCAATTTCGCCGGCGGGGTGCTGTTCCCGTTCAACAACCCGTCCTGGACCCTGTTCTTCGAGCTCCTGGCCAATTTCGTCTACTGCCTGGTCTACCGCTTCCTGACCACCGGTCGGCTCGCCCTCATGGTGATCATCGCCGCGGCCCTGCTGGTTTTGGCCTGCTTCCAGTTCCATAGCCTCGACATCGGCTACAACCGCATCCACTTCATCGGCGGCTTCGCCCGGGTCGGCTTCTCGTTCTTCGCCGGAGTCGCGGTCTACCGCTTCCAGCTGTGGAAGCCCTGCCCGATCCGCGTCAGTCCCTGGCTGTTGCTGGCGGGCGCCACAGCCCTTCTGGTGCAGCAGATTCCCCGCGGCCTGGACCGCGAGCTCTACGACAGTGTCTGTGCGGTTGTGGTGTTCCCGCTGTTTGCCTATCTGGCCACGGCGGTCGAGCCCGGTCCCAAGGGACAGAAGCTGTTCGCCCTGGGGGGCGGGGCGTCCTACGCCCTCTACCTGATCCACGCGCCCCTGGGCGGGGTGCTGAACCAGTTCTTCACGATCTACGGCCGGCCCAAAGGCAGTGTCCTGCTCGGGGTGACCTTCATCGCCGCGGCCTCGGTGATCGCCGTCCTGGTGGAGCGGTTCTACGACCGTCCGGTGCGCCGCTGGATCACCGGCCTGATCGGCAAGCGCCCGCGTGAAGCGGACAGCAATCCGGTCGGCGCCTCTAGCGCCCCAGGCGCCTTAGGCCCGAAGGTCTAAGGGTCTATTCCTGGCCGAGCCACTTGCGGGCCTGGCGCTGGGCCTCGGCCACCTCGTCCTGATCCATCTCGCGGCTGAGCTCGCGGCGATAGACCTTGGCCTCGGCCGAACCGCGCATGGCGGCCAGGTTGAACAGCATATGGGCGGAGACGTAGTCGAGCGGCGCGCCGCCCTGGCCCGTCGAATAGAGCAGCCCCAGGCGGAACAGTTCGTCTCCCGTCGATTGCGCGCCCGGCAGCGGCAAGCCCGTCGGCGCTTCGGCTTCAAAAACCCCCTGCACCTCAAATCCCCTTCTGGTTCAGCTGGCGCGTTTTGCGCCCCGTCCGCGAGAGAAAACGTCGGTTTTGCTGAATAGCCGGTTAAGCACGTCGCGAGGCGCGAAATGCCGCACCCAGAAGTTGTTCTGGAACGATGATCGCTACTTTCGGTGGGTCTGGCCGAACAGGATCGCGCGCGCCTTCTCCGCCTCGGCCCCGCTGGCGGCCAGGATGTTGGACGTGCGCATCTGGTCGCCTTCCTTGATCGCGTCCACCACCGCCGGACGCTCGGCGATGCGGGCGCGCCAGGCCTTGGCCCTGGGAAACTCGTCGACGTCGCAGCCGTGACTGATCGGATTGCGCATCCAGGGCCAGCAGGCCATGTCGGCAATCGAATAGTCGCCGGCCAGGAAATCGCGGTCCTGCAGGCGCCGCTCGACCACGCCCCACAGCCGGTCGACCTCGTTGGTGTAGCGGTTGGCGCCATAGGCCACCGTGCGCTGGTCGGGCAGGAAGGTCGGTGCGTAGCTGCGGAAGTGGTTGGCCTGACCGGCCATGGGCCCGAGCCCGCCCACCTGCCAGAACAGCCACTGCTCGACCTCGGCGCGGCCGCGCTGGTCCTGGGGATAGAATTGGCCGCTCTTGCGCCCCAGGTGCTGCAGGATGGCGCCGGATTCGAAGATCGACAGGGGCTGGCCGTCGTCGGTATCGTGGTCGACGACGGCCGGCATGCGGCCATTGGGGCTGAGCTTCACGAATTCCGGCTTGAACTGGTCGCCCACCCCGATGTTCACCGGGACCAGGGTGTAGGGGATGCCCATTTCGCGCAGGGCGATCGAGATCTTGAGCCCGTTGGGCGTCGGCCACATGTGCAGTTCGAGCGGCTCGGCCATGTGATTCCCCTTTGCGTCTCTCTTCGGCGGCAAAGGCTAGATGGCGGGAGCCGTCGCCGGCCGCAAGCGCCGGAGGCTGCAAATCGAACGCCGCGCCAAAGCCGGCGCGGCGCTCAGGATCAGCCCGGATAGAGCACGCTCAGGAGACGATGGCCTGGATGACCTTTCCGGCGGTGTCGGTGAGGCGGAAGTCGCGGCCCTGGTAGTGGTAGGTGAGCTGTTTGTGGTCGATGCCGAGCAGGTAGAGCATGGTGGCGTTGAAGTCGTGGATCTCCACCGGGTTCTCGGCGACGTTGTAGCTGAAGTCGTCGGAGCGGCCGTAGGCCGTGCCGCCCTTGGTCCCGCCGCCGGCCATCCAGACGGTGAAGTTGCCGCCGTGGTGGTCGCGCCCGCAGGTCGGGGTGATGCCGCCCTGG
>DASYBX010000121.1:0-14790 GCA_036500495.1 Caulobacteraceae bacterium
GCGCGAGAAGCGCCTGGAGGGCATCGCCGACATCCGCGACGAGTCCGATCGCCAGGGCATGCGCGTGGTGGTCGAGTTGAAGCGCGACGCCTCGGGCGAGGTGATCCTCAACCAGCTCTACCGCTTCACCGACCTGCAGAATTCGTTCGGCGTCAACATGCTGGCGCTCAACCGCGGCCGTCCCCAGCAGATGGGCCTGCGCGAACTGATCGACTGCTTCCTGGCGTTCCGGGAAGAAGTGGTCGTCCGCCGCACCAAGTTCGAGTTGAACAAGGCCCGCGACCGGGGCCACGTGCTGGTGGGCCTGGCCATCGCCGTGGCCAACATCGACGAGTTCATCGCCATCATCCGCTCCTCGCGCGATCCGGCCGAGGCGCGCGAGCGCCTGCAGGCGCGCGAGTGGCCGACCGGCGACATGCTGCCCCTGATCGCCCTGATCCAGGACCCGCGCACCCAGGTCATCGACGGCGACAAGGTGCGCCTGTCGGACGAGCAGGCCCGCGCCATCCTGGCCCTGACGCTCAGCCGCCTGACCGGCCTCGGCCGCGAGGAGATCTTCGGCGAGGCCGAGACCCTGGCGGGCGCCATCGCCGGCTACCTCGAGATCCTCGGCTCGCGCGACAGGGTGCTGAGCATCATGCGCGAGGAGCTGAGCGAGGTTCGCGAGGCCTTCGCCATTCCGCGCCGCACCGCCATCACCGACGGCGACGCCGGCCTCGAAGACGAGGACCTGATCCCGCGCGAGGACATGGTCGTGACCGTCACCCACGGCGGCTACGTCAAGCGCACGCCCCTGACCACCTATCGGACGCAGCACCGCGGCGGCAAGGGCCGCTCGGGCATGGCGACCAAGGAAGAGGATGCGGTGGTGCGGCTGTTCGTGGCCTCGACCCACACGCCGGTCCTGTTCTTCTCGTCCGAGGGCCAGGTCTACACGCTCAAGGTCTGGCGCCTGCCGGTCGGCCTGCCCAATGCCCGCGGCAAGGCCCTGGTGAACCTGCTGCCCCTGGAGCAGGGCGAGAGCATCACCTCGATCCTGCAGGCCCCGGAGGACGAGGCGGCCTGGGACCGCATGGACCTGATGTTCGCCACCCAGTCGGGCGGCGTGCGCCGCAACAAGCTCAGCGACTTCCAGCGCATCAACCGCAACGGCAAGATCGCCATGAAGCTGGACGAGGGCGACCACATCGTCGGCGTGCACATGTGCACCGCCGACCAGGACGTGCTCCTGACCACCGCGTCCGGCCGCTGCATCCGCTTCGCCGTGGACGAGGTGCGGGTGTTCGCCGGCCGCGACTCCACCGGCGTTCGCGGCGTCCGCCTGGCCGACGGCGACAAGGTGATGTCGATGGCCATCCTGCGCCAGGTCGACGCCACGCCGGACGAGCGGCGCGCCTACATGAAGTACGCCACGGCCCTGCGCCGGGCCAAGGGCGAGGCGGCGGACGAGGTCGATGTTCCGGCGGCGGACGATGTCGAGGAGGGCGCCGGCGAGGCCGACCTCACCGGCGAGCGCATCGCCCAGCTGGAGGCGGCCGAACAGTTCATCCTGACTGCGGATTCCGAGGGCTACGGCAAGCGCAGCTCGGCCTACGACTACCGCCGCACCGGCCGCGGCGGCCAGGGCCTGACCGCCCACGACATGTCGCGCGGCGGCAACCTCGTGGCGGCCTTCCCGGTGGAGCAGGGCGACGAGATCATGATGGTGTCGGACCAGGGCCAGATCATCCGCGCCCCGGTCGACCAGATCCGCATCGCCGGCCGCGCCACCCGCGGGGTGATCCTGTTCCGCACGGCGGAGGGCGAGCACGTGGTGTCGGTGGAGCACCTGGAGGCTCCCGAGGACGGACAAGTCGAGGCTCCGGACGACGGCGACGTGGCCGCCGACGACGGGCTCGCCGAGTCCTAGGCGAGGGGCGGGGGGCTTGGCGATGATCCGGACGGGGCTCTATCCCGGCACCTTCGACCCGATCACCAACGGGCACCTCGACGTGGTGCAGCGGGCGGTGAAGCTGGTCGACCGGCTGGTGATCGGCGTGGCCATCAACCGCGACAAGGGTCCGCTGTTCACGCTCGAGGAGCGGGTCGAGATGGTCCGCGCCGAGACCGCGCGGTTCGCCGACGGGACCGAGATCGTGGTCCTGCCATTCGAGACCCTGCTCATGCAGTTCGCCGAGGAGGTCGGGGCCTTTGTCATCATCCGGGGGCTGCGCGCGGTGGCCGATTTCGAGTACGAGTTCCAGATGTGGGCCGTGAACCAGCAGCTGAACCGTGACATCGAAACCGTCTACCTGATGGCCGATCCGCGCCACCAGGCCATCGCCGCCAAGCTGGTCAAGGAGATCGCCAGGCTGGGCGGCGACATCTCGCACTTCGTCACGCCCGGGGTGGCCGCGCGGCTCAAGGCCAAGATCGCCGGCGTCTCCTAACCGACTTCCAGGATGTATCCGTGAAACGACTTGCCCTGTTCGCCGCCGCCGGCGCCACGCTGATCGCCGGCGCTTCCCTGATGGTCAGCGCCTCCTGGGCGGCCGACTCCAAGGCGTTCAAACCCAAGCTCGATCCGCCCACGGCGGCGGACTGGCGCACGGTCGACCCGCAGAACCTGCTTGTGATCGACACCACCAAGGGTCGCATCCTGGTGGAGATGGTCCCCGAGGTCGCGCCGCAGTCGGTGGCGCGGATCAAGGAGCTGGCGCACGCGCATTTCTACGACGGCCTGACCTGGCAGCGGGTGGTGGACGGCTTCATGGCCCAGGGCGGCGACCCCAAGGGCGACGGCTCGGGCGGCTCGGACAAGCCCAATGTGCCGGCCGAGTTCAACTTCCGCCGCGGCGCCGACATGCCCTACGTCAAGATCTCCACCAACGGCGGGCTGGAGGACGGCTTCATCAAGTCGCTGCCCGTGCGTGGCCAGAGCAGCGATCTGGCGGTGATGACCAATGACGGCAAGGTGTCGGGCTGGGGCCTGTGGTGCACGGGCGTGGCCGGCATGGCGCGGGCGGGCGATCCGGACTCGGCCAACAGCCAGTTCTTCCTGATGCGCGACTTCAACGCCGGGCTCGAGCGCAAGTACACGCCCTGGGGCCGGGTGCTGGTGGGCGAGGATGTGGTCCTTGCACTGAAGACCGGCGAGCCGGTGGTCGACCCGGACAAGATGACCTCGGTGCGGCTGGCCACCGATCTGCCCGCGGGCCAGCAGCCCAAGGTGCAGGTGGTCGACACCAAAGGCCCGTGGGTGAAGACCGCCGCCAAATACGCCCTCGACGTCTGCGACATCGATCTGCCGGCCAAGCTGGTGAACTAACCCGCCCGCTGTGGCTTTGCCGCACTAGACGGAACAGCGTTCTGCGGGGATACCCGCGGCCATGATCAACGCCTATTCGCACGCCCGCCGAATGAAGCGCCGCCAATGGCAGCGCCGTGGCCGTGCGCCCGTTGATCGACCGAAGCAGACCTAGACCGCCCGCTTCCTCCTCGACCTCCGCACCGACCACGCCGCCCGCCAGCTCAGCTCGCGGGCGTTTCCTTTTTTGGGGATCCGCCATGCCCGCCCAATCTCGGTTCGTGACCTCGCTCCGGCTCGCCCTCGGCGTGCTGAAGACGGCCTGCGCCTGGATGCCGGCGCCCCGATACGGCCAACGCGTCGGCGACGCCCAGCAGACCATCCTGGTGAGGGGGCTCTGCGAGCAGCTGCCGCCGCGCCGGCCGGATCCTGGCGAGGAAGGGTGAGGGAGGGCGACGCGGGCATGGGGCTGTGGCTTTGCGGCACTAGACGGAACGCCGTTCTGCGGGGATATCTCCCGGTCATGATCAGCCAAGGCTCCATGCACGGTCGCCTCACCAAGCGCTTCCCGGGAAGCGTCGAGGCCGTGTGCGCGCTGATCAAACCCCCGCTGATTTAACTCAGCCCTCTCTTCAGCCCCCACAGCCCGACCTTCCCCGCCAGCGCCCCGCTCGCGGGCCGCTCCCCGTTGCCTTCTCCCGGAACCGCCGCCATGCCGATCAGCTTTCCGTTCTTCCTCCTGGCCAAGCCCCTGGCGGAGGCCCTCAGATGGATCCGCACCGACCTCGATCCGCCGTTGCCCGGCCTCAGCCCGGGCGAGGCCGAGCGCGTGCGGCTGGAGCGGGTGCTGGCTCGCCGCCTGCCGCCCCACTTGGCGCGCGACGTGTTGCGGGACGAATAGGGCGGGGTTTTTGGGCAGACAGACCGTGCGCGGGTCGCTAGAAGGGCCCGGCAAAAAGGAGAGCCTTGGCATGGCCGACGATCCGGAAAACACCCTGATCCTGACCCTCGACACCGGCGCGGTGACCATCCGCCTGCGCCCCGACCTGGCCCCCGGGCACGTCGAGCGCATCAAGGAGCTGGCGCGCGAAGGCTTCTATGACGACGTGGTGTTCCACCGGGTGATCCCGGGCTTCATGGCCCAGGGTGGCGACCCGACCGGCACCGGCTCGGGCGGCTCCAAGAAGCCGAACCTGAAGGCCGAGTTCTCCGACGCTCCGCACCTGCGCGGCGTCTGCTCCATGGCGCGCTCGTCCAGCCCCAACTCGGCCAACAGCCAGTTCTTCATCTGCTTCGACGACGCCACTTTCCTGGACGGCCAGTACACCGTGTGGGGCGAGGTGATCGAGGGCATGGAGGCGGTCGACGCCCTGCCCAAGGGCGAGCCGCCGCGCGAGCCGGGCAAGATCGTCACGGCCAAGGTGGCCGCGGACGCGTGATGCTCCTGGGAGCATGAAGCTCTCCGATTTCGACTTCGACCTGCCCGAGGACCGCATCGCCCTGCGGCCGGCCGAGCCGCGCGACAGCGCGCGCCTGCTGGTGCTGCCGCGCGAAGGGGGGATGCTGGACCGGGCCGTGCGCGAGCTGCCGCAGTTCCTGAAGGCGGGCGACCTCCTGGTGTTCAACGACACCAGGGTGATCCCGGCGCGGCTGAACGGGGTGCGGGTGCGCGAGGAGTCGGTGGTGGCGGTGGAGGCGACCCTGCACCGGCGCCTGTCGCCTAGCCGCTGGACCGCCTTCATGAAGCCCGGCAAGCGGCTGAAGCCCGGCGACCGCGTGCGCTTCGGTGAAACGAGTGACCGCGCCTGCCTGCTCGGCGCGCTCGACGCCACGGTCCAGGACAAGGGCGACGACGGCGAGGTTACCCTCAGCTTCGACCTGATGGGGCCGGACCTCGACCTGGCCATCGCCGAGCGGGGCATGATGCCCCTGCCGCCCTACATCGCCGCCAAGCGTCCGGAGGACGAGCGCGACAGGACCGACTACCAGACCGTCTATGCCCGCGAGGACGGTTCGGTGGCCGCCCCGACCGCGGGCCTGCATTTCACGCCCGAGCTGCTGGCGTCGCTGGAGGCGGCGGGGATCGGGCGGACCTTCGTCACCCTGCATGTGGGCGCCGGCACCTTCCTGCCGGTGAAGACCGACGACGTGTCCGAGCACCGCATGCATCCGGAGTATGGCGAGGTCAGCGCGGCCAATGCCCAGGCGATCAACGCCGCGCACGCCGCCGGCGGCCGGGTGATCTGCGTCGGCACCACCTCGCTGCGGCTGGTCGAGAGCGCGGCCGGCGAGGACGGGCAGGTGAGGCCGTTCGCGGCGGAGACCTCGATCTTCATCACCCCCGGCTACCGCTTCCGCGCCGCCGACGGGCTGATGACCAACTTCCACCTGCCGAAGTCGACCCTGTTCATGCTGGTCTGCGCCTTCGCCGGCGCCGAGCGGATGAAGGCGGCCTACGCCCACGCCATCGCCACCGGCTACCGCTTCTATTCCTACGGCGACTCCAGCCTGCTGTGGCGGGCCTGATGTCGGCTTTCCCCTTCCTGATCAATGCGGTGGACGGCGCGGCGCGCACCGGGGTGCTGAAGACCCCGCGCGGCGACATCCGCACCCCCGCCTTCATGCCGGTGGGCACCGCCGGCACGGTCAAGGCCCTGACCGTGGACCAGGTGCGGGCGGCCGGCGCCGACATCATCCTCGGCAACACCTACCACCTGATGCTGCGGCCCGGCGCCGAGCGGGTGGGGCGGTTGGGCGGCCTGCACCGCTTCATGCGCTGGGACCGGCCGATCCTGACCGACAGCGGCGGCTTCCAGGTGATGTCCCTGGCCAAGATCGCCAAGGTCACCGAGGAGGGCGTGGCCTTCCAGAGCCATATCGACGGCTCCAAGCACAAGCTCACCCCCGAGCGCTCGGTCGAGATCCAGGCCGACCGCCTGGGCTCCGACATCGTCATGCAGCTCGACGAATGCGTCGCCTGGCCGGCCACCGAGGCGCGGGCGGCCGAGGCCTTGCGCCTGTCGGACCGCTGGGGCCGGCGCTGCAAGGCGGCGTTCGGCGAGCGCGAAGGCCAGGCCCTGTTCGGCATCCAGCAGGGCTCGACCTTCGAGGCCCTGCGCCGGGAATCGGCCGATCGCCTGGTCGAGGCCGGCTACGACGGCTACGCCATCGGCGGCCTGGCGGTGGGCGAGGGGCACGAGGCCATGTGCGCGGTGCTCGACTACGCGCCCGCCATGCTGCCGCCCGACCGGCCGCGCTACCTGATGGGCGTGGGCAAGCCGATCGACCTGGTGGAGGCGGTGGCCCGCGGCGTCGACATGTTCGACTGCGTCCTGCCGACCCGCTCGGGCCGCCATGGCCAGGCGTGGACCTGGTCGGGCCCGGTGAACCTCAAGAACGCCCGCTTCGCCGAGGATGACGAGCCGCTCGATCCCGCCATCGATTGCCCGGCCAGCCGCGACTATTCGAAGGCCTATCTGCACCACCTGATCAAGGCCGACGAGATCCTGGGCCAGGTGCTGCTCTCCTGGCACAACATCGCCTTCTACCAGGCCCTCACCGCCGCCATGCGCGAGGCCATCGCGGACGGGCGGTTCGAGGCCTTCCGCCGCGAGTTCAAGGCGGGCCTGGAGGAGGCGTAGGCGCATCGGGGGGGCACCCCTCTGCGCGCAGACCGGACGGGGCGACACCGAAGCGCCGCCCCGCCGACCGTACTCAGAAGACCATGTGCACGCCGCCGACGACCCGACGGCCGATCACGTCGTAGAGGCCGGCGTTGGTCGGGGTGGTGCCGCCCATCTGGGAGAACCCCGGAACGACTTGCGGCGCCTGGTCCAGCACGTTGTCGATGTTGAAGTAGAGCTCCGTCTTGCCCCGGCCCTTGCCCGGCAGGGTGTAGGTGAAGTGCAGGTCCGTGTAGAAGGTCGCGGGCACGTGGTTGTTGTCCACGGTGGTGCCGTTGGTGTTGGTGACGTTGCCGAGGATGTAGTTTCGGCTCAGCACCCCGTCGCCGATGAACTGCTCGCGCAGGAACACCCTGTATGGCCCGTTGGCGTAGCTGATGCTGCCCTGGGCGCGGTAGTGGGGGTAGCCGGCCCCGATGTCGCCGGCCGCGTCGTCCGGCAAGGCTCCCTGCAGGGTCTGCGAACGGTCGTGCAGGTAGGTGCCGAGGAAGCGGACGTCGACCGACTCGTCGCCGCCGCCGAGCAGCCGACCGCGCCGGTTGTAGTCCAGCTCCATGTCCACGCCGCTGTCCTTCAGCGCCGCCACGTTGATGTAGTTGGCGTAGATGAAGCGGATCTGGTTGGAGGCGGGATCACGCACGATCTGCGCGCACGCCTGGGCGGCGCCGGCGGCGCATTGGTTGACGATGTCCTGGGCCGCGAGTTGGCCGATCGCGTCGTTCACCTTGATGTGGTACCAGTCGATCGAGGCCTGCAGGCCCGGCGCCCAGGTGGGCCGATAGACCCCGCCCACGGTGATGGTATCGGACTGCTCGGGCTTCACGTTGGGGTTGCCCCCGGTGAAGATCGTCGGGGTGTAGGCCAGGTTGTTGAGCAGCGGGTCGCGGATCGAGCCGCCGGCGCCCTGGTTGTTGAACCGCTCCTGCAGCGTCGCCGCCCGCACGTCGCGCGAATAGGTCGCGCGGATGCGGAACTGGTCGATCAGATCCCAGTTCAGCCCGAACTTGTAGGCCCAGATGTTGCCCGAACCGGAGTAGTCCGCCAGGCGCGCGGCCATGTCGAGGTCCACGTGCCGGAACAGCGGCTGGTCCTCGACCAGCGGCGCCCGCACTTCGCCGAACACCTCCTTCACGTCGTAGGTCCCGGCTGCGTTGTAGGCGGTGGAGAACTGGTAGACTTGGTTCAGCCCCTGCGAGCTGGAGGGGACGCCGCGGATGCCGAGCGCCGCGTTGTTGAAAGGCACCTGCAGTCCCAGGATGCCGCGCGGCAGCAGGTACTGGTCGAGGGTCAGCTTGCGGTAGTCGAAGCCGAACGCGCCGTCGACCGAGCCCGCCCAGTTCTTGAACAGCCCGCCGCTCGCCGACAGCTCGACATCCTGTTCGGTCACGTTCGACTGGGTGTCGCGGTCGGGCCCTTCGACGTAGTTCAAGGCCGCCTGGGAGGCGCGGCCGGCGCCGAACAGGTTGATGGGCACGCAGTTGCCGAACTGGGCCGGGTCCTTGAGCGCCGCGTTGCAGACGATGCTGCCCGTCGTGGGGTCCTGCACCGCGTCGAGCGCCTGGTACAGGCGGTCGATGCGGATGGTGTCGTGGATGATCTGGTCGTTGGTGTTGACGCCGTACTGGTAGTAGCCGTTGACCTTCCAGCCGCCCATGAAGGCCTTGTCAGGCACCGTGGCTTCGAAGCCGGCCGTGATCGAGCGCGTCTGGTCGTACTGGAGGACCTCGCCGCGGGCGACATCGGCCTCGGTGCCGTAGCGCGAGAAGCCGAACGAGGCCAGACCCTCCTGGTTCATGATCTGCTGGACGTTGGCGGGCAGATAGGGGTTGCCGCTGTAGACGGTCCCTTGAAGGGTGCCTTGCATGATCGGCGAGCCGCCGGTCGCCCACTGGTAGGTCTGGCCGTAGAACCCTTGGACGTACAGCTTGACGTTGTCGGTCAGCTCGTAGTCCGCATAGAGGTAGCCGCTGACCCGCTCGTCGCCCGGCATGACCGCGACATTGCCGGCGCGGTTCTGCTGGGTCTTGATATCGCAGCCGGAGCCGCCGCCGTATTGCGGCGCGACGGACTGGGCGCCCTGGCCGGTGGTGGTGCCGAGCGTGCTGTTGCGGTAGGGCGAGGTGGAGCCGTCGGGCTCGAATTCCAGGCGGTTCAGCGCCGATCCGGGCTGCAGGATCAGGCCGCCGCAGGTGTACAGCGTCGACACCACGTCCGGGCGGATCAGCAGGTGCAGCGGATTGCTCGGGTCGGTGACCAGGCCGTTGCTCTGGAACCAGCTGCGGCCCGCGTAGCTCGCGACCTCTTCGCTCTTGTTGTAGTCGACCGAGCCCTCGACGTGCAGCCTGGAGCCGAACTGGTGGCCGACGGCCACGGAGAAGCTGCCGTTGGCGTCGTCGCCTCGGGTGGATTCACCGGCCTGCGCGCGGATGTCGACCCCTTCGAACTTGGTGTTGGTGATGAAGTTCACCACCCCGGCCACCGCGTCGGTGCCATAGGCGGCCGAGGCGCCGCCGGTGACCACGTCGATGCGCTGGGTCAGCGCCTGCGGCAGCATCGAGATGTCCACCGTGCCGAGCTGGTTGAACGGCACCATGCGGCGCCCGTCGAGCAGGGTCAGGGTGCGGTTGGAGCCGAGGCCGCGCAGGTTGACCGTCGTGGCGCCGAGGGCCGTGCCGATCGGGCCGGAGGTCGAAGGCTGGGTGTTGTTGAAGAACTGCGGCATCGACGCCACCGCTTGGGACACGTTGCCCGGCGAGATGTCGGCCAGGGCCTGCTGGTTGAGCACGGTGGTGGGCGTCACGGCGCGCATGCCGGTCGCCTGGATGCGGGTGCCGGTCACCACCACCTCGCCGACCGATCCGTTCCCGCCGGCGGCGTCCGATTGGGCCTGTGCGGCGCCGGCCGCTGCGAGTGCGATGGACAGGGCCGCGACGCCCGCGGACGCGACAAGGGCCCTGCGCCCGGGCCGGCGGCCCTGAGCGTTGTTCAAGCTGATCGACATGATTCCTCCGAAGCGATTGTTCTATTGGTCTTTTCTGGCAGTTGGGCAGCCGTCTCCTCCCGCACGCGCGCCCGTTTCCGGAGCAGACGGTGCGTTTGGCGGACCGGGGCGAAGCCAGGGTCCGAGGTTGCGAGAAGGGTTTGGTTCGATACGAGCCGCCCGCCACGCGATGACGAACGGAGTCTTCAACACCTGACGCTCGCCGGTCTTCAGCAGGCTAGAGCGCAAGATTTAGTGGTATAGTTAAGTCATATTTCTCAATTCTGGCGCAATTGTCCTGATCCAGCTCAGATCGAATCTGGATTTCGACGTTCTATAAAGGTGAGCGAGGCGGAAAGTTCGCGCAGAATCCTGGCCGTGGTCGTCATCTCCCCATGTTTTGAATACGATGCTCGGTAAGGCTGCATCGGATTTCTTTTGCTATTGTGGCTCGACATATAGGCTGCGTTTGGCATCTGGATTTCGGCCACGAAACATCGGTAAGTTTTGCCTCGCCCAATCGGTGGTTGCACGAAATGGTGTCGTCGGCGCCTCGTTGAGGCCGGCCCCGGATCGGCGCGTCGCCGCATAGGCGCTAGTGTGTGGTCGGCGGCGCGTGCCGGCGCCGGTCACGGGGGAGACCGGGTGATGACGATGTATGTGGCGCTGCTCCGGGCGGTGAACGTCGGCGGCACGGGCAAGCTGCCGATGAGCGAGCTCAAGGCCCTGTGCGAGGCGGCCGGTTTCCAACGGGTGGCGACCTATATCGCCAGCGGCAATGTGGTGCTTCAGAGCGACCTGCCGGAAGCCGAGGTCAAGGCCGCCCTGGAATCGGCGCTGCAGACCTACGCGGGCAAGCCGGTGGGGGTGCTGGTGCGGACGGCGGCGGAGATGGCCCAGGTGCTGGCCGACAACGCCTTTCCCGACGGGCCCGGCAACCGGGTGGTGGCGATCTTCCTCGACGAGCCGCCGCCCAGGGACGCGCTGGAGAAGGCGGCCGGCCAGGCGGACGACGAGAAGACGGCGCGGGGCAAGCGCGAGATCTATGTGTGGTACGGCGGCGGCATGGCCCACACCAAGCTGCGCATCCCGGCGGCCAAGGCCGGCACGGCCCGCAACATGAACACCGTCGCCAAGCTGGCGGCGATGGCCGCCGGCTAGCGCCGCCGGCTCAGCGCAGGTCGGCGCGCAGTTCGCGCACGCCGCGGCCCAGGTGCTGGCGCAGCAGCGTGCGCAGGGTCGCGCCGTCGACATAACCGACTTCGGCGGCGATCGCGTCCAGGTCCAGGCCGCCGCCGTGGACCAGCGCCTGCGCTCGCTCGACCCGCAGGTCCTGGAAATAGGCGAGGGGCGACTTGCCGAGCACCGCGCTGCATCGGCGCTGCAGCGAGCGCGGGCTCACGGCAAGGGCCTTGGCCGCGTCCTGCAGGGAGAAGCCGTCCTTCAGCCGCCCCCGCGCCCATCGCTCGAAGCGCAGGACCAGCGGGTCATGCTGGGCCAGGTGGTTGGGAATGATGTAGGGGGCCTGGGACGAGCGGATGTCGGCCAGCAGGTAGCGCGACACCAGGCCCGCGAGTTCCGGGCTCGCCGAACGGATCAGCCAGAGGGCGAGGTCGAGGTGGCCCAGGGCCGCCCCCGCCGTGACGCCGACATCGGTGGGCGCGAGCATCCGCGTCTCGTCGAGCCGCACCTTCGGGTAGCGCTGCCGGAACAGGGGGGCGAGGGACCAGGTCGTGGTCGCCTCCCGGCCGTCGAGCAGCCCGGCCTCGGCCAGCAGGAAGGTCCCGATGCAGGAGGCGGCGATGCGGGCGCCCTCGGCGCGCCAGGCCGCCACCTGCGCCACGGCCTCGCGCACGTCCCGTCGCTGCAGGGCCGGCAGCAGCGACGCGGGGGTGGTGGCGCCGAGCGCCGGGACGATCACCCAGTCGGGCCTCAGCTCGGGCGTGATCGGGCGCACGGGGACCTGCAGGCCCTGACGGGTGCGCACGGTGCGGCGCACGCCGGCCACGGTCAGGTCGAACCGGGGCGTCCCGCCGAGCTGGGCGGCGGAGAGGCCGTTGGCGGCGGCGAAGGCGTCGAGGGTGACGGTGAGTCCGGTGTCGAACAGGCCCTCCAGGGCGAGCACAACGATGCGCATGGCGTAAATGACCTCAAACTTGTCACTTACGACAATACCGACAGGGCGGGCCGAGGGCTAGAGGTGACCGGTGTCCAGCGCCATCGCGGCGTCCGGAGCAAGGAGATCAGTCATGAAGGTTTTCGCCATCGCCTCGGTGAACCAGCCGTTCACGCCCGAGCTGCGCCAGCAGATCATGCCCAGGGAGGTCCCGCACACGCTCCAGCTCTATCTCGATGGGGTGATCGAGCAGTTCTGGTTCCGGGAGGACAAGGGGCCGGTGTTCCTGATGGAGGTCGTCTCGGTCGATGACGCCAGGGCGACGGTGGCGGCGATGCCGCTGGTGGCCGCGGGCGTGGCGACCTACGAGTTCTGGCCGGTCGGGCCCCTGGCTCCCCTGCGCCTGCTGATCCCGGCGGCCTGAGTCCGTGGGGACATGCGCCCTGGCGCATGTCCCCACTCGCCTCATGTCAGGTCGTAGCGGTCGGCGTCCATCACCTTGGCCCAGGCGCCCACGAAGTCCTGGACGAACTTTGCTTGGGCGTCCGAGCTGCCATAGACCTCGGCCAGGGCGCGCAGTTCGGAGTGCGAGCCGAAGATCAGGTCCACCCGCGTGCCGGTCCAGCGCAGGGCCTTGGTCTTGCGGTCGTGGCCTTCGAAGGCGTTGTCGCCGGCCGCCGTCCACACCACGCCCATGTCGAGCAGGTTGACGAAGAAGTCGTTCGTCAGGAGTCCGGCCCGGTCGGTGAAAACGCCGTGCTTCGATCCGCCCGTGTTGGCGCCCAGCACGCGCAGGCCACCCACCAGCACCGTCAGTTCCGGTCCGCTCAGCCGCATCAACTGGGCCCGATCGACCAGGGCTTCCTCCGGAGCCATGAACTGCGGGCCGCCCGCCCGGTAGTTGCGGAAGCCGTCCGAGATGGGCTCCATCGGCTCGAAGGACTCCGCGTCGGTCTGCTCGGCCGAGGCGTCCATCCGGCCCGGCGTGAACGGGACCTGCACCGGCGCGCCAGCGTCCTTGGCGGCCTTCTCGATGGCCGCCGCGCCGCCCAGCACGATCAGGTCGGCCAGCGACACCTGCTTGCCGCCGGGCGCGGCGGCGTTGAAGTCGCTCTGCACGCCCTCCAGCCCCTTCAGCACCATGGCCAGCTGGTTCGGGTCGTTGACCTCCCAGTCCTTCTGCGGGGCCAGGCGCACGCGGGCGCCGTTGGCGCCGCCGCGCTTGTCGGACTTGCGGAAGGTCGAGGCCGAGGCCCAGGCGGCCGACACCAGTTCGGACACCGACAGGCCCGTGGCCAGGATCTTGGCCTTCAGGGTGGCGACGTCGCCGGCGTCGACCAGCGGGTGGTCGACCGGCGGGATCGGGTCCTGCCAGATCAGGGCCTCCTTGGGCACCAGAGGGCCGAGGTAGCGCTGGATCGGGCCCATGTCGCGGTGGGTCAGCTTGAACCAGGCCCTCGCGAAGGCGTCGGCGAACTGGTCGGGATGCTCGTGGAAGCGCCGTGAGATCTTCTCGTAGGCCGGGTCGAAGCGCAGGGCCAGGTCCGAGGTCAGCATCCGCGGGACGTGCGTCTTGGCCGGATCGAAGGCGTCGGGGATATCGGCCGCCGCGCCCTTGGCCTTCCATTGCTTGACGCCAGCCGGGCTGACGTCGGGCTCCCACTCGTAGCCGAACAGGTTGTCGAAGAAGTAGTTGCTCCACCGGGTCGGCGCCTGGGTCCAGATCACTTCCGGGCCGCCGCCGATGGCGTCCTTGCCGATGCCGGTCTCGTGGCTGGACCGCCAGCCCAGGCCCTGGTCCTCGATCGACGCGGCTTCCGGCACGGGGCCGACGAACGACGGGTCGCCCGCGCCGTGGGTCTTGCCGAAGGTGTGGCCGCCGGCGATCAGCGCGACCGTCTCCTCGTCATCCATCGCCATGCGGGCGAAGGTGTCGCGGTTGTCGTGCGCCGAGGCGACGGGATCGGGGTTGCCGTTGGGGCCTTCGGGATTGACGTAGATCAGGCCCATCTGCACCGCGCCCAGGGCCTTGTGCAGTTGGCGCTCGCCCGAATAGCGCTCGTCGCCCAGCCACGAGCCCTCGGGGCCCCAGTAGAGCTGTTCCGGCTCCCAGGTGTCGGCCCGCCCGCCGGCGAAGCCGAAGGTCTTGAAGCCCATGGAGTCCAGGGCGACGTTGCCGGCCAGGACATAGAGATCGGCCCAGGAGATCTTGCGGCCGTACTTCTGCTTGATCGGCCACAGCAGGCGGCGCGCCTTGTCCAGGTTGACGTTGTCGGGCCAGCTGTTCAGCGGGGCGAAGCGCTGCTGTCCGCCGCCCGCGCCGCCGCGGCCGTCGGAGGTGCGATAGGTGCCGGCGCTGTGCCAGGCCAGACGGATGAACAGGCCGCCGTAATGGCCGAAGTCGGCCGGCCACCAGTCCTGGGAATCGGTCATCAGGGCGGTCAGGTCGGCGATCACGGCCTTGAGGTCGAGGGTCTTGAATTCCGCCGCGTAGTCGAACGCCTCGCCCATCGGATTGGAGCGCGGGGCGTGCTGATTGAGGCCGTCCAGGCGCAGGTTGTCCGGCCACCAGTCGCGATTGGTCCTGCCGCCGCGTCCGTGAGCCACCGGGCACTTGCCGCCGGACTCGTCTTCAACCTTGGCGTCCATGTCGATCTCCTGTCAGGCTTGCGGCCCTTGCGGACCGGCTCCCCACGGCGGACAGGCAACGCCTTATCGGTGCTTC
>DASYBX010000122.1:0-15241 GCA_036500495.1 Caulobacteraceae bacterium
GCGCCCGCCCACCACCATGGCGGCGGCGGCGGCGTTGTCGGCGATGGTGTCGACGATCTGGCGCGGGGTCTCGGTGCGGTAGTCGATGATCTCCATGGCGGGGGTGACGAACTCCACGGCCCGCATCACGTCGTAGACCCGCGCGTTCGGACCCTCCAGGTCCTGGCCCATGACGAAGGCCAGTTCGACCTCCAGCCGGGGCGCGGCGAACTGGGCGGCCTTGATCACCGCCCCGTCGTTGAACAGCATCGCGTCCATCAGGAAGCCGTAGTCGGGTTCGTTGACCTTGGACGCCATCTGCATGGCCCGCGAGGTCAGGCCGATCTTGGTCCCCACCCGCCGCCCGCCCTTGTCGATCAGGGCCTGGGCCCACAGCCCCTGGACCGCATAGGCGTCCTCCAGGGTCATGCCGGGATAGGTCTTGGACGGTTGAGGGATCGGCGTCTGGGTGGCGGCGGCCTGCATCAGGGCCTGCGCGGCCTCGCGCCGCTGCTGGTCATTCAACATCTTGGCGACATCCTGGCTTTCCCTGCTTGGCCTATCCGCCGATCCGTCCGGCGAGCTGGTTCTGTCTCGCCAGTTCGGTCTGGACCGTCTGCTTGTATCCCTTGAACATCACGGAGGCCCGGACAAGGGCGCTCTCGAATCCCGTGGCCGCCGTCTTCGCTTCGGCGCAGGCCTTGGCGAACGGCGACGCCTGCGGGGTGTCGCAGAACCGCTCGACGTCCGTGGCGATGGGCGAGGCGTGCTGGATGATCTGGTTGAGCCCGACGGCGTACTGGGTCCTGGCGACGTCGATCTGGTTGGTCCCGACGATCACCTGGTTGGCCTGCGCCGACAGGCGGCCGCGCTCCTTGCGCGAAAGCGTGGCGGCCGACTGCGCCATCTGACCGATCCTGGCGGTGTTGCCGACGGACTGCTGGCCGAAATCCGGGGCCGCCGCCACGGCGTCGTTGAGCTTGGCCGCATCCGCCCGAAGCTGGGCGGCGGCCTCCTGCAGCCTGGCCGCCTTGTCCCCCGCGTCCTTGATCGCGGCCGCTTGAGCGACCTGGGCGGCCCGATCGGCCTTGGTTTCGTCGGCCCGGTGACGCTCCATCGTCGCCCTGGCGTTCAGTTGGCCGACGAGCTTCTGGAATTCATCCAGCGACCCTTTGCGGGCCTTCAGTTCCGATCCGTTGTGGCTGATCGTGAGCGAGCCGCGGTCGAAGGCCCCGGACCCGGCGACGCCGCCGAACCAGGCGTCCGTCGGCTTGAACACCAGGTCATGCTTGGACGCCGCGCCGTCGAGCTTGGCGGACCGGTCGTTCACGACCCCGCCCTGACCAACGGAGATGACCTCCAGCCGTCCCGTGACCGCGCCGTCCTTGGCCTGGGCCAATTGGATCAGGTCCACTTCCCGGTCGGATTTCGACAGGTAGACGCCCGTCGAGTCGGGGCGTCCGCACGAGGCGAGCATCATGGCCCCGGCAAGCACCCACCAGCGGCGGTTTTGGCTCAAGTCGTTCCTCCAGCCCTTGCAGACACCTTCTAGAGCCCCCGCGCGGCCTCCGCCAGGATGCGCGACAGCCAGGCCACGGCCGGGTCGACCAGGCGGTCCTCGCGGAACACCACGCCGATTTCCAGGGTGAAGGCCGGCTGCAACGAGGGCAGGATCACGACGCGGTCCGCCTTGCCCTCGGCCAGGCGGCGAGGGACCAGGGCGGCCATGTCGGAGCGGGCGGCGATGGAGAAGGCCGAGACGGAATCCGGCGTCAGCACCGCCACCTTGCGCGGCGTTGTGCGTCGGGCGAGCTCGGAGGGCTGGCTTTCCTGGCGGTCCCAGCCCCTGCGGTACTTCAGCCCAGGCCCGCCGGGAGCGGCCTCGGCGTCGAACGGGTCCTCGAAGCCGGACACCAGGATGTGCGGGGTCTCGAGCAGGCGCTCCAGCGTCAGTTCGCCCTCGGTCAGGGGGTGGCCCGCCCGCACCACCCACACCATGGTCTCGGTGAACAGGGTCTGGAAGCGGAAGCGGCGCGAGGGCGTATCCTGGCCCATCAGGGCGGCGTCGACGCGGCCGGTGTCCAGCGCCTCCACCGTGCCGGCGCCGTAGGGCGTCACCTGCAAGGTCGCGCCGGGCGCCTGCTGGCCCAGCAGCCGCACCACCTGCGGGATCAGCACGGCGCAGCCATAGGGCCCCGCCGAGATCGAGAAGCGCCGCTCGGTGGCCGAGGGGTCGAACACGGCGGGGGCCAGGGCGGCCTGCATCTGCAGCAGGGCGGTGTGCAGGGCCGGGCCGATCTCAAGCGCGCGAGGCGTGGGGTCCATGCCGCTGGAGCGGCGCACGAACAGCTCGTCGCCAAGCAGCTGGCGCAGCCGTCCCAGGGCATGGCTCACCGCCGACTGGCTGAGGCCCAGGCGCGATCCGGCGCGGGTGACGTTGCGCTCGTCCAGCAAGGCGTCGAACACCCGCAGGAGATTGAGATCAAGCTGATTGAAATGAAATTCGCTCATGGTCCCTGTGATAACATATCATTTGGATCATGACACAGGGGCGCCTACATGAGCGCACGGAGGTTGCGGCGCTTGTGTACAGCCGCAGTCTCCACTCAGTGCATATTACGCGACCGCGGGCCCCCCAGTTCAGTACCAGGGGCGCGCGGTCGTTTGCACTTCTAGATTTCCGGAGCGATGCGCGTGAGCCAGGGGCTGGACGAGACGGGTGGCAAGAGTCTGGGTGATCGGGTGCGCTGGCCGCTGCTGATCGGCGGGCCGGTGATCGTGCTCGCCGTGGTCGCCTGGTTCGTGCTGACCGGCGGACGCTACCAGTCCACCGACGACGCCTATGTCCAGGCCGCGCGCACCCCGATCAGCGCCAATGTCTCGGCGCGGGTGATCGAGCTCGACGTCAAGGACAACCAGCAGGTCAAGAAGGGCGACGTGCTGTTCCGCCTGGACCCGCGCGACTTCAAGGTGGTCGAGGCCCAGGCCGAGGCCGCCCTGGCCACCGCCCGCCTACAGGTGGAGACCGAGCGCGCCACCGCCGGTCAGCAGGACGCCGCCATCCGCGTGGCCCAGGACGCCGTCGACTACGCCAATCGCGAATACGCCCGCCAGAAGACCTTGGCTTCTGGCGGCGTCGCCAGCCAACAGCAGCTCGACCAGGCCAAGAGCGCCGCCGATGAAGCCGCCTCGCGCCTGCAGGTGGCCCGCCAGCAGGCCGCCGCCGCCCGCACCGCCGCCGGCGGCGACATCGGCGGCCCGGTCGATCAGCATCCCGCCGTGATGCAGGCCCAGGCCGCGCTCGACCGCGCCAAGCTGCAGCTCGGCTACACCGACATCCGCGCCCCGCAGGACGGGGTGGTCACCAAGGTCGAGCAGATCCAGCTCGGCAGCTACATCACCGGCGCCCAGCCGCTGTTCTGGCTGGTCTCGGGCCGCCCCTATGTGGAGGCCAACTTCAAGGAAGACCAGCTGGCCAAGATGCGCGCCGGCCAGGCCGCCGAGATCGAGATCGACGCCTTCGGCGGCAAGAAGCTCAACGGCCGCGTGGCCAGCTTCAGCCCCGGCGCCGGCTCGACCTTCTCGATCCTGCCGCCGCAGAACGCCACCGGCAACTGGGTGAAGGTTGTGCAGCGCCTGCCCGTGCGCATCGAATTCGACCAGGCCCCCCCGGCCATGGCCGCCGCCGGCCTGTCGGCCAAGGTCAAGGTCGACATCGGTCCGAAGGGCTGAGGGACAGCGCCATGCTTGCCCGCCGAGACCAGGGGGCGCCGAACAAGTGGGCGATCACCGTCAGCATCATGCTGGCGACGATCATGAACTCGCTCGACACCACCATCGCCAACGTCGCCCTGCCGCACATCCAGGGCAGCGTCTCGGCGTCTCAGGACCAGATCACCTGGGTCCTGACCTCCTACATCGTCGCCGCCACCATCATGACGCCCATGACCGGCTGGCTGTCGGGCCGGATCGGCCGCAAGCAGGTGTTCCTGATCTCCATCGCCGGCTTCACCGTCGCCTCCATGGCCTGCGGCGCGGCCGGCAGCCTGGTGCAGATCGTCGGGTTCCGGCTGATGCAGGGGTTCTTCGGCGCGGCTCTGATACCGCTGTCCCAGGCAGTGCTGCTGGACATCTGGCCCAAGGAACAGCACGGCCAAGCCATGGCCATCTGGGGCATGGGCGCCCTGCTCGGCCCGATCATGGGCCCCGCCCTGGGCGGCTACCTCACCGACAACCTCAACTGGCGTTGGGTCTTCTACATCAACCTGCCGATCGGCATCCTGGCCTACCTCGGCGTGTGGACCTTCATTTCCGGCAACAAGCACGACATCCCCAAGCCCTTCGATTTCTTCGGCTTCGGCATGATGTCGGTGTTTATCGGCGCCTTCCAGCTGATGCTTGACCGCGGCCCGACCCAGGACTGGTTCGGCTCGACCGAAATCTGGACCGAGGCGGTCGTCGCGGGCCTGGCGCTCTACATGTTCGTCGTCCACTCCGCGACGACAAAGAACCCCTTTTTCGACCGCGCCATCATCGCCGACCGCAGCTTCGTGGTCGCCTCGGTGGTCGGCTTCTTCCTCGGCATCCTGCTTTATTCGAGCATGGCCCTGCTGCCCTCGATGCTCGAAGGCCTGATGGGCTATCCGGTGGTCACCACCGGACTGGTGATGATGCCCCGCGGCGCCGGCGCCTTCATAGGCATGTTCCTGGTCGGCCGGATCGTGGGCAAGGTGGATTCTCGCCTGCTGGTGCTGGGCGGCTTCGTGCTGACCGGCATCGCCGCCTACCAGATGAGCCACTTCTCGCTCGAGATGACGTCCAGGCCGGTGATCGTCTCGGCCGTCGTTCAAGGCCTCGGCACCAGCATGATCTTTGTGCCGCTGACCACCCTGGCCTTCGCCAGCCTCAATCCGATCTACCGCGCCGACGGCTCGGCGCTGTTCACCCTGATCCGCAACCTGGGTTCCTCGGCCGGCATCTCCATCGTCGAGGCCCTGCAGACCAACAACGTCGAGCTGATCCACTCCGACTTGGTGAAGGGCTTCTTCCCCGGCTCCCAGACCCTCGCGTCCCTGCCCGCCGGCATGAACCCGGCGACCACGGCCGGCGCCGCCGCGCTCAACGCCGAGGTCACCCGCCAGTCGGCCATGGTCGCCTATGTCGACGACTTCAAGCTGATGCTGATCATCACCTTCGTCACCGTGCCCTTGCTGCTGCTGCTCAAGGCCCCGCGCGTGCAGAAAATGGACCCCGAACATGCCGTCATGGAATAGGTCGGCTCTCCTGGCCGCCGCCGCGGCGGGCGCGCTGCTGACCGCCTGCGCCGCGGTCGGTCCGAACTACGCCGTCCCCGCCGCGCCCAAGGTTTCCGGCTACGCCATGGCCGGCGACACCGCGTCCAAGGTCCCCGCCCTGGGCGAACACGCCGAGGCCGCCGGCGGCTGGTGGAGCGCGTTCGGCTCGCCCGACCTCGACCGCACCATCCAACAGGCCTTGAGCGACAGCCCGACCCTGGCCGCCGCCGACGCCACCCTGGAGCAGGCCCGCGCGGCCGCCGAGGCCCAGCACAACACCCCCACCGGCGCCTTCAACGCCTCGGCCGAGCGCACCCGAATCAATCTGGCCGCCTTCGGCATCCCCGGCTTCCCCAGCCCCACGGTCAACCAGTACTCGGTGGGCGGCAACATCGCCTACGACCTCGACCTGTTCGGCGGGGTGCGCCGGGCCAACGAAAGCGCCGTCGCCCAGGCGGAGGCGCAGGGCCAGCACGCCAAGGCCGCCTACCTGACCCTGACCGGCAACGTGGCCATGGCGGCGGTGCGCATCGCCACCCTGCGCGCCCAGATCGCCGCGATCGCCAGCGTGATCGACGAGGACGCCAAGAACCTGGACTTCATCCGGAAGGCCCAGGCCGCCGGGGCCGCAGCGCCCGCCGCCCAGGTGTCGGCCCGCGCCCAGATGGTGCAGGACCAGGCCTTGCTGCCCGACCTGCGGCAGCAGTTGGCCGAGGCGCGCCATGGCCTGGCCCTCCTAGTCGGCCACGCGCCGTCCGACTGGACCGCCCCCGACTTCGACCTGGCCGCCCTCACCCTCCCCGGCCAGATCCCGGTGGAGCTGCCGTCCGAGTTGATCCGCCGGCGCCCCGACATCCTCGCCGCCGAGGCCGACCTGCACGCCGCCACCGCCGACATCGGGGTGCAGACCGCCAAGCTCTACCCCGACGTCAAGCTGAGCGCCGCCATCGCCCAGACCTCGCTCGTCCCCGAGAAGCTGTTCCAGTACGACTTCTCCGGCTGGAACTTCGGCCCCGCGGTCAGCGTGCCGATCTTCGGCCGCGCCCAGATGAAGGCCCAGGTCCACGCCGCCGAGGCCGCCGCCAAGGCCGCCAACGCCCGCTACCAGCAGACCGTGCTGACCGCCTTCACCCAGGTGGCCGACGTGATGCAGGCCCTGGCCAACGACGAGGCCGCCGTGTCGGCGCAGGACGAGGCGCGGCGGGTGGCCGAGCAGGACCTCAAGAACAGCGAATTCGCCTACCAGAACGGCGGCGGCACCCTGGTCGACGTGACCCAGGCCCAGCGCCGCCTGTCCGAGACCCGCCAGGCCTACGCCCTGGCCCAGGGCAAGCGCTATTCGGACGCGGTCAGGCTCTACATCGCCACCGCGGCGGACTGGACGGCGGCGGCCCCGCAACGGACGGCGTCGAAATAGGCCGCGACCTCTCCCGCTCGCGGGAGAGGTCGCCGGTGATAACGCGCCAAAATGAAAGACGCGCCGGAGTCCTCCAGAACTCCGGCGCGTCCCTGTCATCGGGTCCCGGACAACGCCCGGGACTTTGGGGGGATCTCGATCAGAACTCTTCCCAGCCCTCTTCCTCGGCCTGGGGCTCGAGCTTACGGGCGGTGGCGGCGCGGCTGTAGGCCGGAGCTCCGGCGCTGGCGCGCGGAGCCGCGGCGGGGGCCGCGGGCCGGCGGTCGGCGCGGACGGCGACGGTGTCGCCGACCTGGAAGCGGCTGATCAGGCGGGCCAGCTCCTCGGCCTCGCGGGCCAGGGCGTGGCTGGCGGCGGTGGACTGCTCCACCATGGCCGCGTTCTGCTGGGTCACCTGGTCCATCTGGTTCACGGCCGAGTTGACCTGGTGCAGGCCGGTCGACTGCTCGGCCGCCGAAGCGGAGATCTCGGCTACCACGCCATTGATCTCGGCGATCTGGGTGACGATGCGTTGCAGGGCCTGGCCGGTCTGGCCGACCAGGGTCACGCCGGCGTCGACTTCGCGGGCCGAGGTCGAGATGAGGGCCTTGATCTCCTTGGCGGCTTCCGCCGAGCGCTGGGCCAGGGCCCGCACTTCGGAGGCGACCACCGCGAAGCCGCGGCCGGCGTCGCCGGCGCGGGCGGCCTCGACCCCGGCGTTCAAGGCCAGAAGATTGGTCTGGAAGGCGATCTCGTCGATCACGCTGATGATCTGGCTGATCTCCTTGGCCGACTGCTCGATGCGGCCCATGGCGCCGACGGCGTCGCGCACCACCTGGCCCGAGCGCTCGGCGTCGCCCTTGGCCACCGACACCACCGACTGCGCCTGGTTGGCGCCCTCGGCCGTGCGGCGGACGGTGGCGGTGATCTGGTCGAGCGCCGCGGCGGTCTCCTCCAGGCTCGCGGCCTGCTGCTCGGTGCGGCGCGACAGGTCGTCGGCGGCCTGGCTGATCTCGCCGGCGCCCGAGCGCATGCCCTGGGTGTTGTGGGCGATCACCTTCATGGTGTCCTGCAGGCGGCCCATGGCGCCGTTGAAGTCGGCGCGCAGCTTCTCGTACTCCTCCGAGAACTGGGTGTTCAGGCGGAAGGTCAGGTCGCCGTCGGCCAGATGGTCCAGGCCCTCGGCCAGGCTGCTGACCACGGCCTGCTGGCGCTCGGCGTTCTCGGCGCGCTGGCGCTCCTGCTCGCGGCGCATGGACTCCTGCTGGCCCTGCAGCGTCTGCTGCTCGGCCTGCATCTGGGCCAGGTGGATCTGGTTGTCCTTGAACACGGCCAGCGATCTGACGATGGCGCCCAGCTCGTCCTTGCGGGCCAGCTTGTCGAGGTCGCGGCTGGTGTCGCCCTTGGCGAGCGCGGAGGTGGCCTCGGCGATGGCGCCGATCGACTTCTTCATGCCCATCACGCCGATCCAGCTCACCACGCCCACGCCCAGCAGGGCCAGCACGGCGGAGATGGTCGACAGGGTCTGGCCGGCCTTGGCGGCGGCGATGCTCTGGTCTGAGCGGGCCTTGGACTCGGCCTGCACGGCCTGGGCGGTCGCGTGCAGGGTCGAGGTCATCTTCTGGAATTCTTTTTCGAACGGCAGGGCGAAGGCCGTGGCCGTGTTGGCGTCGACGCCGACCATGGAGCCGACCACGTCGACCGCGTCGTGGAAGTCCTTCAGGTTCTTGGCCAGGGTGTCGAGCTGGGACTGCTCCTCCTTGGGCGCGGAGGCGCGCAGGTCGGTCAGGTCCTTCTGGATGGTCACCACGTCGGCGGTGAGGTCCTTGAGCCCTTCGGCGACCTTGGAGCCGTCGCCGGAGGCCTGGCGCGCGATCAGCACGTACATCTGCCCGTGATCGGCGGCGATCTTCTGCTCCAGCGCGGCGAAGCGCAGGCTGATGACCATGTCCTTCTCGGCCACCCGTTGCAGAGCGGCGGACTGCTGCTTCTGGGCCACGTAGCCGATGCCGGTGACCGCCGCCAGGGCGATCAGAGCCAGCAGGGGCGCAAAGCCCATTTTCACGATCAGCGGCAAATCCGCCAGGCGCTTCATCCAATGCCTCCCCAATACGACGGCCGCATTCGACGGCGCGTCAGGAGGGGTAAGATGAACAAGGAGAGTTAAGACTTGATTGTGCCGCAATTGACCCTGTGGAGGGCCAGAACAGCGGGCTTTTGCGGATCAGATGAACGATGTTCTTCTAGATTAGCTCTTGAGCCGGTAGCCCACGGCGAACAAGCGCCAGACGGTCAACCCTAACGCCACGGCCAGGACCAGCACGAACAGGGCGCCGAACTGCGGCGGCGGCTCCGAGCGGCCGATGAAGCCGTAGCGGAAGCCGTCGATCAGGTGGAACAGCGGGTTGAAGCGCGAGGCCGTGCGGAACGGCTCGGGCATCCGCTCGACGGAGTAGAAGGTGCCCGACAGGAAGGTCAGGGGCATGATCACGAAGTTGGTCACCGTGGCCAGATGGTCGAACTTCACCGCCCACAGCGCCGCCAGCACGCCGGTGAAGGCCATGATCAGGCAGGCCATCAGGCCGTAGTAGACGATCGCCCAGGGATGGGCCGCCGAGACCCCCGCGAACGGGATCACGCACAGCCAAGTCACCACTCCTACCATCAGGCCGCGAGTCATGGCGCCGAGGGTGAAGCCGAGGGTCAGTTCCCCGGGGGAAAGCGGCGGGGTCAGGATGTCCTGGGTCAGGCCCTGCATCTTCAGTTGCAGCAGCGACGAGGACGAGTTGGCGAAGGCGTTGTTCAGCACCGTCATCATGATCAGGCCGGGCGCCAAGAACACCACATAGGCCACGCCGCCCACCGGCGGGCGGGCGCCCGAGGTCGCCACCGAGAACACCAGCATGTAGAGCAGCGAGGTCACCACCGGCGCGCCGATGGTCTGCATGCCCACCTTCATGAAGCGGCGCACTTCCTTGTCGTAGAGCGCCTTCAGGCCGATCCAGTTCGGGCCGGGATAGGAGCGCGGCTCGGGCGGGCCGAGGGCCGCCGACGCGGTTTCGGGCAGGTCACGCATGCGTGTGATGTGCGCCCGCGCGGAAGCTTTCGCAAGACGTGGTTTGCGCAGCGCCGCCGCCTTGCGAGGGCTGGCCGGCGGGGGCGCGAAGCGCGGCCTTGCCGGGTTCGGGGCGACCACGATTCAACATATAGATCCTGTGGACAGACGATGGGGCGCCTATTGTGCCTATCAGCGATTGAGTTACTGTATCTTGTGGGTGGCCGGCGAGGGACCACTCAGTCGACGCAAGATATAGCGTCTACCAGGGGCGCTGCGTCCACACGAGTTTGGAAGGGGCTTGAAATGGGCTGGACCGACGAACGGGTTGAGACGCTGAAGAAGCTTTGGCTGGACGGCCTGTCCGCCAGTCAAATCGCCAAGCAGCTGGGCGGGGTCACGCGCAACGCGGTGATCGGCAAGGTGCACCGGCTCGGCCTGTCGGGCCGGGCCACGCCCTCCCAGCCCCAGAGATCGACGTTCAAGGCGCCGCGCGCCCCGCGTCCGGTGATCGCCGCCGCGCCGGCCCCGCGCCGCGCCGTCGAGTCGAGCGCCATGCCGGCCCAGCTGCCGGCCCCGGTTCTGGCTCCCGAGGAACCCGGCACCGCCACGGTGCTGACGCTCGGGGCCCACATGTGCAAATGGCCGATCGGCGACCCGGCTTCGGACGGCTTCACCTTCTGCGGCCGCCGCTCCGAGCGCGAAGGCCCCTACTGCAGCGAGCACGCCCGCGTGGCCTACCAGCCGCAGCAGCAGAAGAAGGGCGCCCGCTCGGGCGCTTCCGATCTGGCCCGGAGCCTGCGCCGGTACATCTGACGCGGTCCCGCCCAGGCAGGCCCAAGACCACTCAGCGCGCCGGAATCCGTAACGGATTCCGGCGCTTTTGCTTGTCGGCCGGCGGCGGCCTCGCCGCCGTCGTGAACACAGGGACCGTGGCGCTTCATCCCGGGCGCCCGAGCCGGCCCGCGCCCGGCGTTAGCCCGCTAGCCCTTGGCCAGCCCGAGCTGGATCACGTCGGTGCGCCCGGTGCGGAAGCCGGCCTCGCAATAGGCGAGGTAGAACAGCCACAGGCGGCGGAAGCGCTCGTCGAAGCCCAGGGGCTCGATCGACTTCCAGGCGCCCTGGAAGGTGTGGGCCCACTGGTTCAGGGTGCGGGCGTAGTCCTGGCCGAAGCGCGTCACCGCCTGCCAGTTCAGCCCCGCCGTGCTGACCTCCTGCCGCAACCGCGCCTCGGACGGCAGCATGCCGCCCGGGAAGATGTACTTCTGGATGAAGTCTGTGGCCCGGGCATAGTCCTCGAACAGGTTGTCCTGGATGGTGATGATCTGCAGTCCCGCCCGGCCTCCGGCGGCCAGCAGTTCGCGCACCTTGCCGAAGTAGGTCGGCCAATACTCCTGCCCCACCGCCTCGAACATCTCGATCGAGGCGATGCGGTCATAGCGGCCCTGCACGTCGCGGTAGTCGATCAGCCGGATGTCCGCCCGCTCGGCCAGGCCCTGGTCGAAGAGGCGCTTCCTGGCGAAGTCGTACTGCGCCTTGGAGATGGTCACGCCGGTGACCTTCGCCCCGATCTTGGCGGCGGCGAACTCGGCGAAGCCGCCCCAGCCGCAGCCGATCTCCAGCACGCTGTGGCCGGCCTGCAGCCCGATGCCGCCGGCCAGGGCCGCGTACTTGGCCGCCTGTGCCTCGGCCAGCGGCTGGTTGGGCGAGGCGAACAGGGCCGAGGAATAGGTCATGCTCGGGTCGAGCCACTGGGCGTAGAAGGCGTTGCCGAGGTCGTAGTGGGCGTGGATGTTGTGCCGCGAGCCGCGGCGGGTGTTGCGCCTGAAGGTCTGCAGGAAATTGTTGACCGCCCGCATCCAGGCCTGGCCGCCCACCACCCGGTTCAGGCGGTCGATGTTGAGCCCGAACACCTCGATCAGCTGCGGCAGGTCGGGGGTGTCCCACTCCCCGGCCATGAAGCCCTCGGCGAAGCCGATCGCGCCCGAGCCGATCACCCGGCGCATGAAGCGGTAGTCCTTGACCTCCAGCACGGCCTTGGGCCCTGGCTTGGGTCCGGCCATCAGCAGCCGCCGGCCGGCCGGCAGCACCACCTCGAGCTCGCCCTGCCCCCAGTGCCTGGCCATCGCCTCGAAGGCCGCGCGCGCCACTGCTGGAGCGCCCGCCAGGGCGCGTACGTCCGCCGTCATCGAAGCCGCCAAGTCCATGGCGCTGCTCCTTCCGATCCTGCATCCGACGGCCGGGCCACCCTGGCCGTCACCGAAAAGCTGATCGTCGCCGCCGCGGCTTTGGGCCGCAGATCCCCTGGGCGAGATGGAAGGATGTTGGGGTCCGCGGGCCGGTTGCGCAAGGCGCCTTGGCCATTCCCTTCACAAACCGCGTGGACGAATCAACGGCTCAGCCCGCGCTGAAAGCCGTGCTGAACCCGCGCTCAAGTAGCGCGAAGCGCGGTAGCGCAAGCCAAAATGCCAGCGCCGGCCAGGCCTCAGGCGAGTTCCAGGCTGTGCAGGCGGATGAAGCGTTCGATCTCCTCCAGCGCCATCAGGCGGTGGCGCAGCGAGTCCGCCAGGCGATGCAGGGGCGCGGGGTCCAGCCCCGGCACGCGGATCTCGGCGACCTCGGCGCCGGCCGCGCGCAAGCGCCCGGCGAGACGACCGGTCGAGCCGTCGCGCTCGCCGCCATCCATGCGCCCGGCCAGCAGCAGCATCGGCGGGGCGTCGGGCCGCACCGGCGCCGGCTCCCCGGAAAACTCGTAGAGGCCGAGCAGGCCGACCACGCCGCGCAGGCGTCCCTCCAGCCCCACGGACGCCAGCCAGCGCGGATCGTGGGCCAGGCATGCCGCCACGGCGGCGCCTCGCGCATGACCGAACGCGAACAGCCGCCTGGGGTCGCCGCCATATCGGGCGGCGTGCTCGTGCGCCCAGGCGCAGGCTGCCGCCGCGTCCTCCAGCGCGCCCGCCGCCGTCCAGTCGGCGCCGAGGCCGACGACCACCGCCACCAGGCCGCGCGCCGCCAGGATCTGGCCCGAGCGCCGGTCGCACGGCTGGAAGATCACCACCACGGGCGCCTCGCCGTCCGCCCCGACCGGGGCGTGCACCTCGATGGTCTGGCGCGGGCCCGGCCCGCAGGCCAGGCCGCGCACGGCCCGCGACCGCAACGGCGCCGTGAGAGAAAGCAACAAAGGCAACAACATCAGAGACCAGGCCCCCCGGTCACAAGGACGCCGCAAAAACGGGCTCGGCCCTATGGGCCTTTACGCCGCAGGGGTTGCATGGCGCGGCGGGCGGCAACCCATGGCGAGCGGAGGCCGCGGCGGACTGGCCAAAACTGCGCGCTTATGCCGCCCTGGCCACAGGCGCGTGGCCCGGCGGAAGATTTTTCATTGGCGCTATCGCCTGGCGGCTACCTGAGCGCGGGAGGCCGCACCATATCCCGTCGACCCGTCAGCGGAGGCGACCATGCAGACCAAGTCCGTGCTCACGCCCGGCCCCGGCCATCCGATCACCATCACCGCCAATCCCGACCGTATCGTCGTCAAGGTGGCGGGCCGGGTGGTCGCCGACACCCACAAGGCCCTGACCCTGCAGGAGGCCAGCTACCCCGCGGTGCAGTACATCCCGCGCTCGGATGTCGACATGTCGCTGCTGCACCCCACCGCCCACGCCAGCTATTGCCCGTACAAGGGCGACGCCAGCTACTTCTCCATCCCCGCGGGCGGCGAGCGGTCGGTGGACGCGGTGTGGAGCTACGAGCGCCCCCACGAAGCCGTCGCCGCCATCAAGGGCCACCTCGCCTTCTACCCGGACCGGGTGGACTCGATCGGGTAAGGCGGCGCTCGCCCTCTCCCACACCCGCAGGTGGACAGCGCCATCGCCAGGCGCCATTGCGCTGAGGACGGCGGCGGAGAGGCGGATGGACAGGGGCAGGCAGGAGCAGCAGGCGGCCAAGCCCGGCCTGCACCGCTCCATGGGCGCGCTCGGAGCCCTGTTCATCACCCTGTCGGGCCTGTCGCCGAGCATCGGGGTGTTCGTGGTCGCCTCCGACGTGATCCACGCCGCGGGGACCGCCGCCGTGCTCTGCTTCGCCGCCGCGGGCGTGCTGGGCCTGGCCATCGGCGGGGTCTATGCCGAACTGGCCTCGGCCTGGCCGGAGACCGGCGGCGAATACACCATCGTCGGCCGCATCCTGGGACCCAGCGCCGGCTTCGCCATGCTGGGGCTGAACCTCTACACCTTCTCCATCGGCCCGGCGATCACGGCGCTGGGCGTGGTCGGCTACCTGCAGGTGCTGGCGCCCGGCCTGCCGACGATCCCGGCGGCCATGGCCCTGGTGCTGCTGAGCATGGCGCTGGGGGTGCTCAACGTCCGCCTCAACGCCCTGATCACCGGCCTCTTCCTGGCGGTGGAGCTGGCGTCCCTGGCCACCGTCGGCTGGCTCGGCTTCACCCACCCGGCGCGCAACGCCCTGGCCACCGCCCTGCATCCGGTGATGCTGGCGGGCGGGCATCTCGCTCCGCTGTCGATGGCGGGCCTCGGCGTCGGCGCCGCGGCGGCGATCTACGCCTTCGACGGCTACGGCTCGGTGGTCTATTTCGGCGAGGAGATGCACGCCGCGCCCAGGCTCATGGCCAAGGTGGTGTTCCGCGCCCTGATCGTCGGCGCCCTGTTCATGCTGGTTCCGCTGCTGGCGGTGATCGCCGGCGCGGCGGACCTGACGGCCCTGATGGCGGCGGAGTCGCCAGTGCCTGACGTCGTGCGGCAGCTCGGCGGCGAGACGGTGCACAAGGTGATGAGCCTGGGCGTCGCGCTCGCCCTGTTCAACGCCATGCTGGCCATCTCCCTGATGGGCGGCCGCCAGCTCTACTCCAGCGCCCGCGACCAGGCCTGGCCGCGCCGCGTCAGCGCCGCGGTCGCGCGTCTGCACGGGCGCTTCAACTCGCCCTGGGTCGCCACCACCGCCCTCGGGGCCACGGGCATTCTCTGGTGCCTGGTCCCGCTCAACGTCCTGCTGGTGGTGATCGGCGAGGGCACCGCCGCGATCTACGCCTGCATGTGCGTGGCCGCGATCAAGGGCCGCGGCGGCGCGGCCGCCCACGCCGCCTGGCGCATGCCCCTGTTCCCCCTCGCCCCCTGGCTCGCCCTCCTGGCCCTCGTCGCCGTGGCCGCCGCCGACCTGTTCGACGCCGACGCCCGCAAGGGCCTGCTCGCCACCGCCGCCACGGTGATCGGCGCGGTCGCCTACTACCGCCTGGCCCTGCACGGCCGGGGCCGGTGGTCGCACAAGGGGCCGGCGAGGGAAGCGGTCTAGGACGCGCCCTCGCCACCTCTAAATATCGTCATCCCGGGCGGAGCGCCTGTCAGGGCGCGCAGACCCGGGACCCAGCAGTCCCAGGCTCGAAGCTGCGCCCTGCCCGGTGCGGAAACGGTTCAGCCAGAAGAGCCGCGTTGATCGCGGGAGCTGCTGGGTCCCGGATCTCCGGCTCTCCGAACCCTACGTCTGGGATGACGCCATGTTTGA
>DASYBX010000123.1:0-21012 GCA_036500495.1 Caulobacteraceae bacterium
CAGGCGGCGGTTCGGAGGGAAGCGCAGGGGTCTTGGGTTCGCCCTCGGCCCGGGCGGCGCGCCCTGCCCTCAGGCCGAACACCGCCGCTTCGAGCAGGGAGTTGGAGGCCAGCCGGTTGGCTCCGTGCACGCCCGTGGAGGCGGATTCACCCACGGCGTAGAGTCCCTCCAGCGACGTCCGCGCCTGAGCGTCCGTCCACACCCCGCCCATATGGTAGTGGGCGGCCGGGGCGACGGGGATCGGCTCCCGGCGCGGGTCCAGGCCCACGGCCTGGCAGGCGGCGAACACGCCGGGAAACTCCTCGGGGAAATGCTCGCCCACCGCCTGACGGGCGTCGAGGAAGGCGCCCTTGCCCTCCGCCAGCTGGCGATGGATGGCGCGGGCCACCACGTCGCGAGGGGCGAGTTCGGCCATCGCGTGATGGCGGTCCATGAACGGCCGGCCCTCGCGGTCGATCAGGCGGGCGCCTTCGCCGCGCAGGGCTTCGGTCGCGAGCGGGGCAGGATCGGCCCCGATGTCGATTGCGGTGGGATGGAACTGAACGAACTCGGGATCGGCGATGAGGGCGCCGGCGCTGGCGGCCATGGCCAAGCCTTCCCCGCGGACGGCGGCTGGATTGGTGGTCACGGCATAGAGGCCGCCGAGCCCGCCGGTGGCCAGAATCACGGCCGAGGCGGTGATCTCCGCCCGCCGGCCGCCCTGCTCCACCAGGGCCCCGCGCACGCGGCCCTCGCGGTCCTGCAACAGGGCGAGGGCGCGGGCTTGGCGGACCTGGATGGACGGGCTGGCGAGCACCGTGTCGGTCACCGCCTGCATGACCGCCCTGCCGGCCTGGTCGCCCTTCACCCGGGCCACGCGGGCGCGCGAGTGGGCCGCCTCCAGGCTCTGGGCGAAGGCGCCGTCGGCCTCCCGGTCAAAGGGCGCGCCGAGCGAAGCCAGCCAGCGCACGGCGTCTGGCCCTTCGCGGGTCAGCAGCAAGGCCATGGCCGGGTCGACCAGGCCCGCGCCTGCGGCGATGGTGTCGGCGGCGTGCCGCTCGGGATCGTCGTCGGGCGACAGGGCCGCGGCCACCCCGCCCTGGGCCCAGGCCGAGGAGCAGCCGTCCAGCAGGGGCAGAGGCGTCAACACCAGAGCGCGGCGCGGAGCCAGCGCCAGGGCGGCCGAGAGGCCGGCCAGGCCCGCGCCCAGCACCAGGACGCCGTCGAAATGTTCGCGATCAGTCATGGGCGGCCTCCAGCGCCTTGAGCCGGGCTTCGACCAATTCGCCCGCCGCTTCGCTGAAGCAGCAGAACAACACCAGTTCGATCTCGCCGCGGCGGTGGATGACGTCGGTCACGGTCTTGACGGCGATCTCCGCCGCCAGGCCGGCCGGGAAGCGGTACACGCCGGTGGAGATGGCGGGGAAGGCCAGGCTGCGCACGCCATGATCCATGGCCACGTGCAATGACCGCTTGTAACAGGAGGCCAAAAGCGCGGCCTCGCCCTTGTCGCCGCCGTTCCAGACCGGCCCGACCGTGTGGATCACCTGGCGCGCCGGCAGGTTGAAGCCGGGGGTGATCTTGGCGTCGCCGGTCTGGCAGCCGCCGAGCCGGCTGCAGTAGTCGGCCAGCTTCGGTCCCGCCTTGCGATGGATGGCGCCGTCCACGCCGCCGCCGCCCAGCAGCGAGTTGTTGGCCGCGTTGACGATCGCGTCCAATTCCAGGGTAGTGATGTCGGCCACGACGACTTTGATGCGCGGGTCCATGGGCTCGGGCTCCGCCTCAGATCAGCTCGACGTCCACGTGGTGGCGCGCCTTGACCAGGTCGTAGCGCGCCGGCGCGGCGGGTGGCGGCATGTCGATCATCCGCTGCACGGCGGCGGCGGCGCGGGTGGCCACGGCGGTATCGACCGTCACCTCGTAGCGATCGTGCAGCAGGGCGGCGTGGATGTTCTGCAAGGTGATCTTCTTCATGTGCGGGCAGAGGTTGCAAGGCCGCATGAACTCGGTGTCCGGCGCGTCGCAGGCCACGTTGTCGGCCATGGAGCACTCGGTGATCAGCACCACCTGCTTGGGCTTGCGCGTCATCACATAGTCCGACATGGCGGCGGTCGAGCCGGCGAAGTCCGACACCTCCAGCACCTCGGCCGGGCATTCGGGGTGGGCCAGGATCTCGGCGTTCGGATAGGCGGCCTTCAGGTCGAGGATGTCCTGGGCGTTGAAGCGCTCGTGCACCTCGCAGCGGCCCTGCCAGGCGATGATGCCAACTTCGGTCTGGCGCGCCACGTTGCGGGCCAGGAACTCGTCGGGCAGCAGGATCACGCGGTCCACGCCCCATTGCCGGGCGACGTGCTCGACCACCTGCACGGCATTGGCCGAGGTGCAGCAGATGTCGGTTTCTGCCTTCACGTCGGCCGTGGTGTTCACATAGGTGACCACCGGCAATCCGGGATAGCGCTGCTTGATCAGGCGCACGTCGGCGGCGGTGATCGAGGAGGCGAGCGAGCAGCCGGCCATCGGGTCGGGGATCAGCACGGTCTTGTCGGGACACAGCACCTTGGAGGTCTCGGCCATGAAGTGAACCCCGGCCTGGACGATCACCCTGGCGTCGCAGCGGGCCGCCTCGCGGGCCAGGCCCAGGCTGTCGCCGACATAGTCGCCGACCCCGTGGAAGATCTCGGGCGTCATGTAGTTGTGGGCCAGGATCACCGCGTTCTTCTGCGCCTTCAGCGTATTGATGGCGGCGATCAGAGGCGCGTGGGCGCGCCATTCCAGCGGCGTGACGCGGTCCTTGACCTTGTCCCACAGGGGACGGGTCTGCAGTTCGACCTCGGAGGTGAACAGGAAAGAACCGTCAGCCATAGACCGCTCCTTTTGCTCAATATGAGCATTACAGAGGCCTCAAAAAAGCCGAGGCGGTGTTCTGCCTGCGGCTCGCCTTATGCTGCAAGTGAGCAAAAGACCTGAAGCCGATATAAACCGTCCCTGCTGCGAGTGGAAGGGGGCTGTCACAATTTTTGCGGATGCCCGTCTGCAAATGATCGTGTGCGGATGGGGCGCCCCTGGTTTGTTCGTCGGTCGCCTGAAGCCAGTCCATTGATCTTTAAAATGAATTCCATAATGCGGCTCAGGGTCATTCCCATTTTGACGCAGCCGGCCTTATTCGGGTCGCATTGAATCGGCATCTGAAAATTGTCGCGTGATGGGACTGACGGCGCGACGTGGGCGCACCGCTGTGGGCGGCGTCCGGCCCTGAGGGGGGTCAACGGGCCGGCATGAGGCCCCGCAATAGAGGACGTCGTCGCGTTCCATGGAGATAGCGTGTTCGAAGGCCGACGGCGCCCCGCCGTCCGGCGTGGATCGATCTGTGTTCCGCCCGGCCAGCCAGGTGATCGCCGGGCTTTCAGCCGCCGCGGCCGTGGTTCTCACGCTCGGCCTGACCGGTCACGCCCCACCCCCAGCGGACCTCGCCGCGCCGGTCCGGGCAGTGGCCAAGGCGATGCGGCCTCTGATCCCGTCCGAGAGCCTGGCCGGGCCGTCCGCGGCGGCCCTGAACTCCACCGCCGTCATCAAGGCCCTGCTCAGAAAGGCGGGCCTCAGGCCCACGCTCGATCCGCATCGGCTGTCGTGGGACCAGGCGCGCAAGGTCAACGCTCTGCTGCCCGCCGACCGCTCAACGGCCGGCTTCGCCAAGGCCTTCCACCTCGACATCAGGACCAAGGACGGCCGACAGGCGCTCGATTGCCTGACCCAGGCCGCCTATTTCGAGGCCGGCGGCAATGGCCCGCAAGCCCAGGCGGCCGTGGCCCAGGTGGTGCTGAACCGCGTTCGCCACCCGGATTTCCCGAAGTCGGTGTGCGGTGTGATCTACCAGGGCGCCGAACTCCGCACCGGCTGCCAGTTCACCTTCACCTGTGACGGAGCGCTGAAGCGCGGGATCGACGCGACGGCCTGGGACGCGGCGCGCAAGGTCGCGGAGCGGGCGCTCGGCGGCTATGTCGACCGGGCCGTGGGGACGGCCACCTACTATCACGCCGACTACGTCTTTCCGCTCTGGGCGCCCACTCTGGTGAAGATGGCCACGGTGGGCCCGCACATCTTCTATCGCATGGCCGGCGCCGAGGGCGCGGCCGCCTATCTCACCGGCCAGTACGCCGGCAACGAGTTGAAGCTCGTCCGCGCGGTGCTGCGCGCGAACGACAAGCGCACGCAGAAAATGGCTCCGGCGGCTCAGGCCAAGCTGGAACAGGCCAAGGTGGAGCCGGTCACGATGCCGGCCGGGCTGAAGACCGAGGCGAGCCGGCTACAGCGGGTGAAGGCGGAGATCGCGGCCGCCACGCCCAAGGCGGACGACAAGCCGGTGGTCGAGACGGCTTCGCTCCAGGCATCGATCCAGACCACGCTGGAAGCCGCGGCGCCGCCGCCGATCGTCCTGCCGCCGCCAGAACCAGCCGCTGACCAGTCTGCTGACGGGCCGCCTGCAGCCTAGTCGACGCCGATCGCCTGGATCTCTTCCCGGCTCAGCGGATGATGGGCCTTGGCGTGGTCTTCCTCGGCCAGGAAGCGCACCGCCTCCAGCGCCGCCATACAGCCCATGCCGGCCGCAGTGACCGCCTGGCGATAGACGTCGTCGGTGACGTCGCCGGCGGCGTAGACGCCCTTGATGGCGGTCGAGGCCGTGCCCGGCTTCACGTGCAGGTAGCCCGCCGCGTCCATCTCCAGTTGGCCCTTGAACAGGGCCGAGGCGGGTGCGTGGCCGATGGCGACGAAGAAGCCGTCGCAGGCGACCTCGCGGATGGCGCCGGTCTTGAGGTCCTTCAGCACGGCCCCGGTGACGCCGAGGGGGGCAGTGGTTCCTTTCACTTCCTCGACGGCGCTGTTCCAGATCACCTCGATCTTGGGATGGGCGAACAGGCGCTCCTGCAGGATGCGCTCGGCGCGGAACTCGTCGCGCCGGTGCACCACCGTCACCTTTGAGGCGAAGTTGGTGAGGAACAGGGCTTCCTCGACGGCGGTGTTCCCGCCGCCGACGACCACCACTTCCTTACCACGGTAGAAGAACCCGTCGCAGGTGGCGCAGGCCGAGACGCCGAAGCCCTGGAACTTCTGCTCGGTGGGCAGGCCCAGCCACTTGGCCTGGGCGCCCGTGGCAATGATCAGGGTCTCGGCCTGGATTACCGCGCCGGAGTCCATCTTCAGGGTGAAGGGCCGGTGCGACAGGTCGGCCTCGAGCACGATGTCGCTGATCAGCTCGGTGCCCACGTGCTCGGCCTGGGCGCGCATCTGGTCCATCAGCCAGGGGCCCTGGATCACGTCGGCGAAGCCTGGGTAGTTCTCCACGTCGGTGGTGATGGTCAGCTGGCCGCCCGGCTGGATGCCGGCGATCAGCACCGGCTGCAGCAGGGCGCGCGCGGCGTAGATGGCGGCGGTGTAGCCGGCGGGGCCGGAGCCGATGATGGCGCAGCGGACGAGGCGAGGAGCGGACATCGTAATTCCGAACATGAAACTGTGCGTGACTATGTAACGATTGATTCCCTGCCGCTCCAGCCGCGCCGATAATAGGAATCCTGATGGCAGCCCCACGCATCCTGGCGTTTCCGGACTGCGGACCCCGCATCGGCGGCGGCCACGTGATGCGCTGCCTGACCCTGGCCCGTTCCCTGTCGGGCAAGGGCTGCACGGTGGCCTTCGCCGCAAACCCGGCCGCCCAGGGCGTGCTGGAGGCGTTCGGCCCGCGCGACATGACCATCTACCCGCTGTCTGACGATCTCGCCGAGGCGGCTGAGCATGGCGCGGATTGGGCCGGCGCCTTCAAGGCCGACTGGGTCCTGCTCGACCACTACCGTCTGTCGCCGGCCCAGGAGGTCGAGTTGAAGGGCGACCGGCGCCTGGCGGTGCTCGACGACCTCGCCGACCGCCCCCGCCCGGCGGACCTCGTGATCAACCCTGGCTACGGCACCCTGCCGGGCAACTACGCCGGCATGGTCCCCGATGGCGCCCGGGTGCTGGCTGGGCCGCAGTATGCCCTGGTCCGGCCCGAGTTCGCAGCCCACCGTGACCAGGCCCTGGCGCGCCGGCGCGAGGGCGGGCATCTCAAGCACGTGCTGATCGCGCTCGGCCTGACCGATGTCGAGGGCATCACGGCCAAGGTGGTGCGGACGCTGAAGCCTCACTTACCGGGCTTGGTCCTGGATGTGGTGCTGGGCGACCAGGCCTCGAGCCTGCCGGCCCTGCGCGAGGCGGCCAAGATCGACTGCGCCCTGCGCCTGCACGTGGACAGCCACGCCATGGCCGAACTGATGAGCCAGGCCGACCTCGCGGTCGGCGCCGGTGGCGGCTCGGTGTGGGAGCGGGCCACGCTCGGCCTGCCCTCGGTGACGGTGACCCTCGCCGATAACCAGCGCCCGATGGCCCAGGCGATGGAGCGGGTCGGCCTGACCCTGGCGGTCGACGCCTTGGCCGAGGACTTCGAGGCGAAGCTGGTGGCGGCGGTCAAGCGGCTGGTCGACGACGCCGCGCTCAGGCGCTGGCTGTTCGAGGCGCCCTGCCACGCCTGCGACGGCCTGGGAGCGGATCGGGTGGCGGAGGCGATGCTGGGCTAACGGGTTCACCCCGGCCGAGGGCCTTCTCGCGCGAATGCCTCCATGAGGGGCGCATAGGCCTCGGGTTCGGGAAAGCCTGGGAAGCTGTGGCGGGCAGGGGTCGTGGCCCAGGGCAGCCGTTCCGCGGTGCAGGTCTCTGCGAAGGGCGAGTACCAGCCGTGGTCATCCAGCGCGCTCGCCCTGACGTTGACGATGTCCAGGCCGTGCAGGCGCGTGAACATCCAGTTCTTGCAATAGGGGCAATAGAGGTGCTGGTGCTCGCCGTGCAGGCCGCCGATGACCGGCTCGCCCAACGTCACTTGGAAGCCGCTCGCCGGGACCGCAACGCTCAGGGAATAGGCGCTCGCCGAGAGCTTTTGGCATCCCGAACAATGGCAGGCCATCGTCAGCAGTGGCGGCGCCGTCACGGCGATCCGCACACCGCCGCACAGGCATCCACCTTCCCAAGGCAGCTTCCAATCGCTCACGTCACGCCCTTTCGGTTCTCCATAGGCTAGCTGATCTCGGTCCGACGCGGAAATCCGCCAGGGCGAACTGCGGCCGTTGCCAGCCAAGCCGTTCCGATATCTGGAAGGTCACCCCGCCTCGTACCCCAGCCGCTTCAGCCGCTCGACCATCGCCGGCCGCACGGCGGGCCACTCCTCCGCCAGCAGCCCCAGGCCCATCACGTCGACCGGTTTGCCGCCCTTGAGCACATGGGCGCGCAGCAGGGCCTCCTGGCGAAATCCGAACTTCTGGTGGAGCTTCCACACCGGCTCGTTGGTGATCAGCACCTCGCACCACAGCTTGCGCAGGCCCAACTCTCCGAACGCCCGCTCGATCATCAGGAATTCCACATAGCCGCCCACGCCCTTCCCCCGCACGGACGGATCGGCGAGGTAGTAGGCCCAGGCGGCGCGGCCCTGGACGCGGTCGATATCGGCGAAGTTGGCGAGGCCGGCGGGGACGCCGTCGACCACGATCACGCGGTAGTCGCGCCGCCCATCGCCCGGGATACCGGCGAACCAGCGGGCATGCTCCTCCGGCGCGATCGGGTGGTCGCTGTACATGAAGGCGGAGACCTCGGTCGAATTGCGCCAGGCGTATAGGCAATCGCTGTCGGCGGGGGCCAGCGGGCGCAGCTCGACCTTCGACATCAGACCCTCCTGTCGCCGCCGAGCATGGCCAGGTCCGGCCGCGAGCGGACGAAGGCGCGCACGTCCTCAGAGCCGAACGCCGGTGTTGGAGTATAGAGGGCGCCGTACACCTGCTGAACGAACTCCAGATCGTCGGGCCGATCCACCGTCCAGCGCACCTCGCCTTCGTCCGCGTCCTGGCTGATGAAGTCCTGGGCGAACAGGTCGGGCCGCCGGTAGAGATAGGGCGTCACGTGCTCGCGCTCGTAGGGATCCTTGGCCTCGCGCGCCGCCCGCAGGAGGGCGTCGGCGCGCATCACCTCGACGTCGAGGCCCTTGGGATAGGTGCGGTGGGCGGGGGTGTTGGCGGCGTAGTCGAGGCCCCGCTCGATCAGCAGGTCGATGGTGGCGTCGATCACCCCCGGATCGGCCAGAGGGCAGTCGGCGGTGAGGCGGGCGAGGACGTCGGCGGGGTGGGCCTTCAGCGCGCCCTCGTAGCGGGCCAGAACGTCGTCCAGCGGGCCACGGTGCACCGGCACGTCATGCAGGACCAGCATGGCGGCCAGGCCATCGTCGGACGGGTCGGTGGAGGTGGCGACCAGCACGCCGTCGAGCCGCCTGGATCGGCGCAGGCGCTCGATCTGGCGCAGGATCATCGGCGCGCCCACGAGGTCCGCCATGACCTTGCCGGGCAGGCGGGTGGACGACATGCGAGCCTGCAGCACGGCGAGGACCATCGCGCCATGCTGTCAGATTCGCGGGCATCCCACCCGCTGTCTTCCTCGGGCTGTCCCCAGGACCCATATGCGCCGATCGTGGCCTGGTTCGCGCAGCGTTCGACGCTGAGAACGATTGTCCAGCCAGGAGCGCCAATGGGTCCTGGGCACAAGGCCCAGGATGACGGCGGCTAGGGACCTACATCCACTCGAGCTTGAGGATCTCATAGGCCTTGACGCCGGCGGGGGTATTGATCTCCACCACGTCGCCGACCTCCTTGCCGATCATGCCACGGGCGAGCGGCGAGGTGACCGAGATCTTGCCTTGCTTCACGTCCGCTTCGTGCTCGCCGACGATCTGGTAGCGGGCCGCTTCCTCGGTGTCCTCGTCGACCACGCTCACGGTGGCCCCGAATTTGATCTGGGCGCCGGACAGTTTGCTGACGTCGATCACCTGGGCGCGCGCCATCTTGTCCTCGATCTCGGCGATACGGCCTTCGATCCAGCCCTGGCGTTCTTTCGCCGCGTGATACTCCGCGTTTTCCGAGAGATCGCCGTGAGAACGCGCCTCCGAGATCGCGGCGATCACGCTCGGCCGTTCCACGGACTTCAAACGCTTCAACTCTTCGTCGAGGGCAACATAGCCCTCGCCGGTCATCGGAACCTTTTCCATCGTGGATTTTGCTCGGATCGCCCTTGAGAAGTCTGACTACACAACTGCCGGCCGCGGGCGTATTCGTCCGGGGGCGAAAGCATAGGGTCCGCGTAAACGACGCGCAAGGGGGACAGTTCCATCCCCGTGATCCCCGGCTCGGTCCCCCTTCGCCCGCGGGCTCAGGCTGACGCGTTATACGGAAGCCCGTAGCTCTGCAGCGGCCGCACCTCCAGGGCCTCCTCCTTGGCGGTGGAGATGGCCTGGGCGGCCGCCAGGGCGCCGGCGGCGGTGGTGTAGTAGGGGATCTTCATCATCAGCGCCGTGCGGCGGATGGAGAAGCTGTCCTGCAGCGATTGCTTGCCTTCGGTGGTGTTGAACACCAGCTGCACCTCGCCGTTTTTCATCCGGTCGAGCACATTGGGCCGGCCTTCCAGCACCTTCTTGATCGACTCCACCGTCAAGCCGTTCTCGCGCAGATAGGTGCTGGTGCCCCCGGTGGCGATGATCGAGAAGCCGGCTTTCTGCAGCAGTCGCGCCGGCTCCAGCACGAACGGCTTGTCGGCGTCCTTCACCGAGATGAACACATTGCCCTTGGCCGGCAGGCGGGTGCCGCCGCCGAGTTGGCTCTTGGCGAAGGCGCGGGCGAAGGCCGCCAGGGGCTCCTCGCCGGGGCGGATCCAGTCCAGGCCCATGACCTCGCCGGTGGAACGCATCTCGGGGCCCAGCACCGTGTCCACCCCCGGGAAGCGGGCGAAGGGGAACACCGCTTCCTTCACCGCCACGTGGTCGTAGGGCGGGGTGGTCAGGTCGAAATCCTTCAGCTTGACGCCGGCCATCACCTTGGCGGCGATGGCGGCCAGAGGCTTGCCGATGGTCTTGGCCACGAACGGCACGGTGCGGCTGGCGCGCGGATTGACCTCGAGCACATAGATGCGCGGGTGGGCCGACAGCGGCTCCTCGATGGCGAACTGCACGTTCATCAGGCCGCGTACCTTCAGCGCCTTGGCCATCTCGACGGTCTGGCGCTTCAGTTCCTCGATGGTCTCGGGCTTGAGCGAGAACGGCGGAAGGGAGCAGGCGCTGTCGCCCGAGTGCACGCCGGCCTCCTCGATGTGCTCCATGACCCCGGCCACATAGACGTCGTCCTCGTCGGCCACGGCGTCGACGTCGACCTCGGTGGCGCGCGACAGGTACTGGTCGATCAGCACAGGGGAGTCCCCGGACACCTGTACGGCGTTGGTGATGTAGCGGCTGAGCTGTTCGTCGTCGCGCACGATCTCCATGGCCCGGCCGCCGAGCACATAGGAGGGGCGGATCACCACCGGGTAGCCGATGCGGCGCACCGCGGCGAAGGCCTCTTCGGCCGAGCGGGCGATGCCGTTGACAGGCTGGGCGATGTTGATCTTGTGCAGCAACTGCTGGAAGCGCTCGCGGTCCTCGGCCAGGTCGATGGCGTCGGGGGTGGTGCCGAGGATAGGCACGCCGGCGTCTTCCAGGGCCTGGGCCAGCTTCAGCGGGGTTTGGCCGCCGAACTGCACGATGACGCCGAGGAGCTTGCCCTTGGACATCTCCACGTCGAGCAGCTCCAGCACGTCCTCGGCCGTCAGCGGCTCGAAATACAGGCGATCGGAGGTGTCGTAGTCGGTGGACACGGTCTCTGGGTTGCAGTTGACCATGATCGACTCCACGCCGATGTCCTTCAGGGCGAAAGCGGCGTGGCAGCAGCAGTAGTCGAACTCGATGCCCTGGCCGATGCGGTTGGGGCCGCCGCCGAGGATGACCGCCTTCTTCGCCGAAGAGGGGTCGGACTCGCACTGCGGGACCTGGCCGAGAGCCCCGGTCTCGTAGGTCGAGTACATGTAGGGCGTTTTGGCGAAGAACTCGGCGGCGCAGGTGTCGATGCGCTTGAACACCGGGCGCACGCCGAGCTGGCGGCGGCTGGCGCGCACCTCGGCCTCCTTGGCGCCGGTCAGCTTGGCCAGGCGCGCATCGGAGAAGCCCAGGGCTTTGAGCTTGCGCAGCCCGACGGCGTCTTTGGGCAGGCCGTGGTCGATCAGAAAGCCCTCGGTGTCGACCAGGTGCTGGATCTGGCGCAGGAACCAGGGTTCGTAGCTGCAGGCCTCGTGCACCTGCTCCACCGACAGGCCCACGCGGAAGGCCTGGGCGATCACCCGCAGGCGGTCGGGAGTGGGCTGGGTAAGGGCGCGGAGGGTCGCGTCGCGCACCGCCTGATCGTCGGCCTCGTGGGTCAGGCCGGGGATGGCGATGTCGTCCAGGCCCGACAGCCCGGTCTCCAGGCCGCGCAGGGCCTTCTGCAGGCTCTCCGAGAAGGTGCGGCCGATGGCCATGACCTCGCCCACCGATTTCATCGAGGTGGTCAGGTAGGGTTCGGCGCCCGGGTACTTCTCGAAGGCGAAGCGCGGGATCTTGGTGACCACATAGTCGATGGTCGGTTCGAACGAGGCCGGCGTGGCCCCGGTGATGTCGTTCATCAGCTCGTCGAGGGTGTAGCCCACCGCCAGGCGCGCGGCGACCTTGGCGATCGGGAAGCCGGTGGCCTTGGAGGCGAGCGCCGAGGAGCGCGACACCCGCGGGTTCATCTCGATCACCACCATGCGCCCGTCGGCCGGATTGACCGCGAACTGCACATTGGAGCCACCGGTCTCCACCCCGATCTCGCGCAACACGGCGATCGAGGCCGTGCGCATGCGCTGGTATTCCTTGTCGGTCAGGGTCAGGGCCGGGGCGACGGTGATCGAGTCGCCGGTGTGCACGCCCATCGGGTCCACGTTCTCGATGGAACAGATGATGATGCAGTTGTCCGCCTTGTCGCGGACGACCTCCATCTCGTACTCCTTCCAGCCGAGCACGCTCTCCTCGATCAGCACCTCGGTGGTGGGCGAGGCGTCCAGGCCCCCGGCCACGATGGTGCGGAACTCCTCGATGTTGTAGGCGATGCCGCCCCCGGTGCCGGCCAGGGTGAACGAGGGACGGATGATGGCTGGCAGGCCGATGAAGTCGGCGGACTCCAGCGCCTCCTCCAGGGTGTGCACGGCGCGCGAGCGCGGACTCTCGAGGCCGATCTTGTCCATGGCGTCGCGGAATTTCTGGCGGTCCTCAGCCTTGTCGATGACGTCGGCCCGGGCCCCGATCATCTCCACGCCGTACTTGGCCAGGACGCCGTTGGCCTCCAGCGCGAGGGCGGTGTTCAGCGCCGTCTGGCCGCCCATGGTCGGCAGCAGGGCGTCGGGCCGCTCCTTGGCGATGATCTTCTCGACGATCGAGGGCGTGATCGGCTCGACATAGGTCGCATCCGCCACGTCCGGGTCGGTCATGATGGTGGCCGGGTTGGAGTTCACCAGGATGATCCGGTAACCCTCCGCGCGCAGGGCCTTGCACGCCTGCACGCCCGAATAGTCGAACTCGCAGGCCTGGCCGATGACGATCGGGCCGGCGCCGATGATCAGGATGGAGGCGATGTCTGTCCGCTTGGGCATTCAGGGTCTCTCGTGCGTGACGTGGGCGCGCGCGAACGGTCGCGCGGGAAGGCGCGGCCGGCCGGTCGACTTGCAGGTTAAGCGGACCGTTTAGAGGGGTGGGGACGGCGGGGCAAGCGGCCAGAGCTGAAACCGGCGGATTCTTCCGCGGCGCCAATTCCCGCCGGCCCCTCGCCCAGGCGGATCGGCGCGGGCTGAGGCCGTCCGCAAACCCGCAATCCCTGATGGCGTAAGGCTTTGCCGTTAGCAGCGGCAGACGCCTCGGCGCGCCCTGCTAACCTACTGTTCGGCATAACTATTTTATAAGCATCTAGCCTCAGGATTGGCCTGCTCGCTCAAGAGGGGCCATGTACGACGTCTATCTGTGCCTGACGACCCAGCACGACTGGCGACTGGTCCTGGTGGCCGGCGCGGTGTGCCTGGTCGCGTGCGCGTCGACGTTCCTGCTCTACGCCAGGCTTCCCTCCGAAGACAGCGGCCGGCGCCTGGCCTGGCTGGTCATGCTGGGGCTGGTGGCCGGCTCGGGCGTCTGGACCACCCACTTCGTCGGCATGCTCGCCTTCCGCACCGGATTCGAGGAACGCTACGACAGCCTGGGCGCCGTCGCTTCCCTGCTCTCGGTGGTCGCCGCCTCCACGCTTGGCTTCGGCCTGGCTTCGCGCGCCAGCGGGCCGCGCCCGATTCGCCTGCGCCTGGCGGGCGGGCTCGTCGTCGGGATGGGCGTGGCCCTGATGCACTACCTGGGCATGGCCGCCTATCGCACGACCGGTGACCTGGTCTGGCGTCCGGAACGGATCTTCGACTCGATCGTGATCGGCGCGGTCTTTTCGTCGATAGCCCTGTCGATCGCCTGGCCCGGCTGCGAGCGCCGGCGGAGCCTGTTGGCGGCAGGGTTGCTGGGCCTCGGCATCTGCGGCCTGCATTTCACCGGGATGGCCGCGTTCGCCATCCTGCCGGACCCGGCTCGGATCCTGCCGGCGCCCTCGATGTCCAACGACGTCATGGCCGTGGCGGCGGTGGCCATGACCGGCGTCGTCCTGATCGGCGCGGGCTCCAGCACCATGGTCGACTACTTCAGCCACCGGCGCGAGCTGCGCCGCCTGCGCGACGCCATGGACGCCATGACCGACGCCATGGCCTTCTACGACAACGCCGACCGGCTGGTGGCCTGGAACAGCGGCTTCGGCAAGGTCCACCACGGCAAGCTCTATCGCGGCCAGCCCTATGGCGAGATCGTCCGCGCGGGCCTGGTGGCGGGCCGCTTCCTCGAAGCCAGCGTGGATCCCGAGTCGTGGCTGGCCCAGCGCATGACCATCCGCCGGCATGGCGGCACGTTCGACGTGCGCAACCCGGACGGCCGCTGGCTGCGCTGCAACGAGCGGCGCACGGCCGAAGGCGGCGCGGTGACGGTCTACACCGACATCACCGACCTGAAGCGGGCCGAGGAGACCATGGGCCAGGCCCGCGACCTGGCCCAGGAGGCCAACCGCATCAAGAGCGAGTTCCTGGCCAACATGAGCCACGAGATCCGCACGCCGATGAATGGCATCCTGGGCATGAACGCCCTGATGCTGATGACCGGCCTGTCGTCGGCTCAGAAGCGCTACGCCGAGGTGATCCAGTCCTCGGCCGAGGGGCTGATGACCATGTTCAACGACATCCTCGACGTGGCGCGGCTCGAGGCCGGAGCCGTGGCCATGGCGCGCGCGGAATTCGACATCGGCGAACTGCTGCTGGGCGTGGCGGCCCAGGCGCGATCGGAAGCCGAGGCCAAGGGCCTGGCGCTGCTCGTCGAGCCGGGGCAGGGCGAGCGTCTGGTGGGCGACGCGGGCCGCATCCGCCAAGTGCTCGCTCACCTCGTGGGCAATGCCGTGAAGTTCACCGACCAGGGCGAGATCAGGCTCGATCTCTGGCGCTGGAAGCTCGACGACGGCCGCACCCGATTCCGGGTCGATGTGATCGACACCGGTCCCGGCGTGCCCGCCGAATTGAAACCGGTGTTGTTCGAGCCCTTCCGCCAGGTCGACGGCTCGACCACCCGCCGGCATGGCGGCGCGGGCCTGGGCCTGGCCATCTGCCGGCACGCGGCGCAGCTGATGGGCGGCTCGGTCGGCGTGTGGGACCGGCGCGAAGGCGGGTCGATCTTCTGGCTGGAACTCACCCTGCCGACCGCCGCGACCCAGCCGGGCGCCGTCGCTCAGAGCGCCGGTTCCCAGGCCCCCAACGCCAGCCAAGCCATCGCCGACCAAACCGCGGCCGATCAGGCCGCGGCTTGACCGGTCAGGCCTTGTCCATCAGCTCGGCGAAGCGCTCGAACAGGTAGAGCGAATCCGTGGGGCCGGGCGAGGCTTCGGGGTGGTGCTGCACCGAGAACACCGGACGGTCCTTCATGGCGATGCCGGCGTTGGTGCCGTCGAACAGCGACACGTGGGTCTCGGTGACGGCCTCGGGCAGGCTGGCGCGGTCGACCGTGAAGCCGTGGTTCATCGACACGATCTCGACCTTGCCGGTGGTCAGGTCCTTCACCGGATGGTTGGCCCCGTGGTGGCCCTGGTCCATCTTGGTCGTGGCGCCGCCCAGCGCCAGGGCCAGCATCTGGTGGCCGAGGCAGATGCCGAACAGCGGCTTGCCGCTCTCCACCAGCTTCCTGATCTCGGGCACGGCGTATTGCCCGGTCGCGGCCGGGTCGCCCGGGCCGTTGGAGAGCAACACCCCGTCGGGATTGCGCGCGAGGATGTCCTCGGCCGATGTCGTGGCCGGCACCACCGTGGCGCGGACGCCGACGCTGGTCAGGGCGCGCAGGATGTTGCGCTTCACCCCATAGTCCACGACCACGACTTCATAAGGCCGTGCCTTGCCGGCGCGGGACTTCAGCCCGGCATAGCCCTCCGGCCAGTCCCACAGGCCCTCTTCGAACACGAACGGCTGCAGGCAGGTGGCCTCCTTGGCCAGGTCCAGGCCCACCAGGCCCGACCAGCCCTTGGCCTTCTCCACCAGGGCGCCGAGGTCGAACTGGCCCTGCGGATTGTGGGCGATGACGCCGTGCGGCATGCCGTGCTCGCGGATCGCGCGGGTGAGGGCGCGGGTGTCGACGCCGGCCAGGCCCACCAGGCCGCGCTTCTTCATCCAGGCGGCCAGGGTCTGGGCCGAGCGCCAGTTGGCCGGGTCGGTGGGCAGGTCGCGGAAGATGGCGCCGCGCGCCGCCGTCTCGGCGCCGCGGCCGAACTCCTCGACGTCTTCGAGGTTCACCCCCGTGTTGCCCACGTGCGGGAAGGTGAAGGTGACGATCTGGGCCATGTAGGAGGGGTCGGTCAGGATCTCCTGGTAGCCGGTCATGGCGGTGTTGAAGCACACCTCGCCCACCGCCTCGCCGGCGGCGCCGACACCGATCCCCTGAAGGACGGTTCCGTCCGCCAGGGCCAGGACTCCGGTCGCGCCGGGCATGAGCTTGTCGGCCATGGGCGGAGTCTCCTTTTGAAGGTCTGCGGATAGTCGCAAAAAAGCGGGCCGAGGTCGCCCCCCGCCCGCGTTTTCTGTGGGGCGATGTAGGGCCGGAGGGGCTCAGCGTCAACACCCGCGCTCGAGTCGCCGCCAGGCCGATGGCGCAGACAGGACTCTCGCGCTCGAGCAGGCCGCCAAGCCGGCGGCGCCCAAGAATGAACCGCGATTCAAGACGCGCGGCATCCATGCTATAACCATGGTCTCAAAGGGAGGTCGTGTCGTGGGCAGGATGAAGGCATCCGTCATCGGCGCCGTGGCTGTACTAGGCGCTCTCTCGATGCCTGGGGCGGCGTTCGCCCAGGCGATCCAGGTGTTCGGCGGCGGCTACGGCGAGGCCTGTTGGCGCGCGGCCCTGGCCTCGACCTTCATCCACATGGACTCCGCGGTCATGGAGGCGCGCTGGAAGGCCGACTCCATCAGCACCTGCGACGACGCCCTGGCCGCGGGCGCTCTGGACCGCAAGGATCTGGCCGCCACCTACGTCAACCGCGGCATCCTCGAGATGAGCCGCGAGCGGTACGACGTGGCCGAGAAGAACTTCAGCTCGGCCCTCACCCTCCTGCCCAAATTGCCCGAGGCCCACGTCGACCTGGGCTCGACCATGATCAACATGAAGAAGTACGACGAGGGGGTGCGGGAGACCGAACTCGGCCTGCAACTGGGGTCCAAGGAACCCGAGCGCGGTTACTACAACCTCGGCATCGCCTACGAGCGCCTGGGCAACATCCAGAAGGCCTATGAGAGCTACCGCCAGGCCTCCATGCTCGACCCCAAGTGGCAGGACCCCAAGGACGAGATGGCCCGCTTCGTGGTGCAGCCGGTCCAGAAGTGAAACGCGGTGTTTCCGACCCTGAAATCGGGCTGCAAGCACAGCGCGGGCATGTTACATGGAGACTAAAGACCTACATCGGTAGTAGGGAAAAATTGGGAGGCTGCGGAATGATCAAGATCAGGGCGGCCATGGTCGCCGCGGTTGCGGCGGCGGGCGCGCTGGGCTTCGGGGGCGCCGCCTGCGCCCAGGCTGCCCTACAGGTGTTGGGCGGCGACGGGACGGGCGAGTCCTGCTGGCGCGCGGCCAAGGCCACTACTCTCCAGTTCGTCGATTCCTCGAAGATGGATGCGCGCTGGAAATCCGACGCCATCAGCGCCTGCGACGACGCCCTGCACAGCGCCAAGCTCGACCGCAAGGACACCGCGTCCACCTGGGTCAACCGCGGTATCCTGGAGATGAGCCGCGAGCGCTACGCCAACGCCCGGGGCAACTTCAAGGAGGCCTTGCGCCTCTACCCCGACCTGGCCGAAGCCCACGTCGACCTGGGCTCGACCCTGATCAACCTGCAGAAGTTCGCCGACGGAATCACCGAGACCCAGCGCGGCCTCACCCTCGGCTCCAAGGAACCGGAACGCGGCTGGTACAACCTCGGCATCGCCTATGGCGAACTGAACGACCTGCAGAAGTCCTACGAGGCCTTCCGCAAGGCCTCCGAGCTCAATCCCGCCTGGGCGGACCCCAAGCAGGAGATGGCCCGCTTCACCGTGCGGCGCGAGGAAGTGCAGCAGAAGTAGATCGCCGGCGCGTCGCGAGCAGGGCAGCGCCCACGGGAGATTCGCGTTAGAGAGGGCCGTGCGCTTCGACGAACACCTCCTGGACGAGATCAAATCGCGCCTGCGTCTGTCCGACGTGATCGGACGGACGGTGAAGCTGCGCCGGCAGGGCCGCGAGTACGCCGGCCTCTCGCCCTTCACCAAGGAGAAGACCCCCTCGTTCTATGTGAACGACGAAAAGGGCTTCTATCACTGCTTCTCCTCGGGCAAGCACGGCGACCTGATCTCGTTCCTGCAGGAGACCGAGCGGCTCTCCTTCCCCGAGGCGGTCGAGCGGCTGGCGGCCGAGGCTGGCGTGACCATGCCCGCGCAGGACGCCCGTTCGGTGGAGGACGACAAGCGCCGAGCCACCCTGCAGGACTGGCTGGAGGCCGCCAGCGCCTGGTTCGAGGGCGAGCTGAAGCGTCCGGGGGGCCAGGTCGCGCGGGCCTATCTGGAGAAGCGCAAGCTGCCGGTGGACGACTGGAAGCGCTTCCGCCTGGGCTATGCGCCCTCGAGCCGCACGGGCCTGAAGGACTATCTGGTGTCAAAGGGCGCCAAGCCGGCCGAACTGGTGCAGGCGGGCCTGCTGATCCAGCCCGAAGACGGCGGCAGCCCCTACGACCGCTTCCGCGACCGCATCATCTTCCCGATCACCGACATGCGCGGGCGGGTGATTTCCTTCGGCGGGCGGGCGCTCGATCCGGAGGCCAAGGCCAAGTACCTGAACGGGCCGGAAACCGAACTCTTCAGCAAGAGCCACGTGCTCTACGGCCTTTACGACGCGCGCAAGATCCTCGGCGCCGCCGACGCCGATGCGGCCCTGGTGGTGGTCGAGGGCTACATGGACGTGATCGCCTGCCAGAGGGCGGGCGTGGCGGCGGTGGCCGGCATGGGCACGGCGCTGACCGAGGAGCAGATGGCCCTGATGTGGCGCTTCCATGGAGAGCCCACCCTGTGCTTCGACGGCGACGCCGCTGGCCAGCGCGCCGCCGCCCGGGTGATCGATCGCGCCCTGCCGCAACTGAAGCCGGGCAGGTCGTTCAGGTTCGCCATTGTCTCCGGCGGCAAGGATCCCGACGACGTCCTGCGTGAACAAGGCCCGGCGGCGCTGAAGGCCCAGCTGGCCCAGACCACACCGTTCGTCGACGCCCTGTTCACCCGCGAGCGCAACCTGGAGCCGCTCGACACCCCCGAGCGGCGGGCCGCCCTCAAGGGCCGCCTGCGTAACGTCGCCGCAGCCATTCAGGACAAGGATCTGTCCCAGGCCTACCGCGAGGAGCTGCTGAGCCGCTTCGACGGCCTGTTCGCCAAGCCGGCGGAGGGTCAGGCGCATCCGTTTCCGCAGACGCGCCGGCCGATGGCCTCGGGGCGCTGGAAGGGGCGCGACGACCGCTTCGTCGACCGCGGTCCGCCCACGCCGGCGGGCATGGCGGCCGCCCGGCGCCTGGCCGAGGGGCTCGATCCCCTGGCCGCCGCGGTGGCCAAGGGAGCGCTCGACGACCCCGCCCGTCTGGACGACCGGCTGGAGGCTTTGGAGCGTCACGGGCTGGGCCAGCCAGCGCTGGACGATTTGGCCAGCGAAATCATCCGCCTGCGCCTGGAAGCCGACGTCCTTGACTCCGACGGTCTGACCCGCCATCTGACCAGCAGAGGCTTTGGCGCGCTATTGGGCGAAATCGACCGGGCGGCCCGGATATCGGGCGCCCCTTTCCTGAATCCGGATCTTCCCCAAGACGCCGCTAGAATCTCGTGGTCGCACGCGTTCGAGGTCCTCACACGCATGGCCGCGCTGGAATCCGCGCTCACCGTCGCCAAGACGGAATTGACGGAATCCTCAGATGCGCAGGCTTTCATGCGCCTGAAGGGCGAACGGGACGCTCTGAAGCGGGCGATCAGGACGGGAACGGTTTGGACGGCCTCCGGGTCTATAGATTGAGAAATCTATGGGCCCTGGAGGCTTAATCGCGCCTGCCTGGAGACCGGCGAATCCGGATTCTGGCAGGCGGCACTTTTGGAACTCTGGCCAGGCGGGTCGCCGGTCGGAGCGGAGAGCTGGATGAGCACGACCGCTGAGACGCAAGAAGCCGAAACGCCGACCGACGGGCCGCTGCTCGATCTGACGGATGCCGGCGTCAAGCGCTTCATCAAGCAGGCCAAGACCCGCGGTTACGTCACCATGGACGAGCTGAACAAGGTTCTGCCGTCCGAAGAGGTCACCTCCGAACAGATCGAAGACACCCTCGCCATGCTGAGCGAGATGGGCGTCAACGTAGTCGAGAACGAGGAGAGCGAGGGCGAGAGCGAGGGCGGCGAGGTCGCCGTGCGCGAGGAATCGGCCGTCGCGGTGTCGGAAAAGGCCGAGACCTACGACCGCACCGACGACCCGGTGCGCATGTACCTGCGCGAGATGGGCTCGGTGGAGCTGCTGTCGCGCGAGGGCGAGATCGCCATCGCCAAGCGCATCGAGGCCGGCCGCGACACCATGATCCGCGGCCTGTGCGAAAGCGCGCTGACCTTCGAAGCCATCATGGTGTGGCGCGAGGAACTGGGCACCGGCCGCATCCTCCTGCGTGAAGTGATCGACCTCGAGCAGACCTACGGCGGCGCCGTGCCCGGCGCCGGTCCCACGGGCGAACAGGCCGCCGGCGAGGAAGAAGAGGCCGAAGAAGCCGAAGCGCCTGCGGCTGGAGCCGAGAAGCCGGAAGGCGAGGCCGAAGGCGAGGGCGACGATGACTTCGACGACGGCGCCGGCCCCTCGGTCAGCGCCATGGAGGCGGAGCTGCGCGAGGGGGTCATGGCGACGCTCGACGCCATCGCCAACGAGTTCGAGGCCTTCCGCAAGCTGCAGGAGCGGCTGGTGGAGCGGCGTCTGTCGGGCCAGGATCTGCAAGAGAGCGAGCGCGAGCAGTACACCCAGCTCTCCAACCTGATCATCCAGCACCTCAAGACGCTGAAGCTGAACAACAACCGCATCGAGGCGCTGGTCGAGCAGCTCTATGCGATCAACAAGCGCCTGATGGGCCTGGAAGGCCGGCTGCTGCGCCTGGCCGACAGCTACGGCATCTCGCGCGGGGAGTTCCTCAAGGCCTACCTCGGCGCCGAGTTGCACCCCAACTGGGGCGACACGGTGAAGGCGCACGGCGTGCGCTGGACCAAGTTCATCGAGAACGACAGCGGCCAGGTGGTCGACATCCGCCAGGAGATCGCGGCGCTGGCGCAAGAAACCGGCGTGCCGATCGACGACTACCGCCGCATCGTCCAGACCGTGCAGAAGGGCGAGCGCGAGGCGCGCCAGGCCAAGAAGGAGATGGTCGAGGCCAACCTGCGCCTGGTGATCTCGATCGCCAAGAAATACACCAA
>DASYBX010000124.1:0-29927 GCA_036500495.1 Caulobacteraceae bacterium
GGGCACGATCTACGTCCAGGAGTCGCGGTTCAAGGCCCGGCGTGTGGGCGGCGCCTATGTGGCCCGCAACGTCTCCCGCTATCTCGACACGGTGATGAGCGACTGGCCGGCGGCGTTCCAGCCCCTGGTCTACTGCTGGCGGGGCGGCATGCGCTCCAACGCCATGGCGGTGATCCTGGCCCAGGTCGGCTGGCGGACCAGCGTGCTCTCCGGCGGCTACCGCACCTATCGCCGGCGGGTAGTGCAGCGGCTCTACGATGGCGCGTCCCTGGACAAGGTGGTGCTGATCGACGGCCACACCGGCGCCGGCAAGACCGAGGTGCTGCAGCGCCTGGGCGAGCACGGCGTGCAGGTCATTGATCTCGAGGGCCTGGCCGAGCACAGGGGCTCGCTGCTCGGGGCCCTGCCGGGCCGGCCGCAACCCAGCCAGAAACTGTTCGAGAGCCGCCTGCTGGCCGCCATCGAGCGGCTCGATCCCGAGCGGCCGGTGCTGATCGAGGCGGAGTCGAGCAAGGTCGGCGAGCGCGTGCTGCCGCCGGCGGTGTGGAGCGCCATGACCGGCGCGCCGCGCATCGAACTGGTCGCGCCGGCGCCCGAGCGGGCCCGCTACCTCGCCGCGACCTACGCCGAACTCGGTCATGACGCCGAGACCCTGATCGGTCTCCTCTCGCGCCTGCCGGACCGTCCGGGCCGCAAGCGACTGGAAGCCTGGACCGGGCTGGTGCGCGGCGGCGCCCTCGAGGAACTGGCCGCCGGCCTGATGGAGGCGCACTACGACCCCGCCTACCGCCGATCGAGCCGCCAGCACGAGCGGGCGACGCTCGGAACGGTGCATCTTGAACGCCTGGACGGGGAAGGGTTCGCTGCGGCGGCAAAGCAGGTGGCGGAATTGACCGTCGGCCGCTAAAGGTCTGTCAAATCGGTTAGACTGCGCCCATGACCCAAGCTGCTCACGCCCCCCAAGCCGAACCCCGCAAGTTCAGCCTCAATCCCCATGTGGTGACGTTCGTCATCCTGGCGATCGCGGGCCTGCTCTATGTGAAGTGGCTGCCCTATTACAACCGCGCGTTCGTGGCGGCGAGCCACCACGCCATCGGCAACTCGATCCTGATGGGCAAGGCCGCCCATGCGCCGGCGCCGTCGGTGCAGGCGGCGCTCGACTACGCCCTGGCCTACGGCAAGGCCATCTGGCAGGCGATGGTGCTGGGACTGCTGCTGGGCTCGGCGGTCCAGGCCCTGTTGCCGGCCCACTGGGTCGCCAAGCTGATGGGCGGCCGCGGCTTCGGCAGCGCGCTGGCTGGCGGCATGCTGTCCCTGCCGGGCATGATGTGCACCTGTTGCGCCGCCCCGGTGGTGGTGGGCTTGCGCCAGCGTCAGGCGGCGCCCGGCGCGGCCATCGCCTTCTGGCTCGGCAACACCGTGCTCAATCCGGCGACCCTGGTGTTCATGGGCTTCGTGCTCGGCTGGCAATGGACCGGCCTCCGGCTCGCGCTCGGCCTGCCGATGGTGTTCGGCCTGGGCTGGCTGGCCAACCGGATGACCTCGCCCAAGGAGGCCGAGCAGGCCGAGGCCTCGCTGGCCGCGATCAAGGCGGAGCCGCAGACCGCGCCGTTCCGCCGGTGGGTGTCGATTCTTTGCCGTATGTCGCTGCGGCTGATCCCCGAATACCTGGTCCTGGTGCTCCTGCTCGGCGCCGCTCGCGCCTGGCTGTTCCCGGCCATCGGCCCGCAGATCGGCAACGAACTGGTGTGGGTGTTGGCCTTCGCCGTCGCCGGCGCCCTGTTCGTGATTCCGACCGCCGGCGAGGTGCCGATCATCCAGGCCATGCTGTCGCTGGGCATGGGCGTGGGCCCGGCCGGGGCCCTGCTGATGACCCTGCCGCCGATCAGCCTGCCGTCGATGGCCATGCTGACCCGCTCGTTCTCCCCGCGCATCCTGGCGGTGGTGGCCGCCGCGGTGGTGGCGTTCGGCGTGGCCGCGGGCCTGCTGGTGCAGGACTTCGGCTTCTAAGCCGCCGCCCGCGCCGCCGTTTCCATCCAGTGCTCTACGGCGGGATGGTCGATGCGCCGGGCCTGGCTCTCATATTATTGCTCCAAGCGTCACAGTGATTTGTGATAAGTGGGATAGGTCGGCGGCGGATAGCTGCGGAGGGGTTTCCGAGGGCTATCCTTGCGGCGTCGGCCAATGGGGGGCGAAATGAACTGGTATATCGATCCGATTACGAAGCATTATGCCGATTTCCAGGGCGTCGCGTCCCGGAAAGAGTATTGGATGTTTTTCCTGTTCAATTTTATTGCCAGTATCCTTGTTGGATTTGTTGCGGGCTTTATTCATCTTCCAGCTATCGGCAGTCTCTACAGTCTAGCCGTTCTGCTTCCGAGTATCGGCATTGCCGTGCGCCGGATGCACGACATCGGCAAGAGTGGTTGGTGGGTGCTGGCCCCGTTTTACAACATCTGGCTGCTGTGCCAGCCCAGCTCCAAGCCCTACGGCAAGCTGGCCGCCACCTTCGCCTGATCCACGAGGCGGCCGCGGTCTCGTCCGCCCGGTCGCCAAACGCGGGCCGCGTCCGGGGGCCGCTCTCGGCTTTTGCCGGCCCCTTCTAAGCGGGGGTGAGCGGCTGTGTCGCCTTGCCCGAGCCGGGCAGGCTCTTGCGGTTCAGGGCCTCGGCCGTGTGCCAGTTGCCGTGCAGGCCGGTGCGCAGACGCACGGGCAGTTTCACCGTGGCGATCGGACCCTCCGCGATGCTCAGGGCGTCGAACAGCAGAAGGTCGCTGCGCCACTCGTCCAGCCGGTTGCACACCGCCACCAGCCAGCCTTCGCCTTCGGCTGAATCGGCGGACTTCGGGATGAACGCCGGCTCCTGAAGCGTGGAGGTCGGCCCGGCCCACCAGGTGTGGGTCTGGCCGGTGGCGTGGTCGAGATGACCGAGGGTGTTCATCATGAGGCCGCCGGCGCTCTTGCCTGCCGGGAGGTCCACCGGCTGGGCAAGGTCCTGCACCAGCATCCAGCCGTGGCGGTACGGCAGGGTGGCGTAGCGCTCGTCGATCTTGGGGAATTCGCCCATCACGGCGGTCAGCCGCTCGCGGCCGTCGAACTCGGCCCCGTTGGAGTTCATGTCCACCGACCAGCGGGTAATGAACGAGGCCGCCTCGCGCGGGTTGAACGGCGCGCCATGCACGTCGGGGAAGAACGGGAACATGTTGTTCTTCGCCTCGGGGGTGTCGAAGTAGATTTTGGGACCGTCGTTGAAGGCGTTCATCACGTGGCTGGCGAACAGGTTCGGCGCCTGGAACCAGCGGATGTCGTTCCCTTCGCCATGGCGGGGCAATACGCCGAGGTAGACGGGCAGGGTCGTGTCGAAACCGAAGTGGGGCATGCCCTTCTCCAGCCGGTCCCACGAGCCGATCGACGGCACGATGTGGAACACGGCGTAGTCCTGGGTCACGCCGAAGTCGTGCATCATGCAGTAGTAGGGCGCCTCGAACGGGATCTTGCGCAGCAGGGCGCCATCCGGGGCGAACTCCCAGTAGATCACGCCGCGGGTGCACAGGCCCTCGGTGGCGTAGCTGAAGGCGCACAGGGCGCCGGTGATCGGGTCGACCTTGGGGTGGGCGGTGAAGGTCGGGGCGTCCATGGCGCCGGCGAAGTCGTAGTAGCCCTCGGTCTCTAGGGTGAACGGGTCGAGGCTGACCGGCGGGCTGTCCTCCTTCAGGGCGAACAGCTTGCCGCCATAGGCGATGGCATTGGTGTTGGCGGTGCCGCGATGACGCCCCTGCACCCGCGGGTCGTCGCCGAGCGGGTTGCGATAGGCCCCGAACAGCGCCTCGCCCGCTTCGCGCTCCAGCCGGAACTTGTCGGTGCGCACCCAGCGGTGGCGAAAGTCCACCCGCCCGTGCTCGATGCAGAACTGCGAGATGGCGCCATCGCCATTGAAGGCGATGTCTGCGCCGAGCCTCGGCGGCAGTTGCGGGTCGGGTTGCACGCGGAAGAAAGCCCCGTCGAGGCTGGTCGGGATATCGCCCTCCACCTCGCAGTCGAAGATGTCGGTTTCCCAGCGCTCGGGCTTGAAGAAGCCTGTGAAGGCGGGGGTGTCGGGGAACCGGGACATTGACGGGTTTTTCTTTCTTCGCGCCATCGCCTTCCGGCTAAGTGAGCGCGACTTGTCAGACGGGTTCGCCGGCGGCGCGGGCGCGCTCCAGGCGCGTGGCCTCGGCGCGGGGCAGGCCCTTCACCAGGATGAACATGGCGATCCAGACGATCGGCGAGAGCCAGTACACCGTCAGGATACCCCTGGAGATACTGCCGGTCTTGTCGGCCACCAGGCCCACCAGGAAGGGCCCCAGGCCCAGGCCGAACATCGAGGTGGCGAGGTTGTAGGTGGCCGCCGCCGCCCCGCGCATGCGCGGCATCACCAGGTCCTGGCCGGTCGCCGCCACGCCCGGCAGCCACATCACCGTGGAGAAGCTGAGCAGGGTGTAGGTCCGGAAGAACTGGTCGAGGCTGGTGGCCGCGAAGGTCCAGTAGGCCATGGGCATGACCGCGATCATTGCCCCGAACGACACGTAGAGCCGGCCGCGCGGCGAGAAGCGCAGGGCGAAGTCGGCCAGCCAGCCGCCAAACAGGGTCGCCACCAGGCCCACCCCGCCGGTCACCAGCCCGAGCTTGGCCCCCACCTCACCCGGCGTGGCGTGGAAGTGGGTGATGGCGTACTTGGCCGAGAAGGTGGTCAGGCCGTAGGTCTGGGTCATGTAGAGGGCCGAGGCGACCGTCATGGCGATCATCTGCGGATTGCCCCAGAGCAAGCTGTAGGTCGGCCGGTCGGCCGCCTTCAGGCTCTGCACCCAGCCGAGGACCACCGCCACGCCGAGACCGATGGTGGCCCACTCCAGGCCGTGCGAGGTGACCGGCATGGCGCCGAGATGGAAGAGGGGCGCGAGCGGCGCCGAGATCAGGCTCTCGGTGAAGCGGGTCATGCCGATCACCGCCAGCACGATCAGCACCAGGGCGGCCAGCGACAGGCTTACCTCCCTGGGCTTGGCCCCGAGGCGCCACAGCCGCCACTGGCAGGTCAGCGGCAGGACGGCGAACAACTCGGCGAAGGCCGCCCTGACCGGATGCGGGGCGTTGGGCTGGATCACGCCTTCGGACAGGCCGCGCGGCGGCTCCTTCAGCGTGAAGGCCCAGAGTGCGATCAGCAGGCCCGGCGCGCCAATGCCGAGGAACACCGCCTGCCAATCATGCAGGCCGAAGGCGCCGACGCCCGAGGGATAGAGGCTGTGCCAGAGGTCCTGCAGCTTGCCGCCCACCCAGAACGAGCCGCCGAGGCCGAAGGCGATGCCGGCGCTGTAGATGGCGATGGCCGTGGCGCGCTGCTTCTTGGGAAACCAGTCCGACAGCAGGGAATAGGCCGAGGGGTTGGCCAGGGCCTCGCCCACCGCCACGCTCGAACGGGCCATGGCGAAGACGACGAAGCTGGTCGCCAGCCCGCCGATCATGGTCGAGATCGACCAGCCGGCGATGGCGATGCCGAGCAGCAGGCTGCGGTTCCAGCCGTCGGCCAGCTTGCCCAGCGGAATGCCGAAGATGGCGTAGAAGATGGCGAACACCGCGCCGAACACCGTGCCCAGGTCGGTGTTGGACAGGTGCAGGGCCGCCTGCACCGGGCCGGCGACGATGCTCAGCACCTGGCGGTCGAACAGCGAGAAGGCGCAGATGACGGTGGCGACCGCCAGCACGTACCAGGCGTAGGCCCCGCCCACCTTGAAGCCGGCATGCGCCCGGGCCGTTTTGGCCTCCAAGGCGCCGTCCATCGGTTCGGCCGTCATCCGCTCCTCCCCAGAAGCTTCATTCGAGATTGAAGGCCTTCTCCGCGGCGATGCGCGGATCGCCCTGGCCGCCCCCGGTCTTCGGGTGTTGGTTCACGGATGATCGGTCCTGGTCATGCCTGGTGGATGGCCTTGGTGACGAGGCAGGCCTCCAGCCCCTCCGGCCCGTCCTCGGCGCCGTGGCCGCTGTGACCGACGCCGCCGAACGGGGAGTCCGGCGCGGCGATGAAGGGGGTGTTGATCCCCACCATGCCGCTTCTGAGGGCGTCGCCCGCCAGCATCACGGTCTTGGCGTTCTGGGTGAAGGCGTAGGCCGCCAGGCCGAACGGCAGGCGGTTGGCGTGCTCGATACCCTCGTCGAAGGTCTTGAATGGGGTCATCAGGGCCAGGGGCCCGAACGGCTCCTCGTTCATGGCCCGGGCGTCCAGCGGCAGGTCCGCCAGCACCGTCGGCCGCCAGAACCAGCCTGGCCCGTCCATCGGCTCGCCGCCGGCCACCACGCGGGCGCCGCGGCCCACCGCGTCCTGGATCATGGCCTCGATGGTCGCCGGCCGGCGCGGATTGGCCATCGGCCCCATCCTGCTTTCGGCCTTCAGGCCGTCGCCCACGGGCGTCGCCGCGAACTTCTCGGAGAAGGCCTTCACGAAGCGGTCGTAGATACCTTCCTGCACGTAGAAGCGGGTGGGGGACACGCACACCTGGCCGGCGTTGCGGGCCTTGGCCATGGCCAGGATGTCAACCGCCTGGTCGAAGTCGGCGTCGTCGAACACCAGCACCGGCGCGTGGCCGCCGAGCTCCAGGGTGGTGCGGATGCAGCGGTCGGCCGCCAGCTTGGCCAGGTGCTTGCCCACCGCGGTCGAGCCGGTGAAGCTGAGCTTGGCGATGACGGGCGAAGCCAGCAGGTGGGTCGACACCTCGTCGGGCACGCCGAACACGATCTGGGCCACGTTGTCCGGCAGGCCGGCGTCGAGCAGGGCCTGCAGCACGGCCAGGGCCGAGGCCGGCGCCTCCTCGGCGGGCTTCAGGATCACCGAGCAGCCGGCGGCGATCGGTGCGCCGAGCTTGCGGCCCGGGTTGCCGATCGGGAAGTTCCAGGGCGCGAAGGCGGCCACCGGGCCGACCGGCTGCTTGATCACCAGCGAACGGCGCCCGGTCTCGCGCACCAGCACCCGGCCGTAGGTGCGCCGGCACTCCTCGGCGTAGAACTCGAACAGGTTGGCGACGACGTTCACCTCGGCGCGCGCCTCGGGGAGGGTCTTGCCCTCTTCCAGGGTGGCGATGCGGGCGAGGTGCTCGACGCGCTCCCGCAACAGGGCGGCGGCCTTTTTCAAGACCGCTGCCCTGCCGTCGGCTGGCGTCTTGCGCCAGACCTCGAACCCTTTGACCGCCGCGTCGAGGGCTCGATCCAGGTCCGCCCGTTCGGCCAGCGGCAGTTCGCCGAGGGCCCGGCCGGTGGCGGGGTTGACGAGGGTGTGGGTCCGGCGGTGGCCGACCCCCACGCGCTCGCCGGCGATGTGCATGTAGAGCGGGGCGAACCCCGCTTCGATGGCGGTCACTTCTGGTCTCTCTTGGCGTATTCGAGATAGCCGGGTTCCTGCGGGGCCATCGGCTTGCCGGTGACCGGGTGGACATTGTGGAACGGCACCACCTTGCGCTCCGGCCACAGCCAGGCGTCCATCAGCTCGTCGGGGCCGAAGGTCTCGCCCTCGCCGAAGGTCTTGGAGAAGAACGGCACGTAGTTCTTCTGGGTGTAGGCCCAGCCCTTGTCGAAGTCGGCGTGCCACTGGGGTTTGTAGTTCAGGATGCGCATCTTCCAGACCCCGTCTTCCTTGACGTAGGTGTTCTCGTAGATGCCGCCTTCCCACCACTGGCGCGGGCCGCCGTAGTCGACGTGGCGGCCGGCCTGCATCATCGCGCGCACGCGGCCATGGGCGGTCTTGCCGTCGGGCTGGACGTCGATCACGTCCTGGATCTGCGGATGGTCGAGCAGGAAGCCTTCCACCGGGCCGTTGAAGTCAAAGGTGAAGTTCTTGCGGAAGCGGCCGACGTACAGGCGCCGCACGCTCTCCTTGCCGATGAACTTGCCGCCGAAGAAGTGCACCTCGCCGTCGTTGGCGAACAGGTCGACCACCTCGTCGTACATGCACTGGTCGATCAGATAGCCGTAGAGGAACTGCAGCTTGCGGACGGCCGCCTCGTCTTCGAGCTTGGTGATGCGGGCTTCGAGCGCGGCGATCCGTTGGTCGGCGTCCATGTTTCCTCCATCCGCTCGCAATTTCGGGCTCGCGATGCGATCTTGCCGGTGGCGCAACACCGATGGCGTTGACGAACCGCGTGTTGCACGTGCAACTTCAAGAGAATGGACCGGCGTTTGGCAAGCCACAATTTGGCGAAGGCGGGCAACGCGCCCGGCCCTGCGGAGCGGCAGGCGGGGCCCGTCACGGACCTGGACCGCTCGGTCCTGTTCCTGACCACGGCGTTCGCCAACAAGCTGTCCAAGGGAGCCTCGCGGCGCCTGAAGAAGGCGCTCGGCATCGGCCTGATGGAATGGCGGGTGGTGTGCAACCTCGGCGCCGAGCCCGGACGCTCGGCCGTGCGCATCGCCGAGGTCTCGGGGGTCGACAAGTCGGTGGTCAGCCGCGCGGTGGCCGAACTGGAGCGCCAGGGCCTGATCACCGCCCAGGTCGAGCCGCCAGGCCGTCAGACGGCGCTGCGCCTCACCCCTACGGGCCAAGCCCTCCACGACCGCGGGGTGCGCCGCGCCGACGAGCGTGAGCAACGGCTGCTGGAGGGGTTCAATCCCGAGGAGCAGGATCGGCTGGTCGACTTCCTGAAACGCCTGACCGCGAACCTGGAGCGGCTGGAAGACGCGCCGCGCGGGGGCGGCTGAGCCTCAGCGGTTCGGCGACAACTCCTCGGCGAGCGCGGCGACATCGTCCATGTGCGACAGCATCCGTTCCAGGAACTGGAACATGCGGTCGGCCTCCTCCTCGGAAAAGCCGCGCAGCATGCGCGCTTCGCGTTCTTCGGAGACGGCTTCGACCTGGGTCCTCAGCGCCGCGCCGGCCTGGGACAGGGCCAGGGACCGGACCGGCCCCTTGGCCTCCTCCACGATCTTGCGCGACTTCAGCTCCCTGAGGGCTCGACTGACCGCGGCGGGGTCGACGCCGATCACCTCGGCGAGGCGGGCGGCGGTGATGTGCGGGCGGCGACCGAGCGCCAGGACGATACGGGCGTTGAGGAAGCCCAGGCCCAATTCGCCGTAGGTCGCCGTGGCGGTGGACACGAGCTTGCTGCTCAACCAGTTCACCCGGTTGGCGATGACCGTACTTCGACGCGCGCTTCTTGCCAAAATCGTCCTCCCCCGAGGCGTCCCGACTCGCATGGTTTGCCGCTTGTCGGCGCGGCTTGAGCGGATCGGAACATTCCGCCCGAAAGTATGTCAATCGGAAAACATATCGGGCTGAGCCCGACGGTCTAAACGGGCAGAGGCTCGGCGATCAGGCGCATCATCAGGGCTCGCTGGCAGAGCTTGCCGCGGTCGAGCCGGCCGTCCTCGAAATCGGGCCAGCCCATCATCACCAGGGCGCCCTGGCGCTGCACCCCGAACGCCCGCGTCTGGCTGAGCAGCAGCACGGCGGCCAGGTGCGCCGCCTCGTCCTTGGCCGGCCGGCCCCAGGCCAGGGCGATCAGGCCCGCCATCATCTCGTACAGCGGCTGGGTCGCCTCGCTGAAGATCAGAACGCAGGTGGTGTTGTCGGTCAGGTCCGCGGCGGCCTGGACCAGGAACTGGCGCCAGCCGGGGATCTCGGTGTCATTGGAGGAGTGGTCGACCACCGTCTCCATCAGCGCCCACAGCCTCTCGGGCGCGGCGGCCCGGTCGGCCGTCTCCAGCGCTTCGCGCGCGCGCTCCATCGGCGCCCCCAGATGCGCCTTGATCCGATCGGCGATGTACTGGCCGCAGGCCTGATGCAGCCGCTCCTTGTTGTGGAAATAGTACTGCAGGGCAGGGGGATTGACCCCGGCGCGGGCGGCGATCGCCCGGGTGGAGGCGCTGGTGAAGCCCTGCTCGCCGAACATCTGGATGGCCGCCAGCAGGATCCGGCTCCTGACCTCGTCGCCGCGGGCATAGCCGCCGCCTTCCGGCCGCCGGCGCGGTCCTGAGCCCGAGGCGATCTTCAGGGCGATGTTGTCGGCGGCGGTGGTCATGGTCTTTCGCGAAAGTATGCCGCACGACAAACATCCGGCAAGCGGGCTCAGGACCCGAACAGCATCGCGATCTTCGACCCCAGCAGCTTGGGGATCATGCTCGGCGGATAGCCGGGATGGGCCGGGGCGTCGCCCGGCAGGGGCTCGGCGGCCGTCCGGAAGCGGGTGCAGATGCGGACCTGCACCGGCGGCGGTCCGGGCGCCACCCGGTTGCGATAGACGTCCACCCAGTGCTTGGCGTCGTCGAAGCCCAGGTACATGGCCGAATTGCAGCAGCTGGCCACGTAGCGGTTCGTGGGCGACTTGGGATCGAGCTTGTTCGGGACCAGCCGGTCTGCGCCCTCCACGCAGCGCAGCCGGTCCTTGCGGAACATGACCATGGCCGTGCCGCCGTCGCTGTCCAGCACGGCCGGCGCGCCGGGCGTCGCCTGGAGCTGTCCGCCGGCCTTCTGGCAGTCGTCGCAGTAGCAGACCGCCGTGACCATGGGCGCGCCCCTGGCTTCGAGCACGACGGCCCCGCAGGCGCAGGTGGCCCGGAGGCCGGGGTGGGCTGGCATGGATCTGCTCCGGTCGGCGGCGTCGCCCGGACTATGGAGCCAACGCCGCCTGAACGGAACCGCTGTTATTCCGCGCTCCACCCGCCGCCGAGCGCGCGGAACACCTGGACGGCGGCCTTGGCCTCGCCGGTGCGCGCGTCGGCCAACTGGTCGGAAGCGGCCAGCAGGTTGCGGTCAACGTCGCGCACCTCGATCAGGCTGGTGACGCCTTCCTCATAGGCCTGCTCGGTCTGGCCGCGGGCGGCGGACAGGCGGGCGACCTCGGCGTCGAGTGCTGAGGCGCGGGCCTTCTCCTGCGCCAGGCCGGTGAAGGCGTTCTCCACCTCCTCCACGGCGTGCAGCACCGTCAGGCGGTAGGCGGCCAGGGCCTCGGCGTTCTTGCCGCGCGCGGCGGCGACCTCGGCGTCCACCCGCCCGAAGTCGAACAGCCGCCAGTGGATCGCGGCCGCGGCCTGGCTCTGCAGGGCGGCCGGGGCGAACAGGCTGTTCTGATCGATGCTCTGGCCGGCGAACAGGCCCGCCAGGGTCAGCTTGGGATAATAGTCCGACAGGGCCGCGCCGATGCGGGCGTTGGACGAGACCAGCCGCTGCTCGGCCGCGAGCACGTCGGGACGCCGACGAAGCAGGGTCGCGGGGCCGTCGGCAGTGGCCAGGGCCGGCGGGGCCGGGATGGCCGCCGGAGCCTGGAGCTCGGCGCGCCAGGTCCCGGGCTGGGCGCCCATCAGCACGTCGAGCCGGTTGTACTCGGCCTCCAGCGCGGTCAGCAGGGGCGGGATGCCCGCGCGCACGTGCTGCAGCGCCGCCTCGGCCTGGTTCAGCTCGCGCTCGGGCGCCACGCCTTCGTCGACCTGCCGCCGGAGCAGGGCCGCCAGATCCTGTTGCACGCCTTCCTGGCGGCGGGCCACGTCGAGCCGGGCCTGCAGGCCGCGGATGGCGAAATAGGCGTCGGCGGCCTCGGCGGTCACCGCCACGCGGACGGCCTCGGCCTGGTCCGCGGCGCCGAGGGCCTCGGCGCGGGCGGCTTCGTGCTGGCGGCGCAGGCCGCCGAACAGGTCGATCTCCCAGCTCGCCGCTACGCCGGCCTCGTAGAGGTTGTAGTCGCGCTTGAAGCCCGGCAGGCCGTGGCCGATTTCGCCGATCGGGGTCTGCAGCGATTGGCGGACACTGGAGGCGTCGCCATCGGCCGAGAGGGTGGGCAGCAGGGCCGCGCCCGCCGCCTTGGCCTCCGCGCGCGACTGGCCGAGCCGGGCCGAGGCCTCGGCCAGCTCCAGGTTCTCACCGCGCACGCGATCGACGATGCGGTCGAGTTCGGGATCGCCGAATGCGTTCCACCAGGTCTTGAGCGGCAGGGGCTGGGCGGCCGGGGCGGCGGGCGCGTCGTGGAAGGCCTGGGTCAGGTGCAGCTCGGGCGCCTTGTAGTTGGGGCCGACGGCGCAGGCCGACAGCAGCAGGGCGGCGATCGCGGCGGGCGCGAGAGTGCGGGCAGGGCGCATGGCGGGTCTCATCAGTGGGCGTCGGGGGAGGGGGAGGAAGCGCTGCCGGCGGAGGGCGGCTTGCAGAAGGGCACCATCACCAGGGCGATCAGGAACAGCCACGCCATGGTGCGGAACACCTCGTCGAAGGCCTGGGTCAGGGCGTAGCGGCCGACCAGCCGGGCGAACTCGCCGCGGGCCAGCTGAAGGGCTCCGGCGGAGTCGGCGGTGACGTGGGCCAGGCCGCCGGCGAGGCTGGTCAGGAAGTCCGGCGCGCGGCGGGCGTTCTCGCCCAGGGTTTCGCCGAAGCGGGCGGCCTGCAGGCGCGCCCCGTCTTGCAGCCAGGTGTTGACCAGGGCGATGCCGACGGCGCCGCCGAGGTTGCGCATCACATTGAACAGGCCCGAGGCGTAGCGTAGCTCCGCGCCCTCGAAGCCGAACAGGGCCATCTGCACCGCCGGGACGATGCACAGCATGGTGGCGAAGCCGCGCAGGACCTGCGGCGCCACCAGGGCGCCGAAGCCCCAGTCCGGGGTGATGTGCGAGGTCAGCCACAGGCTGGCGGCGAACAGGCCGAGACCGGCGGTGATCATGATCCGCATGTCGAGCTTCTGCGACAGGCGCGAGGCGATCGCGACACTGAGGATCTGGGCGGCGCCGGTGACCACTACCGTCGTGCCGATCTGCAGGCTGTCGTAGCCGCGCACCCGGCCCAGGAACACCGGCACCAGATAGGTCGCGCCGTAGATGCCCACCCCCAGCACCAGGTTGAACAGGCAGGCGAACACGAAGGTCGGCTTGCGGAACGGTGTCAGCTTCACGATCGGACCGCCCGAGCGGAGCGAGCGCTCGATGAACAGCCCGAAGCTGACGAGCGAGACCCAGGCGCCGACGGCGATGGCCGGCTCGTTCAGCCAGTCGTGGCGCGGGCCCTCTTCGAGGACATATTCGAGGCCGCCCAGGAAGCCCGCCATCGCCAGCAGGTGGGCGTAGTCGATCTTGGCCAGCATGCCGAGGTTGGGCGTGTCCACACGGATGAAGCGGATCGCCAGCAGGGTGACGGCCAGGCCCGGGCCGATGTTCACGTAGAAGATCGAGCGCCAGCCGACGGCGTCGGTCAGCCAACCGCCGACCGTGGGGCCGAGGGTGGGGGCGAGCACCGCGACCGAACCGAGGATGGCCGGGATCATCGCCCGCTGCTTGCCGGTGAACAGGGCGTAGCCGGTGGCGAACACGGTCGGGACCATGGCCCCGCCGACGAAGCCCTGGATCACCCGGAACAGGATCATGGAATTGATGTCCCAGGCCGCGCCGCACAGCGCGCTGGACAGGGTGAACAGCCCCGCCGACAGGGCGAACAGCCAGCGGGTGGACAGGGCCTGGGCCAGGAAGGCCGAGAACGGGATCATCACCAGCTCGGCCATCAGATAGCCGGTCTGCACCCAGCTGATCTCGTCCGGACCCGCCGAAAGGCCTGCCTGCACGTCGTTGAGCGAGGCGGCCACGATCTGGATGTCGATCAGGGCCATGAACATGCCGAAGGCCATGACCGTGAAGATCAAATATTTGGTCGCGTTCGGCAGGCGCGAAGGGTCGGGCGCAAGCGGCTTCGCCCGGTGATCGTGGTCAGACATGTCCTTCATCGCGGGCCTCCGCGAGATGGCCCTTGCCATCCCCTTGACGCATAGTATGATGGATATCATATCAAGCGAGGTCAAGAGGTGGCCGACCGATGCGATACGACGCCGAACACAAGCAGAAGACGCGGGAGAAGGTGCTGGACGCCGCCGCCGAAGCGCTGCGCGCCGAGGGCCCCCACAAGCTGGGCGTGGCCGGAGTCATGTCCAAGGCCGGCCTGACCCATGGCGGGTTCTACGCCCACTTCCAGTCCAAGGAAGACCTGGTCTGCCAGACGATCGAGCACATGTTCGCGCGGAGCCGGCTGAAGCGGCTGGACCGCGAAACGGACCTCGGCCCGGCCGAGAAACTGGCCGCCTTTCTCGACTACTACCTGTCCCCCGCTCACCGCGACTCTTCGGCGGGCTGCGCCCTGCCGGCCCTGGCGGCCGACGCCCAGCGCCTCACCCCCGAAATCCGGGCCGCCTATTCGAAGGGCATGGCGGGCATGACCGCCCGCATCGCCGAACTGCTCCGCGACCTCGGCCGCGCCGAGCCTGACGACCTGGCGACCTCGACCGTCGCCGAGGCGGTGGGCGGCCTGATGCTGGCCCGCGCCGAACCCGACCCCGCCCGCTCCGACCTGATGCTGGAGCGGTCCAAGCACGTCCTCATGCAACGCCTCAATCTGGAGTGACCGCCGTGAACCAGACCGTCGCCATGGACGCCCTCACCGGCGCCGCCGAGATCAAGACCCAGAAGAAGAAGCCGCCGTTCGCCTCGAAGAAGGCGCTGGTCGCCGTGGCCGGGGCCGCCGTGCTCGGTGCGGCCGGGGCCGGCTATATCCTGACGCCCAAGTCCGCCGAGAGCACCGACGCCGCCTATGTCGAGGCCGACAGCTCGGCGGTGGCCCCGCGCATCAAGGGCCAGGTGACCGAGATCCTGGTGCGGCACAACCAGGCCGTCCATCGCGGCGACCCCCTGGTGCGCATCGACCCGGAGGAATTCGACGCCCGCGTCGCCTCGGCCGCCGCTGAACTGGCCAATGCCGAAGCCGCCGTCGGCTCGGCCCGTGCGGCCCTGCAGCAGCTCGGCGCCGAACAGGCGCTGGCCGGGGCCAATGTGCGCGCCGCCCAGACCGTGATCGCCTCGACCGACGCCCAGAGCGTGAAGGCGCAGGCCGACCGCCAGCGCTACGACAACCTCGTGGCCTCGGGCGCTGTGGCCCGGCGCGACGCCGACACCTTCCGCGCCGCCGCGGTCACCGCCCAGTCCGATGCGGACCACAGCCGGGCCGCCCTCGACGTGGCCCGCAGCCAGGCTGGCGTCGTCGCCGCCAAGCGCCCGGTGCTCGAGGCTGCCCTGGCCCAGGCCGAGGCCGCCGCCGCCCGCGCCAAGGCCGCGCTCGACCTTGCCAGGCAGGATCAGGGTTGGACGGTGATCCGCGCCCCCATCGACGGGGTGGTCGGCGACCGCCAGGCCGAGCCTGGCGACTATGTGCAACCCGGCACCCGTCTTTTGACCCTGGTCCCGCTCCATGCGGTCTATGTGACCGCGAACTTCAAGGAGACCCAGATCGCCCGCATGCTCCCCGGCCAGGCCGCGCGCATCCGCGTCGACGCCCTGCCGGGCGTGACGCTGAAGGGCGAGGTCGACAGCTTCGCGCCGGGCTCCGGCTCGCAGTTCTCGCTGCTGCCGTTCGAGCCGGGCACCGGCAACTTCACCAAGATCGTGCAGCGCGTGCCCGTGCGCATCCGCCTCGACCCGGACCAGCCCGCGCTGGCCAAGCTCCGTCCGGGCCTGTCGACGACCGTGACGGTGCGGCTGAAGGAATAGGAGGGGGCGGCGGCCTGCCGGGCGGCTCTGATGCGCCGGGCGCGGCGGCGACGGTTCGGCCCCCGGACGGCGGCGGAATTGAACCTGCGCCGGTCCAGGTCGGGGTAGGTCGCCCTTTCGTTTCAGATCCTGCCGCAGCCACCGCCTCCGCCAGCTTGGCCGGCGCTGGCTGCAGCGATCCGCGTCTTCGGCCCGTAGCGTCTCCAAACGCCGCCTGATCGTGAATAACGTTACAGTAACTCTGGCTCGCAAAGCGGTGCCAGACGCCTGCCTGTCGGCTAGTACAGAGGTTCAGGCTGGTTCCGGTCGTGGAAAAGAGCCGGTCGGATTAACGGAGTATAAGTCTCACAGTAACGTTACGGCTTGGCGGTGCTGTGCGGCCGCGGGGCCCTTCTACTGGAAATCAAGCTTGGCTGCCAAAGAGTCGCGCCGAGACCCTTTAGTCATCTTCCCGACAATCGTCACTCAATTAAGTCTCTCGACTCGCCCATCGCGCGAACGCCTATCTATACTTTAGTCTAGGATGGATCAAACTTGTTGTCCCAAGTCGGAACACTCATTTCCAAGAGGCTTAACATTAATGGAGGGGAATATTCGATTGACCAGAGCCCGCCTTATTTTTGGCCAGAATCGGGTTCAATTCCCAAAGCAGCAAAAATTCGCATGACATGATACTCAAATGAGAGTATACAGCGTCGGCAACCGTATAATGGGCCTTGGGAGTACGCGCCCTATGGGTAATGACAAGGCTGTGGCCATAACCGCAGAGCTGATTTCCGCCTACCTCAAGAACAATGCGGTTGGGGCGGACGACATCCCGCAATTGGCGCAACACGTCCCGGAGCTCATCCGCCGCATTCATGAGGCCTTCGCGCGGCTCCCCGAACCTGCCGCTGGCGGGGCGCATGGCGACCTGTCGGCTGACGGGACGTTCGAAGCGATTGGCCTGTTCGGTCAAGAGCTTGCGCCGGTCGAAGCACCCATTCCCGCCGTGCCGATCGAAGAGTCTGTGACGCCGGACCACGTCGTCTGCCTCGAAGACGGCATGACGTTCCGCTCCCTGCGCCCGCATCTGGTCAGCGCCCACGGCCTGACCCCTGAGGCCTACCGCAAGAAGTGGGGCTTGGCCCACGACCACCCGATCGTGGCCCCCAACTACTCGCGCGACCGCGCCCTGGTGGCCAAGAAGATCGGCCTGGGCAAGGGCGGCCGCGGAGCGCCTCCCGGACAGGTGCGTAAGCCCAAATAGACGTTTCGGCCTGGCCCGATGGCCAGGATGAATGACGTTATGGTGTTCTCACAATGTCGCCGCCTTGTCTCCCGACAAGGCGGCGAAGTTGCATCGTGCGGACGGTATCCTGGGCAAGGGTTCGGCTGGCTGCGCGACGGGGATCCCGGACGCCTCGCGGTCGGTCGAGGTAAAAAATTTGTAAATACAACTGTGAAGCTTGCTCAATTTTTGGTATATCGACGCTATGGATGCCGTCGGCCAACTCAACGCTGAATTCGAAACCCTGGGCGAGACCGCGGTCGCCGAGCGGCTGGACGCCAACCTCTACACCGGCTCGGCGCGGGCGGTGGCCTTACGCTGGTTGAACGACAAGGCCTGCGCCAGGGTCGGGATCGACCGTCCGGCGCATGGCGCGCCCCTCGAGCTCGGCCCCGGGCGGACGGTCCGGGCCGAAAACATCGGCCGCGTCGCCGTGCTTTGCGCTGTGGTCGCTCTCCTGGCCTCGGTCGGTTCGCTGGGCCTGTCCGTGCAGACGCTTCAGGCGGTCCGCGCCCTGCGCGTAACCGTGCAATCGATGGCGCCGACTCCGGCGCCGGCGTCCGCCCCTTCACATTGAGTTCAAGCTGAACGCTAGGAACGGCGCCCTCGAAGGGCACGTTCAGGGCGGCGATGAAGCCGTTCAGCGTCTTGGGCAAGTGGGGGGTTGCGCTGCTTCTGCTCAACGAGATCCGAGGCATCCTGGTGGTCGTCTCGATCCTGGGAGCATGGAGCCATGCCGGCAACGCCGCCGCCTGCGCCGCCGCGCCTCAGCCGGCCGCCGAGGTGGCTTGCCGCCTGATGAGCCTCGCCAGCAAGCTGAAGCCGGCGGCGACCGCCCCGGCCCAGCCGAGCGGCAGCAACGGCGCAATCATCAAGCCCCAGTAGGTATCTTCGGGCCGGCCGACGACCAGGAAGCCGGCCGCGTAGCCGAGCAGGGCCAACGCCAGCCGCCGTCCAACCGGTCCGCCCCACGCCAGCGCTCCGGCCAGGGCGGGCGGCAACAGCACGGCCGCCAACCAGGGCTTCAGCGCCACGATGGCGTTCCAGCGGTCCGCGGCGAGCAGGAACCCCCAGCCGCCCAGGCGCACCCACGCCATCCCCTGATCGGTCGGCAGGGTATGGCGGATGACGGCCAGGGCGTGGCCGAGCAGGGCCAGCAGGCAGAGACCGATCGCGCCCAGCCACAGCAGCGCCTCCTTCGGCCGGCGTTCGACGAAGGCCATCACGGCCATGACGCCCAGGAGGGGCAGGGAGAGTTCCCGGATCATGCCCGCGGCCAGGCCGGCCAGCAGCGAGGCGGCGATCAAGGGCGCCCGTCCGGCTCGCCGCTCGCCTGGGTGCAGAGCCAGAGCGAGGGCGATCAGCAACCCGGCCCAACATTCGTGCATCAGGTAGCCGTTGGGCGTGAAGGCGGCGATCACGCCGCTGGCCAGGGCGAGGCCGGCGACCGCCGCGCCCGGCGCGCCGAGCGGGTCGATCAGGCGCGCGGTCCACATCCCCGCGACCAGCACGCCGAGCGCGGCCAGCAGGGTCCGCGCCGAGGTCTCGCCGCCCGGCAGCCACGCCAGCGCGAAGGCGAGCACGGGAGGGCGCACCGCGGCGAACGGCTTCAAGGGATAGTTCCTCAGACGCTGCTCGGCGATCACGTGCTGGTAGTAGGTCGACGGATCGCGGGCGAAGGCGACCTCGTCGCGGTGCAACTGCACGTCGGTGAACGCCTTCCCCGAGGCCGGCGCGGGGCTCGGGGGTTCGAGTGGCGTGTGGGCCTGCAGCCAACAGCCGTAGGCGATCACCGCCACGGTCAGGGCCAGGAGAACCAGGACCATAGGCGGCCGAGCGCGGTTCAGCCTCAGGCCCGGCCCGTCCAGGGTCACGCCGCGACCTTGGCGGCGCGGAAAGTGAAGTAGCGGTGGCCGAACCAGCTGGTCACCACGGGCGCCGCGATCGCCACGGCGTGGCCGCACGCCTCGGGCTGGAACCGCCAGCCGATCGCCGGCAGGATCTTGTCGACCATCACCATGGCCAGGATCCAGGTCTGGGCGGCGCCCAGCAGGTTGACGATGACGAAGTTGCGCGCCTGGCCGCCCACGCCGGCGCCCGAGGCGTCGAAGACGAAGCACCGGAACGTGACGAAGGCGAACACCATGCCGGTGGCGTAGGCGGCGATCACGGCGAACTGGAAAGGCAGCAGCAGGCTCCAGCCGAAGCGTGACCCCCAGTTGATCCCCGCGGCCATGGCCCCGAACAGGAGGTAGCGCATGGCTCGGCGGGTTTCGGACGCGGCGTCGGACGGCGGGGCCATGCGATCCCTCAACGGACAGGGCGTGCGCCGGTCGCGCCGGCCGGGGCCGAATATCACGCGAACGGCGCCCGCCCAATTGCGCGCAAGTGTCCCATGCGATTTCGAAAAATCACGTTACCGAGGCGCGCCGGTCGGGACGTCGGGCGTAAGCGTCAGAACTGGGGGCGTCAGGCCACCGCTGAAGGCCGCTCGAGCAGATCGTCGGCGTCGGTCAGGCTGCGCCGTTCTGCGCGGACGCGCCCCTGCAGGGTCATGGCCACGTCGTCGAGGTCGCCCTCGACCACCAGGGTCATGGAAGTCGTGCCGGACAGGCCGGTGGTCACCACCTGCGTGCGCTCGTCGCCCATGTCGACCAGGCACACCACCTGCTCGGGATTGATGTGCACCCGGCGCCCACCGCCGCCCGCCATATGGAAAGAGTACATGCGCATGACGGTCAGTCCCCCGCGGAGTGTCGTTAACTTTAAGATAACACCGTTCGTCGCGACGATGTAGCGCGTCTGAACGGGATTTTTGCACGCTGGGCGTCTTGTCCGGCCCGCGCCAGCGCAGGCCGGACAAGGTAAATAAACGGGTTCTTCAATCTGCACCGTCAGGATAAGTTCCGCGTCGCCCCTATCCGACCTCATCAGCCGCGATCCCATCCGCAATCCAGGAAGCAACCGTGTCGATCGCTCAAACGCATCGCCAAAATCCTGACCGCACCCCAGAGCAGATCCGGGGCGAGATCATGGACCTGGTCGACGAATATTATCGCCTGCGTCACGCGGATCGCGGATTCAACGCCGCGACCCCTTCGGCGCCGGTGTCCGGCCGGGTGTTCGACGCCTCCGACATGCAGTCGCTGGTCGACTCGGCGCTCGACTTCTGGCTGACCACCGGCCGCTTCAACGACGCCTTCCAGGCCAAGCTGGCTCAGCGCGTCGGCGCCCGCTGGGCCCTGACGGTGAATTCGGGATCGTCGGCCAATCTGGTGGCGACCCTGGCCCTGACGTCGCCCCTGGTTCGCGACCGGCGGCTGCAGCCCGGCGACGAGGTGATCGCGGCGGCGGCCGGCTTCCCCACCACCATCAACCCGGCCATCGCCGCGGGCCTGAAGCCGGTGTTCGTGGACGTGGACATCCCCACCTACAACGTGCTGCCGGAGACCATCGAAGAGGCCATCGGCGAGCGCACCAAGGCCATCGTGATCGCCCACACCCTGGGCAATCCCTATCGAGCCGACGAGATCGCGAAGATCGCCGAAAAGCACGGCCTGTGGCTGATCGAGGACTGCTGCGACGCCCTGGGCGCAACGGTGGACGGCAAGCACGTCGGGACCTATGGCGACATCGGCACCCTCAGCTTCTATCCCGCCCACCACATCACCATGGGCGAGGGCGGGGCGGTCTATACCACCGATCCGGCGCTCCGCCGTGCCATGGAGACCTTCCGCGACTGGGGGCGCGACTGCTACTGCGAACCCGGCCAGGACAACACCTGCGGACGACGGTTCGACTGGACGCTGGGCGAGCTGCCGCGCGGCTACGACCACAAGTACGTCTATTCCCACCTCGGCTATAACCTGAAGATCACCGACATGCAGGCGGCCGTGGGGCTGTCGCAGATGGATCACCTGGAAGACTTCGTCGCCGCGCGCCGGCGCAACTTCGACCGGCTGAAGGCGGGCCTGAAGGCGTTCGAAGAGTTCTTCGTCCTGCCCGAGGCGACGCCCAACACCGACCCGTCTTGGTTCGGCTTCCTGCTGACCCTGCGCGATGGGACGCCGTTCACGCGCGACCAGATCCTGCGCCACCTCGACGCCCACAAGATCGGCACGCGCCTGCTGTTCGGCGGCAACCTGGTGCGCCAGCCCTATATGCTGGGCCGCGATTTCCGCGTGGTCGGCGACCTTGCCAACAGCGACCGCATCATGCGCCAGACCTTCTGGATCGGCGTCTATCCGGGCCTCAACGACGCGGCGGTCGACTACATGCTCGAGGTGATCGGCGGCTTCTGCCGGAGCCACGCGGCGGCATGACGGCGGACTATCGGGACGTTCGCGTTCTCGTCACCGGCCACACCGGCTTCAAGGGCGCCTGGCTCGCCGAGTGGCTGCTGGCCCAGGGCGCGGTGGTGGGCGGTCTCGCCCTGCCGCCGGACGGCCCGAGCCTTTATGGCGACCTCGGCCTCGACAGCCGCACACTCTCGGTGATGGCCGACATCCTGGATGCGGACGCGACCCACCGGGCCGTCGCGGACTTCGCTCCGGACATCGTCTTCCACCTGGCCGCCCAGTCCCTGGTGCGTCCGTCCTACGCCGACCCGGCTCACACCTTCGCGGTGAACGTGATGGGCACGGTCAATGTAATCGAGGCGGCGCGGGCGGCGGCCTCCGTCCGCGCCGTGGTCTGCGCCACCAGCGACAAGTGCTACGAGAACGACGAGACCGGCCGCGCCTTCGCCGAGGGTGATGCGCTCGGCGGCAAGGACCCCTACAGCGCCAGCAAGGGGGCGGCCGAGATCGTGGCCGGCAGCTATAGGCGCGCCGTCATGCCGCTGGACCGGCGGCCGCGCCTGGCCACGGTGCGGGCCGGCAACGTGATCGGCGGCGGCGACCGGGCGCTCGACCGGCTAATCCCCGACCTCGCCAGGGCCTTCGCCGCCGGGCGGGCGCCGGTGCTGCGCAACCCCGGCGCCGTGCGCCCCTGGCAGCACGTGCTGGAGCCGCTGCGCGGCTACCTGGCCCTCGGCCGCGCCCTGCTCGACGGCGAGGCCGTCGAGGGCCCCTGGAACTTCGGGCCCAACGCCGAGGCGGAGGTCACCGTCGGCGAGATCGCCGGCCGCTTCGCCCGCGCCTGGGGCCCCTCGGCCCCCGCGCCGGTGATCGAGCCGTCGCCGCTCAGCGAAGCGGGCATGCTGCGGCTCGACAGCGCCAAGGCGGCGGCGGGCCTCGACTGGCGGCCGGCCCTCGGCCTGGATGAGGCCGTGGCCATGACCGCCGACTGGTGGCGCGCCCAGATCGCCGACCCGGCCGGGATCGCCGCCTTCACCAGCGCCCAGATCGCGCGCTACGAGGCGGGCGCCTCCGGATAGTCGGCCATGTAGCGCGCCGTGGCCCGGATCTGGTCGTCGAAGGAGGCGCCTGCCACGTTCGCGGCGCGGCGCAGGATCTCGTAGCCCGCGCCATCGCCGACGTAGCGGTCGGCCGGCGCGTGCGGATCGAAGCGCGGGCGATGGACCTCGATCGCGGGCGCCAGGACCGAAGCCACGCGTCGGGCGATCTCGCCGGCCTCCAAGGTCTCGGCGCCGGCGGTCTCGAACCGCGCGACGCCCTCGGCCTCCCCGCTGAGCCAGGCCAGCACCACGCTCATCAGTTCGGCGATCGCCACATAGGAGCGCCACACCGGCGCGGCGGCGCGCACCTCGATCGGCCGGCCGGCCAGGGCGTCGCCGATGAACGAGGCCAGGGCGTAGCTCGACCGGCGGTTGACATAGGGTCCGGACAGGTTGAACACCCGGCCGATCAGGCAGCCGCGGCCCCCGGCCTCGGCCCAGTCGGCGAAGGCCGCCTCGTCGAGGGTCTTCAGCCAGCCGTAGAGCGCCTTGGACTGCGCGCCGCCGGCCGGATCGGCGAGCGCCGCCGCGCCGGACGAGGCCTGGAACACGGCCCGGGCCCCGATCGGCCCCAGGGCGGCGCGCACCTGCTGCGAGAGGGCCCGGTTCGCCGTCGCATAGTCGGCGGCCGACAGCGTCATCTGCGGCCCCTGGGTGATGAAGGCCAGGTGCAGGACCAGGCTCGGCGCCGCCGGCAGGTCGGCGATGGCGGACAGCTCGTGCTGGACGGCCTCGGCGCCGCCGCGCAGCGCCAGCCGCCGCTCCCGGCCGCCGAAACAGACCACCCGCTCGCCGAAGGCCTCGCCGAACAGCTCGGCCAGCATCTCCAGCGTGGCCAGCCCCAGCCAGCCGCCGGCGCCGGTCACCACGATGCGCTCACCGCCCGCCAGGAGCCGCCCGGCCGCAGCGCCGCTCACCGCCGCCGGATCGGCCGCCAGGGCGCCCCTCACCACACCTTCCACGGCGCCGCGCCGCCGGCCCAGTGCGCCTCGAGCACGGTCTTGTCGCGCAGGGTGTCCATCGCCGCCCAGAAGCCGTCATGACGGAAGGCCATCAGCTGGCCGGCCGCGGCCAGGGCCTCCATCGGCTCGCGCTCCCAGTAGGCGCCCGGCCCCTCCACCAGGTCGAGCACCGAGGTGTGGCCCACGAAGAAGCCGCCGTTGATGCGCCCGCCGTCGCCCGGCGGCTTCTCCAGGAAGCTGACTACCCGGTCGCCGTCCGTCTCCACCGCGCCGAAGCGCCCGGGAGGCGCCACCGCGGTCATGGTCAGTTGCTTGCCGTGGGCCTCGTGGAAGGCCACCAGAGCGCGGATGTCGACGTCGGCCACCCCGTCGCCGTAGGTGAAGCAGAAGTCCTCGCCCTCATCCAGATAGCGCCGCACCGCCTTCAGCCGCCCGCCGGTCTGGGTCTCCGCCCCGGTGTCCACCAGCGTCACCCGCCATGGCTCGGCCGAGTTCTGGTGCACGGTCATCGAGTTGTCGGCCAGGTCGAAGGTCACGTCCGACATGTGCAGGAAGTAGTTGGCGAAGTACTCCTTGATCATATAACCCTTGTAGCCGAGGCAGATCACGAAGTCGTTGAGCCCGTGGGCCGAATAGATCTTCATGATGTGCCAGATGATCGGCCGCCCGCCGATCTCGACCATCGGCTTGGGCCGCACCGCGGTTTCTTCACCGAGACGGCTGCCGAGCCCCCCGGCCAGGATGACGGTTTTCATGTGATCGCGTTCCAAACCCGTGCGTCGTGTCGATCTAGGACGGACACGCTAACATCGTGTTGTGGAAAGCGAAGCTTTGCGCACGGGCGGCGCGGACTGGCGCAGCGCAAGGAGTTGTCGCGCGCGGGCGACGACGGCTCGTCGTAGTCGAGCCACCGGACCTGCATCGGTCCCGTCGCGTGCGGGGCGGCCGGCGCATCGGCGGCCTCGCCCCGGGCGAACGCCTCGGCGGCCGCAATGGCCTCGGACAGCTCGGGCCAGTCGGGACTGAGGCCGAGGTCGCGGCAGATGTCGGCGACGATCTCGCCGACCGGCCGGGTCAGGACATCGCCGTAGCGCTCCTGGTCGAGGCGTTCGGCCGCCTCGGCGGCCAGCCGGTCGGCCCGTTCCGCATCGCCGTGCTCGTCCTCGATCGCGCGGCGGACGATGCGCGCCACGCGCGCCCGCAGGCCCACGGCCCTGGCCGACGCGGCGGCCTGCTCGGCCTCCAGCCTCGACTTCAGCATGAGGGTCTGGCGCACGGCCGGCGCCACGCGGGCGTAGGCCACCGCCGCGGCGTTCAGCTCGGCCAGCGGCTGGTCCGGCTCGGCCGCCTTCACCCGCCGCTCGATGACCAGAGCGATCTCCAGCCCCGCCTCGGCCAGGCGCTCCAGCATCTTCAGCTGGCGGTCGGGCGCCGGACAGCGCTCGGCCGCGCCGTCCCCGGCAGGGGCGTCGCGTCCGTCGGTCTTCGAAGGGGCTGCGGCTCTGCTGGACATTTGGAACAAAGCATGAACAATTCCGGGTGAGTCGCCAAGCAAAACCGCCCGGCCGATCCCGGCCATCGGTTTGAACCGCACGGCGATGTCTTCGTCTCGGACGGCCCAGACCAAGGGAAGGGGAGGGCTGCGACTCGGGCGGCGATCCAGAGTCGATCAGACAACTTTCATAACGATTTTCTGCCTAACAGAGTCGTATCAGAACGCCGGTCGAGCACCCGTAGCCTTATGACAGATCGCATCATTTCACTGCAGATCCTGCGCATGGTGGCCGCCACCATGGTGGTCTACCATCACGGAACCGCGCTGGCTCAAAGCCTATGCAACAGCGTCGGCATCCTTGGAGCTGCTCATTTCGACGGTATCGGCGGAGATGGGATCGACCTGTTCTTCGTCGTCAGCGGTTTCATCATCACCAGGACCGGGCCGCTCGCCCAGCCCCGGCCGACCGGCGCCCAGTTTTTTTGGCGCCGATGGGGCCGTGTCGCACCGCTCTTCTACCTGATGACGCTGCCCGTCATGGCGACCTACGGCCTGCGCAGTCCCGTGAACGTGTTCGGCGCCGGCGGGCCCATAGCGCCCGCGCAAATCTATGCGACGCTCTTCTTCTGGCCGTCACTCGGGCCGGTGAACGTCCCTCCGTTGCTCAGCAACGGCTGGACACTGTGCTTCGAGATGCTTTTCTATACGGCGGTTTCGATGGTCATGGCGGGCGGCAAGATACGGCGGAACATCATCTTCGCCGGTGTGTTGGTCGGCGTGCTCCTGTTCATGCGGCATGCCACGACCTGGAACGGATTCCAGATCCTGGCGAACGCGATCTTCCTCGAGTTCGGATTGGGCATTCTTCTCGCGCTGGTCTGGCGTCGGCTGGCCGGCCTCCATCCGGCGTTCGGGCTCGGCATGATCGGCCTCGGCACCGCAGGTTTTGTCGCCTGGGCGTTCGCGCCGGCGCTGGGATTCCCGGGGTTCGAGGGCATCATGCGGGACGACGGCGTGATCTGGCGCGTGCTGTACGTCGGGGCGCCGGCGGCGATGGTGGTTGCAGGCGCGATCACCATCGATCGATACGTCAGGGGCCCCATTGCGCATCTGCTGTCGAAGTTGGGAGATGCCTCCTACTCCATATATCTGATGCATGGCCTGGTCATACTGGTGCTCTACTTCCTTTGGCCGCTGAGCGGCTTGCCGATGCTGCCATCCGCCATGATCGTGTCGGTCGTCCTGCTATCGTTGGCGGCGGGCTATCTGACGTTCCGCTATGTCGAAAAGCCGTTGTCGATCGCCGTTCGCTCTTCGTTGCCCAGGTGATGGATTCCGCAAGCATCTCACAGGTTCGATGGCATGACCTTGCCCGTGCCCTCTTTGAAGCATCCGCGCACCGTCCGCAAACTTTGGAAGATTCCGTTTGATGCTTGACGACATGTTGGATGGCGCCGCTCCAGGCCATATCCAGGGAAAAGAGATCGCAAATGCCCGATGATGTTCATGCTTCAATTGGACGTGAGCGCAGGAAGTCTTGTCCGCTCTGCGGAGAAGATCGCTCAAGCTTCTTGCGTATAGATTTTCGTGAAAAGATCGGGCTGCCGACCTCGGCGAATTTCCATCATTGCGCCGTGGACAATTTTGTATTCCTTGGGAGCGGCGATCAGTCCGAGTATAACAGGTATTATTCCACGTTGTCGTCGGACACTACCCACAGCGAAGTCGCCGGTGGCGAATCCAGTCGTTCCATTGCTTCGCTCCAGCTCGAAAAGATATTGGAACTGCTCGGCGGCTTTTTCGAACGGCCGCGACGCGTGCTGGACTTCGGGTGCGGAGAGGCGCGGCTGTTGCTGGAAATGGCGAGCCGATTTCCGCATTGCACGTTTGTCGGCTTTGAGCCTGGCCTTGACGTGCAGGACCAAAAATCAGCGTACAAAAATGTGAACGCCTTCGGAAACATTCATATCACGCGAGACAAGAACGAGATAAGCCAGGGTGACTTTGATCTCGTCATTTCATCCCACGTCGTCGAACATATATTGGATTTCGGCGAGCTTGATTTCCTTCGCGACTGTGTTGTCGACGAAGGATTTCTGTATGTCGAGGTGCCGGACTCGTTGTCGTACGAAGATTTTGAGCGTCGGGAATTCCTGTATTACTTCGACAGGCTCCATGTGAATCACTTCACCCTGGAGTCGTTGAATAAGCTCTTCGAAAAGTTGGATTTTGGCTTCCTGAACCATGTCGCGTACGCGTTTCCTTATCGCGACGGAGGGTCCTATCCGGCGATTGGAGCCTTGTTCCAGCGAGGAAGGCTGAGTGCAGAGGTCAAGTCGCCCGATATAATGGCTGCAACAGGGCGTTATATCGCCAATGAGAAGGTTCGGGCCAAAGTCATTGGCGAAGACATATCGCAATATGAACGAGTGATGGTCTGGGGAGCCGGCGACAATTTCTGCAGATCCCTGGGAAACGAGGGGCCGTTGGCGCGCGTCCGAGATTTTATTCTTCTAGACCGGAATTTTCGACTTCTGAAGGTCGGAGACAGCGTGCTGGAGGCTCAAGAACCAGAGAGCGCGATACGCCGCTTCCCGTGGCCCGTCATCGTGATGGTGTCCGAAGGCAAGCAGGCGATGGCCGAGCAGATCGCTCGGATCGATCCTGATCGGCACGTGCTTTTCCTATAGTTTCCGGTCTTCGCCAGGCGCGGCGCCGGCGGCAGCCCGAAATATAGGCGGACTCTATGCCCGGTATCCGGGCGGCGGCGCGGCGGATGCAGGGTTACGCACGACCCGCCAGGCAAGCCAGATGTACAGCGGTCCGGCCGCCAGCCACATTATCGGGTTGACGACAAGGATGCCCGTAACGCCGAAGGATCTGGCCGCCAGGAATTTGAATCCGAATCCTATGACCGCCACGGCGGTAAGGATGAGTATTTGCGGCCTGAGCTGTGCGGCGGCATTGAGCAGCGCGCCTGGAACATAGATTATGGCCGTGCCGATGATCCAAGCTCCCATCGCCAGCAACAGTCCTCGCGATAGGTGCAGATCCTGGTGAAGCCACCAGTTGAGGACCGGTCGCCCAACAATGGCGAGGCAAGCGGAACCGGCCAGCGCCAGCACGAACACCGCCGCCATACCTGCCTTCAACGTTCGCCGCACCCAGCCAAAGTCATGGGCCGCCAAAGCGTCGGCGAAGCCTGGCCAGAATGGCTGCGTGACAGCGTTGATCAGCAGCGTGGCGGTGACGCAGACTCGCATGGCGACAGCCATCTCGGCCGAGGCGGCCGGGCCCAGCCAGGCCAAGGCCATGACATTGTCGAATGCGCTGCCGCAGGCGAAGGCCGCGGTGATGGCGAAAAACAGCCCGCCCTGGCCCAGAACATCGCGCAGCGCCTGGGTGCTCAATCGCCGGTTGGGACGCAGATGGCGATGGACGCAAAGCACATGCACGAGGCTACCGGCATTGGTGATGAGCAAGGGAGCATAGATGGCGGCCGTCATGAATATGACGCCGCCCCCCGCCAAGGCGCCGAGCACGATGAGGATGAGGCTGAGCAGGGTTTGCACCGTGCCCCAGAGGGCGGCGACATGGCCTTTTTGCAGGGCCAGCCAGAGCTCGGCGCTGATGCTGAGCGGGATGTTGAGGATGAGCGAGATGGCGGCGACGAGGAAAGGTAGTTGCGGCACGCGTACGCCGACGAGGAGGATGATAACGCTCCCCGCCCCGAGCACGAATGCAGCCGCCAGCGTAGAGCCCAACAACGAAGCGGTGACATAAGCACGGGTTTGTGCAGTATCACCTGCGGCGAGGCTGCGTGGAATGAGCGCGATAAGGGCGCTACCGAAGCCGATGGTAAGCAGACTGGCAATCCAGGCCAGGGATGTGGCCGCCCCCCAGACGCCAAAGCCGGCGAGGCCGAGACTATGTAGGGCCAGGGGGAGGGTAATGAGGGATGACAGAATCTGCGTCCCGCGTTGGAGGACGCTGGTGCCGGACGTCAGGAGCATACCTAGATTGCGATGCCTTGCCACGAAAAGCCCTGGTTGATTGTGTCTCAGGAATTACTGAGTACTTAGCCAAGTAGCAAGTTTGCCGGCACCGGCAGCCGCGCGCGCAGCGGATCGCTTGGATCGATTACTTTGATGAACAAACACGAAAATTTTGGGTGATGGCTTTGACGGAACTCGATTATTCTGTGTACTACGACAAGATCGGGGGCGAGGGCAATCCCGCAACTCATTGGATCGCCAAGCGCTATCTACGTCAAATGACTCGCTGGTTGCCATCAAATAAGGATGCTTCAATATTGGAGATTGGGCCTGGTAACGGCTTGACGCTTACTCTGCTTCGTAAGGAAGGTTGGAATGTCCAAGGAATAGAAGCAGACAAGACGCTTGCGGGTCGTCTAAGCAAAAGCGGGTTGAACGTTCACTGGGTTCCGGTGGATGATACAATTTCGTGGCTGCGTGCGCGTCCCGAAGCATATCGCTTAATTTACGCCCATCATGTACTTGAACATGTGCAGGTTGATCTTCAAGTGGCATTTGTTCGGGCGATAGCGGATGCCCTGGAGCAGGGGGGGTATTTTGTTTGTGAAACACCAAACGCATTATCAGCGGCCGCAAATTGGTTCCGCTACGGCGATTGGACCCATACAAGCATATTTACTTCTGCATCGCTTGAATTTTTGCTTGCTCAAGGTGGTCTGATTTCACGTTACGTCGGGTCGACGTTAGGTGGACGGATGCCGTCTTTCGGACAGCCCATTAAGGCTTTTATTGAACATATTATTTCCGATGCAGCGCTGGCGTTTTCTCGGATTATACAGCGCATCCATTTGGTGGCAGAACTTCGAACAGACGGGTTGCGGGCTCCGCTCAGCCCGGCGTTGCTTGCTGTTGGGGAAAAGCAAGCGATACCTGAAAGACGGCCACCTATTTAGGAATCGCCATGGTTTGCGTGGTGCTGCCGAATCCATCCGTCACTATCGGCTTCCAGCACGAGGTCGATGAGGCTTTTGGCGCTTTGCTCCCATGTCAGCCATTTTTTCTGTTTTGGTTTAGGAATGGCATCCATTCCAAACAGCGTGAGCCAGATTTTGATGGCGTCGGCCAACTCTTGAGAAGTGTTTCCTGAAAAATAGTGAGCCTGGTCTTCCATAATCTCCCTGAACACTGGAATGTCTCGGGCGATGACGGGTAATTCATGGTGACTGGCTTCGACCAAAGGTAGTCCAAAACCTTCGCATATTGATGTCGATAGAAGGGCCGAGCAAGA
>DASYBX010000125.1:0-2417 GCA_036500495.1 Caulobacteraceae bacterium
CTCCTCGCCGCCACCGCCCAGAACCTCCGCAAACTCGCCAAGCTGATCCCGCCAACCACACCCGCGATGGCCTGAGAGGCCGGCGCGCCTGTTAGGCTTGATCCCGCCGCGTCGCCAAACTCGGCCTTTTTCAACGAAATCGGTCGAAAGCCGCCGCAGCTTTGGGCGTGAAATCTGCTGGGTCCCGGCTCTGCGCGCTCTGCGAGCGCTCCGGCCGGGATGACGACAGGTCGGGGGGCGCCGCCCTCAGCTCTCCGCTACCGCGATCCGCTGCACGGCGGCGTAGTCGGTCTTGCCGGTGCCGAGCAGGACCGGGGCGCCGACCTTGATCACCTTGCGCGGAACGGCGATGTCGGGTGCGCCTGTGGTCTGGGCGTGGGTCAGCAGGGCCTGGGCCGAGGCGTGGGTGGCGTCGGTCACCAGAACCAGCCGCTCACCCTTCTTGGGATCGGCCACGGCCACCACGGCGCGCCAGCAGTCCGGCCACAGCCCCGCCGCCAGGTCCTCGACCGCCGACAGGGAGATCATCTCGCCGCCGACCTTGGCGAAGCGCTTGGCGCGGCCGAGCAGGCGCAGGTAGCCGTCGGCCTCGATCACCACCACGTCGCCCGTGTCGTGCCAGCCGTCCGGGGGCGCCTCCATGCCCGAGGCGTCGAGGTAGCCGGCCATCACGTTGGGCCCCCGCACATAGAGCCGGCCGCCTTCGGCGATGCCTTCGATCGGCTCCAGCCGGATCTCCAGCCCCGGCACGACCGGCCCGACCGTGCCTGGCCGGTTGTCGTGGCCCTTGTTGGCGGCGATCACGGGGGCGGCCTCGGTGGCGCCGTAGCCCTCGAGCAGGGTGACGCCCGGGAACTTGTCGGCGAACAGGGCGCGGGTGGCGTCGCGCACCTTCTCGGCCCCGCAGACCGCCAGGGTCAGGCCGGCGAGGTCGCCAGGCTCGGCGGCGCGGGCGTACTGGCCCATGAAGGTGTCGGTGGCGAGCAGGATGTTCGCTTTGGATTCTCGCACGAGGTCGACGACCATTTTCGTATGCAGGGGAGAGGGATACTGGAATCCCTTGAGACCAAGCAGCGGCGGCATCACCGTGCCCACCGTCAGGCCGAAGGAGTGGAACACGGGCAGGGGGTTGAACACCGTCCAGCTCGGATCGAGGTCGATGTGGGCGCCCACCTGCAGGGCGTTGGTCACGACATTGGCCTGGGTCAGCACCACCCCGCGGGGCGCGGCGAAGCTGCCGGAGGTGAACAGGATCACGCCGGTGTCGTCCGGCCTCACCGGCTTGCGGAACAGGCGCGGCAAGGCGCCCGCGGCGGCGGCATAGAGCTTGTCGCCAAGGCCGATCGAGGCGCGCACGTCCTCCAGATAGACCAGCTTGGCCACGCTCTCGAGCTCGGCCGCCAGTTCCTCCAGCCGCGCCTGCGCCAGGAACCGGCGCGAGGTGAGGACCAGCTTGGAATCGGCCACCGCCAGGGCGGCCTTGAGGTTGCGCACCCCCGCGGTGAAGTTGAGCATCACCGGCACCCGGCCGATGGCCTGCAGGGCGAAGAAGGTCACGCACGCCCCGGCGCTGGAGGGCAGCAGCATGGCCACCCGCTCGCCCGGCTGAGTCCAGCCGCCGATCTTGCGGCCGAGCGCGAAACAGGCGCGGATCAGGTCGCGATAGGAAAGGGGCTTGCGGTCCTGGTCCTCAAGGATCTGCTTCTTCAGGCCATGAGCCTCAGCCGCATCGATCAGGGCGTCGAACAGGCTGCGTTGGCCAAGCTTGGGGTCGAAGGCGCGCGCCACGGTGAAGCCTTTTGCCGCATGAGGTCAGCCCCAGACTATCGAAAGGCGCAGGAAGAGGAACCACCAAGGTTCTTCTTCCAACCCCGACGGCTTGATCATTGGCCCGCAAAAGCCGATCTAGGCCCCATGGTCACGGTCATAGACACCCTGCAGGATCGCTCCCTGCGTCACCCCGAGAAGCAGGCCCGCCCCGACACCCCGGTGCTGAAGAAGCCCGAGTGGCTCAAGGTCAAGGCGCCCGGCTCGGCCGGCTACAACGCCACCCGCGACATCGTGAAGAGCCACGGCCTGGTCACCGTCTGCGAGGAGGCGGCCTGCCCCAACATCGGCGAGTGCTGGACGGTGTCGCACGCCACCATGATGATCATGGGCGACACCTGCACCCGCGCCTGCGCCTTCTGCAACGTCAAGACCGGCCTGCCCGAGGCGCTCGACCCCACCGAGCCGGCCCGCGTGGCCGACGCCGTGGCCAAGATGGGCCTGAAGCACGTGGTGATCACCTCGGTCGACCGCGATGACCTGACCGACGGCGGGGCGGGTCACTTCGCCGCCGTGGTGCGCGCGATACGCCGGGCCTCGCCCCAAACCACGGTGGAGATCCTCACCCCCGACTTCATGCGCAAGGACGG
>DASYBX010000126.1:0-19120 GCA_036500495.1 Caulobacteraceae bacterium
TCTTGTCGTTCGACATGCGTCGTGCCTCATAGGATCGGAAGCCCAAGGCGGCCTCCACACACAATACGAAAAATAGTCATGGGTCCCGCGCCGCCGCAACTAATTAGGTTGCAGTGCACCCAAAACCGCGTTCACACAGCGGTTTCGGAAGCTCGTCGGATATAGGCGGCCCGGAGCGTGCGCGCCACCTCTCCCGGGTGGCCATTGGCCACCGGCTGGCCGTCGATCGAGACGATCGGCAAGACCAGGGCCCCGGCGCCCGTCAGGAACGCCTCCCGCGCGGCCTTGGCCTCCTCCACGGTGAACGGCCGCTCATCGACCTGGTAGCCGGCCTCCCTGGCCACGTCGATCAGGCTGAGGCGGGTGACGCCGCGCAGGATGTTGGCGCCGATGTCGCGGGTGCGCAGGACGCCGTCCTTGTCGACGATCCAGGCGTTGCTGGAAGAGCCCTCGGTGACCAGGCCCTGCGGGTCCACGAACCAGGCCTCGAAGGCGCCCACGTCCTTGGCCGCCTGTTTGGCGAGGACGTTGGGCAGGAGGTCGATCGCCTTGATGTCACAGCGGCCCCAGCGGTTCTCGGGCATGCTGATCACATCCACGCCCTTCCCCGCCCGCGCCTCGGCGGCGGACGCTTTGCTGGCCCGGGCGGTGATGACCACCGTCGGCTGCACCGTTGGCGAGGGGAAGGCGTGTTCGCGCCGGGCGGCGCCGCGGGTCACCTGCAGATAGACGATCCCGTAGCGCACGCGGTTGCGCCGCACGGTCTCGCGCAGGGCAATAGTGAGGGCCGCGCGGCTCATGGGCATGGGCATGCGCAGCTCGTGAAGGCTCCGCTGCAGGCGCGCGAAATGGCCCTCGGCGTCGGCCAGCTTGCCGTCGATCACGGCCCACACCTCGTAGATGCCGTCGCCGAGCTGGAAACCGCGGTCCTCGATCGAGACCCCCGCTTCCGCCTGGCGCAGAAAGCGTCCGTTCACATAGGCCAGGCGCGACATCTAATGTCCCGAACCAGAAGTTCGCCAGCAGATTGGATCGAACGCAGGGCGAACTTCTGGTTCGATAAGGACATTAGAGAAAATTCTTTTTCCTAGTGCGACTTCTGATTCAGAAATTCGCATCGCGGTTTCCATCGTCTGTTGGCGAATTTCTGAATCGCCGCACTAGTCTTCCTCGACCTCGTCGCCGCGCACGGAGCCAACGCCGAGCGACTTGAGCTTGCGGTGCAGGGCCGAGCGCTCCATGCCGATGAAGGCGGCGGTGCGCGAGATGTTGCCGCCGAAGCGCATGATCTGGGCGTTGAGGTATTCGCGCTCGAACACCTCCCGAGCGTCGCGTAGCGGCAGGGCGATGATCCGCTCGGGCCCGACGGCGCCGGCCGACCCGGCCGCGGCCACCTCGGCCGGCAGCATCTCGGCGGTGATCACCTCCAGCGGGTCGCCGGTGGCGAGGATCAGCAGGCGCTCGATGTTGTTGCGCAACTGGCGCACGTTGCCGGGCCAGTCGTGCACCTGCAAGGTGGCGATGGCGTCCTCGCCGAGGATGCGCTTGGGCAGGCCTTGCGCGCCCGAGATGCGGTCGACGAAATACTCCACCAGCTCGGAGATGTCCTCGCGGCGCTCGGCCAGGCCCGGCACGCGGATCGGCACCACGCTCAGGCGATGGAACAGGTCCTCGCGGAATCGTCCGCCCGCGATCTCCTCGCGCAGATCGCGCGAGGTGGACGACACCACCCGCACGTCCACCTGCACGTCCTGAGCCCCGCCCACGCGCCGGAACCGCTGCTCGATCAGCACCCGCAGGATGCGCCCCTGGGTTTCCAGCGGCATGTCGCACACCTCGTCGAGGTAGAGGGTGCCGCCGTGGGCGCGTTCGAACACGCCGATCTTGCGCGGACGACCGCCCTCGCCTTCCTCGCCGAACAGCTCCAGGTCCACACGCTCGGGGGTCATGCCGGCGGCGGCGATGGGCACGAACTCGCCCTGCGCCCTCTGGCTGCCCACGTGGATCATCCGTGACACCAGCTCCTTGCCCGATCCCGGGGGGCCGGCGATCAGGATGCGGCTGTTGGTCGGGGCGATCTTGGCGATCATCTGGCGCAGTTGCTGGGCCGCCTGGGAGTGGCCGATCAGGCCGTCGGGCGTCAGGGTCTGCACGCGCAGGCGGCGGTTCTCGCGGCGCAGGGCGGCGGCCTCCAGGGCCCGCTGCACGACCAGCAACAGGCGGTCCGACTTGAACGGCTTCTCCAGGAAGTCATAGGCGCCGCGCTTGATGGCGCTGACGGCCGTCTCGATGTTGCCGTGGCCCGAGATCATGATCACCGGCAGGTCGGTATCGAGCTCCTTGAGCAGGTCGAGCAGCTCCAGGCCGTCCATGCCCCCGCCCTGCATCCAGATGTCGAGGATCACGAGCGACGGCTTGCGCGCACGGATGCCTCCCAGGGCTTCCTCGGAGTTCGAGGCGGTGCGCACCGCATAGCCTTCGTCGGAGAGGATGCCGGCGACGAGCTCCCGGATATCGACCTCGTCGTCCACCACCAGAATGTCAGCGGCCATACCAAACCTTGTCCCTAAGTCTCAGCCCAGATTCTTGCTGAGGACGGCCACCCCCGCTGGGGACGCCGCCTCCTCGGGCTTCCGCTGGGGCGGAAACCGCAAAACCACCTTGGCGCCCGGCAGTTCGGACGCGTCCTGCATGACCAGCATCCCGCCGTGCTCCTCCATGATCCGCTTGACGATCGCCAGGCCCAGGCCCGTGCCCTTCTCGCGGGTCGTGACATAGGGCTCGGTGAGACGGTCGCGGTCCTTGGCGGGCAGGCCGACGCCGTTGTCCTCGATCTCGAAGGCGACCTGCTCGTCGTCGGAGATCAGCCGCGCCCTGAGGCGCCCACCCAGGCCCGGCTCGGCGGCCTTGCGGGCGGAGACGGCCTCCGAAGCGTTCTTCAGGATGTTGGTCAGGGCCTGGCCGACCATGCGGGTGTCGGCGAGGATCACCGCATCTTGAACCGGCTCGACCAGCTCCACGGTGATGTCGGGGCTCGCCACCCGCTGGGCGAACACGGCGCGGCGCAGCAGTTCGGTGGCGTCGGAGTCCTCGAACCTCGGCGCCGGCATGCGGGCGAAGGCCGAGAACTCGTCGACCATGCGGCCAATGTCCTCCACCTGGCGGATGATGGTGTCGGTGCAGCGGTCGAAGGTCTCGAGGTCGCCGACCAGCTCCTTGCGGTACTTGCGGCGCAGGCGCTCGGCCGAGAGCTGGATCGGCGTCAGCGGATTCTTGATCTCGTGGGCGATGCGGCGCGCCACGTCGCGCCAGGCGGCGTTGCGCTGGGCGGCGACCAGGCGGGTGATGTCGTCGAAGGTGAGCACCAGGCCCTCGCCGGTCTCGCCCGACGCGCGTACGCGCAGGCGGCGGGTGTCGCCGCTTCGCACGATGTCGATCTCCTCGCCGGCGTCTGGCGCCCGGTGGGCCGCGGCCCGGTCCACCACCTGCGCCAGTTCGGGCGCCACCTCGGCCAGGCGCCGCCCGTGGGGTTCCCCGCCTTCGAGGCCGAGCAAGGCCAGGGCGCGGCGATTTGCGGCGGAGACGCGGCCCTCTCCGTCGAGGCCGATCACCCCGGCGCTGACCTCGGCCAGCACGGTCTCGATGAACTGGCGGCGGGATTCGGCGTCGGCATTGGCCCGCTTCAAGGCCTCCTGCTGGTCCTGAAGATCTTCCGTCATCCGGTTGAAAGCCCGAGACAAGACGGCGATTTCTTCAGGGTCGTTGTGGATCTCGACCCGGGCGTCGAGGTCGCCGCCGGCGACGCGGTCGGCGGCGTGCACCAGACGCGCCACCGGAGCGGCGATGCTGGAGGCGGCCGACATGCCCAGCCACACGGCACCCACCAGCACCAGCAGGGTGGTCTCCAGGTAGCTGAGGGCGAAGGAGGTCTGGATCGCCCGGCGGGCGCGGTCCGCGTCGCGGTAGTTGGTCACCGCGTCCGAGGCCTGGTGGAGCTGCGTCAGGATGCCCGGATGCACGAAGCGTGCGACGTAGAGATAGGCGTCCGGATAGGCGCTCAGCCGGTAGAGCGCGCGCAGCAGGTCCTGGTTCTCGAACTGCTGGGCGTCGATCTCGTAGCGTTGGGCGTCGATCTTGCGCTGAGCGGTCCTGTAGGCGGCCGGCGGCGGGGCGGCGAAGGGCGGCGCGCCCGGCGCCTCGAACCGCGCCAGGATGCGGCCCTGGCTATCGATCAGATAGACCGCCGGGAAGGCGTGGAAGATCGCCTGCTGCTCGAGGAACTGGCTGAAGCGGATCGGGGCGGCCTTCAGGTTCGGAGCCGCGTCGTTGACGTCCCCGGCCATGGGCCGCACGTGGGTGTCCAGATAGGTGAGCTGGTCCTCGTAATAGGCCTTGGCCACCTTGGCCGAGTTCTCGACCACGGTCTGGACGCGGTGGCTGAACCAGTTGTCGACCGCGCGGGTGACCAGGGCGCCATAGACCAGGGCGACGATGATGGCCGGGGCCACGGCGACGACGGCGAACAGCAGGACGAAGCGCAGGTGCAGGCGCGCCCCGGCGTCGCGGGCGCGTTGGAACACCAGGCCCAGCAGGCGCCGCAGGGCCGAGGCGCACAGGAACAGGATCAGGGCCAGGTTCAGGCCCAGGAGGATCAGCACCGTGCGGTTGACCGGCCCGATCGGTCCGGATCCGGGCGCCGAGGAGGCCATGTAGACCGCCACGCCGGTCAGGGCGGCGGCAACGCCCCACCCCACCCCGAAAGGCCCGCCTCCCCACACGGGCGCGGGGGACATGCCCCGCGTCTCGGGGGACTCACGGTTAACGGCGCGCAACATGGCGGCGCAGCCTAGGCGCCTGTGCCCCGAATTCAACAGCTATGTGGCGAGAAGGACGCAAATGTGATGAAGCCCTTGCGAAGCGTCCCAGCGCCGAACCGCCCGCGGCGCCCCCTCACCGCCCCGGCCGGACCTTCTCGATGCCCAGGTCCTGGATCTTCTTGCGCAGGGTGTTGCGGTTGAGGCCCAGGATCTCGGCGGCCCGAACCTGGTTGCCGCGGGTGGCGGCGAGGGTCAGGCGGATCAGCGGTAGCTCCACCTCCTGCAGCACGCGATCGTAGAGGCCCGGCGGCGGGCCGTTCTCGCCCTGCTCGGCGAAGTAGGAGATCAGCTTGCGCTCGACCAGGGCGCTGAGCGTGGCCGGCCCCTCCTCGGTCGCGCTGATGGCGGTATTGTCGTGCAACTCGCGTTCGACGATGCGGGCGGTGATCACTTCCTCGGCGTAGAGGGCGCAGATGCGGCGGATCAGGTTCTCCAACTCGCGCACGTTGCCCGGCCAGTCATGGGCTTTCAGCCGCTCCAGGGCGCCGGCGTCGATGGTCTTGCCCGGCAGGCCCTCGCGTTGGGCGCGCAGCAGGAAGGCGCGGGCCAGGTCGGGGATGTCCTCGGTGCGGTCGCGCAGGGGCGGCAGGCGCACCGGCGCCACGTTGAGGCGGAAGAACAGGTCCTCGCGGAACAGGTGCTGGGCGATCAGGCCGCGCAGGTCGCGGTTGGTGGCGGCGATGATGCGCACATTGGGCCGACGGCCGGTCTTGGGGTTGATCGCCGTCTCGGAGCCGTCGATCACGCGCAGCAGGCGGGTCTGGGCGTCCAGCGGCATGTCGCCGATCTCGTCGAGGAACAGGGTGCCGCCGTCGGCCTCGATCAGCTTGCCGACATCGGCTTCGCCGCGGCCGAACAGCTCGGCCTCGACCCGCTCGCGCGGCACCGCCGCCAGGTTGATCACCACGAAGCGGCCATCGCGCCGGCGCCCCAGGTCGTGCAGGGCCCGCGACACCAGTTCCTTGCCCGTGCCGGACTCGCCGAGGATCAGCACCGTGAGATCGGCGCCCACCAGGCGGGCGACGGTCCGGTAGACGTCCTGCATGGGCTGGGAGCGGCCGATCAGGGGCAGGCGCTCGTCGCGCACGGCGCGGGCCTGGGCCTTGGCCGCCTCGTTGTCGGCCGGCCGCGACAGGGCGCGCTTGGCCGCCGCCGTCATGTCGTCCAGGTCGAAGGGCTTGGGTATGTAGTCGAAGGCGCCGATCTCGGCGGCGTTGACCGCGGTCATGAGCGTGTTCTGGGCGCTCATCACGATCACGGGGAGCTTGGGGCGCTGCTTCTTGATGCGCGGCAGGACGTCGAACACGTTCTCGTCGGGCATGACGACGTCGGTGATGACGAGGTCGCCCTCCCCGTCGGAAACCCATTTGAGCAGGGTGGTCGCGTTTCCGGTGGCGCGAACCTGGTAGCCCAGCCTCGTGAAGGCCTGGCTCAGGACCAGCCGGATCGAGGCGTCGTCGTCGGCGATGAGGATTTTGGACTGCACGGTCATGTTTCTGGGTTACCCCGGACTTCGGTCACTGTTCGATGGGGAGCAGGACACGAAAGACAGTACGGCCAGGCTCTGACTCGAAATCGATCAGCCCGCCATGGGCGGCGACCAATTTTGCGACAAGTGCGAGGCCCAGCCCCGCTCCCATCGCTTTGGAGGTGACAAACGGCTGGAACAGGTCCTCGCGCATGTGCTCGGGCACGCCGGGGCCGTTGTCCTGCACCTTGATCTCCAGCGGAGCCCCCCGCGCGGCCTGGCCGCCGGCGCTGCGCACCCTGACCCCGTGCCGGTAGGCCGTGGTGATCACAACCTCGCCGCGACCGTCGCCCCGGCCGTGGGCGGCCTCGGCGGCGTTCTTCACCAGGTTGAGGAAGATCTGAATCAACTGGTCCTCGTCGCCCAAGGTGTTCGGCAGCGACGGGTCGTAGGCTTCGCGCATGAGCAGGCCGTCGGCTACGCCATTGACCGCCAGGGCCCTCACCCGATCGAGCACAACGTGGACGTTGACCGGCTCGCGCACCGGGGCCGCTTCCTCGGAGAACGCCTCCATGCGGTCGACCAGCCGGGTGATGCGGTCGGTCTCGTCGACGATCAGCTGGGCCAGGGGCGCGTCCTCGGCCTTGGCCGCCCCGCGCAGGAGCTGGGCGGCGCCACGGATACCGGCGAGCGGATTCTTGATCTCGTGGGCCAGCATCCGGCCGAGGCCGACCACCGACTTCAGGCCGGCCAGGCCTTGGCCCTCCGGCGGCACAGCGCTGGAGCGCAGGTGCAGGGTCAGCAACAGCGAGCCATCGCCCATCGGGCTGGCAGCACCGTCGGCGGGGAACGGCGGGTGGTTGAACAGGTGGATCTCCAGCCCCCGCTCGCGCACGAAGTTGTCCTCGGCCAGGGCCCGCTCGATCAGGGAGGCCAGGCTAGATCCCGGCGGCAGGTTGTCGACGAAGCGGCCGCGCGACAGAAGGGTCAGGCCCTGGCCGAACAGCTCCTGGGCGGCCTCGTTGCTCGCCGCGAGGGCGCCGTCGGGCGCCAGGATCAGCGCCGGCTCGGGAATGAGGTCGAAGGCCGCCGCCCTCAGCCGCTCGGCCACCGGGCCTTTGGAATGGGCGTTCATGCCGCCAGCCGATCGCTGAGGGACCAGAGCGTCTTCAGCCCAGCCCGCACCTCGTCCGGCCGCTCCAGGCGGCAGAGCTGGCCCTTGATGCGCCGACGCTCGGCCGCATCGGCCGGCGACGGCCCCTGCTCCACGTACCAGCCGAGGTGCTTGCGGAAGATCTTCAGGCCGAGCCGCTCGCCGTAGAACGTCAGGGCGTCGTCGAAATGGGTCAAGGCGATGTCGAGGCGCTCGTCGAGCTCCGGTTCGGCGACCTCGACGCCGGCCAGGGCCTGATCGAGCTGGCCCGCCAGCCACGGCCGGCCATAGGCGCCGCGCCCGATCATCAGGGCGTCGGCGCCCGATTGTTCAAGGGCTTGGCGGGCGCTGTTCAGGTCCACGACGTCGCCGTTGACGATCACCGGGATCGAGACCGCCCGCTTGACCGCAGCGATCGCGTTCCAGTCGGCCTGGCCGCCATAGAACTGGCAGCGCGTGCGGCCATGGACCGTGACGCCCTTCACCCCGCAAGCCTCGGCCCGCGCCGCCAGCTCCGGCGCATTGACCGCCGCATGATCCCAGCCCAGCCGCATCTTCACCGTCACCGGCGTGTCGACCGCGTCGGTGGCCGCCGAGATCAGCGACTCGGCCAGGTCGAGGTCGCGCATCAGGGCCGAGCCCGACAGGGCTCCGGTGACCTCCTTGGCGGGGCAGCCGAAGTTCAGATCGATGATGTCGGCGCCGGCCGCCTTGGCCAGGCGCGCCCCCTCGGCCATCCAGCGCGGCTCGCGGCCGACCAGTTGGATCACCGTCAGAGGCAGGCCATCGCCGACCGCGGCGCGCCGGACCACGTCCGGCCGCCCGCGCGCGAATTCCGACGAGGCCACCATCTCCGTCGCCACATAGGCCGCGCCCAGCCGTGCTGCGGTGCGGCGAAACGGCAGGTCGGAGACTCCGGTCATCGGAGCGAGCCAGGCCCGCCCCTTCACCTCATGCGCGCCGATACGCAAACTGCACATTTTTTGCTCAACCCCTCCGCACCATTTTTGTGCAAATTTGTGACGCTGTCGAGTCTGGACAAGCTGGGGCGCCTAGAGGAAACAGGCGCATGGACTTTGCAGCGATCGTCGTGGCGGCCGGATCGGGGTCGCGGGCCGGCTCCGGCGTTTCGAAACAATGGCGGCTGGTGGCCGGAAAGCCGGTCGCGCGCTGGTCGATCGAGGCGTTTTTCGCTGCAGGCGCGAAGACGGTAGTGGCGGTGGCCCCGCCTGGCGAGATGGAAACGGCCGAGGCCGTTCTCGGCGACCTGCCCGGCCTGATCATGGTCCCCGGCGGGGCGACGAGGGCCCAGTCGGTGATGGCCGGCCTCAATGCCCTGGGCCTCCGCGACGAGGTGGTGATGGTGCACGACGCCGCCCGCCCCTTCCTCAATACCGGCCACGTGCAGGCCCTGCTCCAGGCCCTGGACGGCGCGGACGGGGCGATCCTGGCCCTGCCGGTGGCCGACACGGTCAAGCGCGAGATGCCTGGCAACATCGAAACCGCCCCGCGCGACGGCCTGTGGCGCGCCCAGACGCCCCAGGCGTTCCGCACCCAGCCGCTGCGCGAGGCCTACGCCGCCTGGAACGACGACCTGCCGCCTACCGACGACGCGGGGGTGATGGAGGCCGTGGGCGGCGTCGTGCGCCTGGCGCCCGGCGACCCCATGCTGTTCAAGCTCACCTATCCGGAGGACTTCGCCATGGCCGAGCGGCTGGCGGGCGCGGCGCGGGTCACGCGCACGGGCCAGGGCATCGATGCGCACCGGCTCGGTCCGGGCGACGGGGTGTGGCTGTGCGGCGTAAAGATCGCCCACGACCGCGAACTGATCGGCCATTCCGACGCCGACGCGGGCCTGCACGCCATCACCGACGCCATCCTGGGCGCCATCGGCGAGGGCGACATCGGCGATCACTTTCCGCCCACCGATCCGCAGTGGAAGGGCGCACCGTCCCACATCTTCCTGAGCCACGCCGCTGAACTCGTTCGCAAAAAGGGCGGCGCGCTGGTCAATGTCGACGTGACGCTGGTGTGCGAGAAACCCAAGATCAAGCCGCACCGCCAGGCCATGCGCGACAAGCTGGCCGAGATCCTCGGGCTTCCGGTCGACCGCATCAGCGTCAAGGCCACCACCACCGAGGGCATGGGCTACACCGGCCGCGAAGAAGGCATCCTCGCCCAGGCGATCGCCAGCGTGGAGACGCCTGCGTAACCATACCGTTTCACCGGCCGTGAACCGGTCCTGGTCGATCCTCGGGCGGCCGAGGAACCGATCATGCCCGCCCTGCTCTTCACCGCCGCCCTGGCGTCCGGCCAGCCATCCGTCGAGACGGTCCGCACGGTCGATCCCGCCGCCCCCGCCCGGGTGAGCGTGGTGCAGGACCTGTCGGCCATCGTCTCCGGATCCTCGCCCTTCGGCCCATCCGCCGCGCCGGTCGTAATGGCCGCCGGCACCGGCGCCGTGACGATCCGCCAGAGCGGCGGCGCGGGCATCGTCTCCACGAGCGTCAATACCGGCGTCGGCTCGGTGGCTCAGGCTGCGACCGCCGTCTCGGCAAGGCTGGTATTGCCCAATCTCGCCGCGGTCGGCCCCAGGGGCTAGCGGAACGAGAGGCTAGTGGAACTCCGCCGCCGGCTCGCCCTGCGGCGCGGCCGGCAGGTGGTGCGGGCGGAACAGCTTGCCCTTCTCGGCATAGAGTACGCACAGCAGGGTCAGGCAGCCGCACAGGGCGTAGCCGACCGTGATCGGAACGGTGGTGCGATTGAACTGCTGGCCGATGTAGAAACCCACCAGCGAGCCGCCGAGCGCGCTGATCATGCCCTGCAGCGCGGCCGCCGATCCGGCGACATGGCCCAGGGGCTCCATGGCCATGGCGTTGAAGTTGCCGGACATCAGGCCGAACGAGAACATGGCCGCGGCCTGCAGCACGGAGAAGGTGACGATGGTCTCGTGCCCGGTCACGGCGATGGCGGCATGCAGCACGCTGATGGCGATGAAGCCCAGCAGCGCCCAGTGCGACAGGGACCGCATGCCCATGCGCCCCACCAGCCCCGCGTTGCACAGCGACGCCACTGACATGCAGCCCGCCATCAGGGCGAACGCGATCGGGAATACGGACGGCCGGGCGAACACCTCGTGGAACACCTGCTCCACGCTGTTGACGAAGCCGAACAGGGCGCCGATCAGGAAGGTCATGGCCCCGGCGTAACCCATGCCCTGGCGGCTCTTCAGCGCGATGGCGAAACTGTGGGCCATGCGCGAGGGCGCGATCGGCGTGCGGTCCTCCTCGTGCAGGGTCTCCGGCAGCTTGAAAGCCACCCAGGTCCCCACCGCCGCCCCGAACAGGGTCAGCACCCCGAACACCCAGCGCCAGGAAGCCACCAGGGCGATCGAGGCGCCGAGGCTGGGCGCCAGCATGGGCACGGCCATGAAGATCATGAAGCTGAGCGACATGACCTTGGCCATTTGCCGGCCGACGTAGCAGTCGCGGATGATCGAGTTGGGCAGGGCGCGGGTGGCGGCGGCGCCGATACCCTGCAGCCCGCGCGCGGCGATCAACAGGGGGAAGGTCGGCGCGAAGGCGGCCAGGGCGCTGAACACCACATAGATCACGCAGCCGGCCAGCAGCACCGGCCGGCGCCCGAACCGGTCGGCCAGGGGCCCATAGACGATCTGCGGCAGGCCGAAGCCGATCAGATAGGCGGTGATCACCAGCTGGCGTTCGTTGTCGGCCGTCAGGTGGAAGGTGTCGCTCATCGCCGGCAGGTTCGGCAGCATGGAATCGACGCCGAGCGCCGCCATGGCCTGCAGCGCGGCGATCATCAGGACGAAGCCGACGAACCCCATGCCCGGATGGGGGGATGTTGGACGCGAACCGGTGGACATGGCGCTCCCTTAACGCCCGCCAAGCTGCATCGCCACTCCTTCGTGATGAGCGCCGGTTTTACCCTGTCACTTAATCCCCTGGCGAGGACGCCATGCGACACCCAGACCAAGCGCCGAGGGGAGATCAGAGGCCATGGAACGGACCGTCACGGTATGGGGCAAGCCGCACGCCGTCGCGATCAGACAAGCCGGACGGACCGCCTTCACGGCCGTCGGCGAGTTCCAGGGCCAGATGCTGCTGGCGCGCGGCCACAGCGCCTCGGGCGCCCTCGCCGCCTGGTCCGCCAGCGCCAAGTCGCGCACCACCCGGCGCGGCTGACGAAGGGTTTCCGATCGGGGGTCGGGCGCCCGTCGGTTTAAACCGTTCGACAAGCTTCACGGGCGATAGTCGCCCGCTCGGCCGGGCGGGCCGGCGATCAGGGAGCGGAAGCCGGGCATGGCCGAACGGTTCGAACAGGACGCCGACTATTTCCAGAGTGTGGTCCTGTCGAGCCCGGACTTCATCCGCATCCTCGACCTCGAAGGCCGGGTCGAGTTCATCAACCCGTCGGCCGCCAGGACCCTGATCAAGAGCGCCTCCAACCCGATCGGCCGCTACTGGCCCGAGCTGTGGCCGAGCGACGAGGACCGGGTCAGGGTGATCGAGGCGCTGGAGGCGGCCAAGCGCGGCGAGACCCGTTCGTTCCGCGGCTGCCTGGTGCGCACGGGCCGCGACACCTGCTGGGTCGACACCCTGATCTCGCCGGTGTTCGAAAAGGGCGGCGGCAAGGTCATCCGCATCCTGGCCGTCTCGCGCGACGTGACCGAGGAGGTGCGCTCGCGCGCGCTGCTCGACACCATCCTGGGATGCGTGCCGGCCGCCCTGTTCGTGAAGGAGCTGGATACCAGCCGGCTCGTGTTCCTCAACGACGCCGCCTCCGAGATGTTCGGCCATCCGGCCGAGGCCATGGTGGGCATGACGGCCCACAGCTTCGTGCGCGCAGACCAGGCCGACGCCATCCGCCAGGCGGACCTGGCCGCCGCCGCCACCGGCGAGACCGTGGTCATCGACAACGAGGTGGTCACCCAGCTGGATGGCCGCACCCACATCCGCCGCACGCGCAAGAAGGCCTCGCCCGGCCCCGGTCCGCGCTACATCGTCTGCCTGACCGAGGACATCGGCGCCGAGCGCGCACGCCAGGCCGCGCTGGAGCGGGCGCTGGAGGAGGCCAAGGCCGCCGACCATGCCAAGAGCCAGTTCCTGGCCGTGATGGGCCACGAGATCCGCAGCCCGCTGAACGGGGTGCTGGGCATGGCCCAGGCCATGGAGCTGGGCGAGCTGCCGCCCGACCAGCGCCGGCGCCTGCAGGTGATCCGCGAAGCCGGCGGGGTGCTGCTGGACCTGCTCAACGACCTGCTCGACCTGACCCGCATCGGCGCCGGCGGCCTGCAACTGGAGGACGGGATCGTCGACGGGCGCGAACTGGCGCGCGGGGCGCAGAACCTGTTCGACGGGCTGGCGGCGGACAAGGACCTGTCGCTGGAGCTGGAGCTCGATCCGGCGGCGCTCGGCCCCTGGAAGGGCGACCCGAACCGCGTGCGCCAGATCGTCACCAACCTGATCGGCAATGCGGTGAAGTTCACCGATCGCGGCCGCATCACCCTGCGCATCCTGCCTGAGGTCCACGGTTTCCGTCTGGAGGTCAGCGACACCGGCCCCGGTGTCCCGGCGCACATGCTCGGCCGCATCTTCGATCCCTTCGACCAACTCGACCCCTCCAACACCCGCCGCCATGGCGGCTCCGGCCTCGGCCTGGCCATCTGCCGCGACCTGGCCGAACTGATGGACGGCGTCATGGAGGTGTCGAGCGTGGTGGGCGTGGGCTCGACCTTCACCCTGCGTCTGCCCCTGGAGCGCGCGAACCTGGGTCGCATGGACGTGGCGCCCGCAGACGCCGTTGCCGCCCTGCCCGCCCTCGGCGGCGGCCGACCGCTGCGGATCCTGGCGGCCGAGGACAACCCGATGAACCAGCTGGTGCTCACCACCCTGCTGGGCGCGGCGGGGCTGGAGCCGGTGATGGTGGCCAACGGGGCGGAGGCGGTGAAGGCTTTCGCCGCCGAGCCTTGGGACCTGATCCTGATGGACGTGCAGATGCCGGTGATGGACGGGCTCGACGCCGCCCGCGCGATCCGCGCCGCCGAGCGAGCGCGGGGCCTGCCGGCCACGCCGATCATCGCCCTGACCGCCAACGCCATGCAGCATCAGCTCGACGCCTACCGGGCCTGCGGCATGACCTCGACGGTGTCGAAACCGATCGAGATCCGCGCCCTCATGGCCGCGATCCGGGCGGCCACCGAGGCTGCGGCGGAACGGCCCGCCGTCAGCGCGGGCGCCTGATCCGCGCGATCAGGGCGCCGAACACATTGACGTAGTCGTCGGTCCAGGGCCGGGCCTCGATCACCGCCGGAACCCAGTCGCTGCGGGCGATGAAGGGACGCAGGCTCTTGCGGTCGCGCCCGACCAGGATCGCCTGGGCGCCGGACTCCACATAGACGCTGGGCGCGGAGGTGAAATAGTCCTGCTGCACGGGCGCCCCGCCGGCCAGGCGCACACTGGCGGCCGCCGGCCCCTCCAGCTCGAGGTTGCGGTTGGACAGGTGCAGCAGCACCACCCCGTCGGGCTTGATCACCCTGAGGTAGGTGCGCATGGCCTCCGCCGTCAGAAGATGGGTGGGCACGCTGTCGGACGAGAAGGCGTCGACCAGCAGAAGGTCGTAGCTGTGGTCCGCAACCTTCTCCAGCGACTGGCGCGCGTCGCCGAGCGTCACCGACACGCGGCCCTTGGCGCAGCCCTTCACGAAGCTGAACTTGGTCGGGTCGAAGGCGATGCGCACGATCAGCGGGTCGATCTCGAAGAACTGCAGGGTGTCGGCCGGCCGGGTGAAGGCGGCGACGGTGCCGGTTCCCAAGCCCACCGCGCCCATGCGCATGGCCGGATGCAGGGCCTGGACGGTGCGGATGGTCGTGGCGATGGGGGTGCCCGGGCCATAGTAGGTGGTGGGGATGCAGCGCTGTCCGGGCCGCTCGGCCTGGGCCCCATGCAGGGTCGAGCCGTGCACCATGATCTTGACCACGCCGTAGATCGGCGCCGGCACGCGCACCAGCTGCACCTCGCCGAAGAAGCTGCGGTAGGTCTGGCGCTTGCCCTTGAACAGCTGGTCATAGCTGGCCACGCCCAGGGCGAGGATGAGCACGCCATAGATCAGCCCGCGGCGTCGCAGCAGGAAGGTCATGCCGCCGGCCACCGTGAGCAGGATGACGATCGCGCTCAGGCTGGTCAGTTGCGGGACCATCAGGGCGCCGATGGTCAGGACCGCCGACACCAGGGCCCCGATGCCCCAGTGGTCGAGCCGCCCCCTGCCCCACGGCCGCGCCAGGCAGGCGAGGCCCAGCACGATCGGATACTCCCACACGGCGTTGAAGATCACCGGCGCGACGAAGGCGTTGAACGCCCCGCCGATCACCCCGCCCAGCGACATCGCCAGGTAGAAGTCGGTCAGCCGCGCCGGCGCCGGGCGCCGGTGCGCCAGGGCGTGATGGCAGACCAGGGCGGTGAAGAAGAAGGCGCCGAGGTTGACGCCCAGCTGATAGAGCCAGGGCGCCTGGAGCAGGCTGTAGAGCGCGGCCGCCAGGGGCGCGAGGGCGGCCTGGAGCCACAGGGCGATCCCCGGCCGGATCAGTGGCTTGGCCTGGAACGCGATCACGAAGCTCAGCAGGTAGAGCGCCAGCGGGATCACCCACAGGAAGGGCGCGGAGGCCACGTCCTGGGTGATGTGGGCGGTGACGCCGAGCAGCAGGCTGGAGGTCGCCGCCGAAAGGCCGATCCAGACCAGGCGCTCGGTCAGGACCACCGGCGGCGTCGCGGCCAGCGGGGGAAGTTCCTGCCCGTCTGCCTGCGCTTCCTTGGCCTGTGAGGCCTGGGCCCGGCGCGACAGGACGGCCACGGCAAACACCACCAGCACGAACAGGCCATAGCCGATGCTCCAGGCCACCCCCTGCAGCTTGAGCCGCATCAGGGGCTCGACCAACACCGGATAGGCGACCAGGGCCAGAAGGCTGCCGAGGTTGGAGGCGGCGTAGAGGCGGTAGGGGTCCGCCCCGCCCGCCGCGACGGGCGAAAGGCGCGCGTACCAGGCCTGCAGCAGGGGCGCGGTCGCCGACAGGGCGGCGAAGGCCGGGCCGACCGAGACCAGCAGCACCCCCAGCAGCCAGAAGGCCGGATGGTCGATGGAGGGCGGGCCGAAGACTTCGGAAATCCGCAGCGGCAGGGTCAGGGCGGCCACGGCCAGGACGGCGATGTGGGCGGCCATCTGCGCCTTCAGCGACGTCAGCCGCTGCAGGGCGTGGGCATAGGCGTAGCCGGCCAGCAGGGCCGCCTGGAAGAAGACCAGGCTGGTGTTCCACACCGCCGAGGAGCCGCCGAGACGGGGCAGCACCATGCGCGCGATCATCGGCTCGACCAGGAACACCAGGCCGGCGCTGGCGAACACGGCCATGGCGTAGAGCGCCGACGGCGCCGCCGCCTTCACCCGGGTGTCTTGCTGCTGAACGCTACTGGCCAGAACCATGCGCTCGCTCCCGGCGCCCGTCCCGGCCCAATCTTGGGCTTGTCGGGGCGCTCGTCCCGATGTTGATCGATTCCGCAGATTTTGCGGAGCCGCCAATGTTTCCGGACGACATCGACGAATTGGCGAGGCTGGTGCTGACCCTGGCGCGGGAGGCCGGATTGATGCTGGCGACCGTCGAAAGCTGCACCGGCGGCCTCGTCGCCGGCGCCCTCACCGCCGTCCCCGGTTCGTCCGACGTGGTCGACCGCGGCTTCGTCACCTACTCCAACGCGGCCAAGACGGCGCTGGTCGGGGCGCCCGAGGCCCTGATCGCCGAGCATGGCGCGGTGTCCGAAGCGGTGGTGCGGGCGATGGCGGAGGGCGGGCGGGAGGCGGCCGGCGTGGGCTGCGCGGTGGCGGTCACCGGCATCGCCGGGCCCGGCGGCGGCACGGCCGACAAGCCGGTGGGACTGGTCTGGTTCGCCGCCGCCCGCACCGGCCGCCCTACCCTTTCCCAGGCGATGCGCTTCGGCGACATCGGCCGCGAGGCCGTGCGGCTGGCCAGCGTGCGCGTGGCGCTCGAGCTGTTGGCTGAGGTGCTGAGCTAGCGGCCCAGCATGAACCTGACGCCGCCGGCCACCGAGTACTGGTTGGGCGAGCCGGTGACGCGCACGATCGGGCTCTGGGCCGGCGGGCCGAGCAGGCGGTCGTAGTTGGCGCTCAGGTCGAAGCGCCAGTGGCCACGCCACTTGTATTCCACCGCGCTTTCCAGTCCGGCCGAGAGCGGGCCTGCGCCCGGCGTATAGGCCGAATGGAAGCGGCTGACGGGCGCCTCGGCCTGGGTCACGCCGAAATAGGTCCCGTTGTAGCGGCTGTCCGACCAGGCGAATCGGGGGCCGGTCGACAAGGTGAAGGGGCCCTTGTGGGAGACCAGGTCGGAGGCGGTGTTGATCAACAGGCCGTCCTCGGAGAACACGCCCTTCAGCGCCTCCACCCGCACGCGCATCCAGGGCTGCGGCCACCAGTTTACGAAGCCGCCCGCCTCGCCGGCCGCGCCGATCTTCCTCATGCCGCGCAAGGCGTGGCTGTCGCCACGGTTGGGAATGAACGACAGCGCCGGCCCGATCTGCAGCTTGGTCAGGTCCAGGAGCGCGATGCTGGGGGAATCGTCCGGAGCCCCGAAGGCGTCGTAGTCGGCCGGCCGGACAGGGTTCACCGACACGCTGGGAAACCCGGAATAGTGCCTGCTGCCCTGATAGGCGGAGGCGGTCGCCCCCTGCACCGTGATGCTCAAGCCATAGCCGAACAGGGTGAGGGGTTCGGCGAGGGCCGGCGCGGCAGCCAGGGCCAGACCCAGAGCCAGGCCCAGGGCGCCCGGACGCACGGCTCTGGTCCGCATCGCATAACCGGATTTGAACACGCGCCCTCCGCCCTGGGCCACGTGGTTTACGTCTCGTAACCGCGCCCCTCGATGGGCTGACGGCGGCGGACGCGTCCTCTACCGATGCGGCATAATCGCCGGCCGGCGAAGGCGGCCGGGCCGGAGCCACGCTTGCGGGGCCGACGGCTTGCCGAACATGGGTGTTCGCAACGGGTCGCGCAGGCTCTAGAACCACGTTGAACGCGGGAGAGACGCCATGGCCACCGTGCAGGTTCGCTACATCGTCGATGACGTGGACGAAGCGATCGCCTTCTACACCGGGCTCCTGGGCTTCAAGCTGGAGATGCACCCCGCGCCGCCTTTCGCGATGATGTCCCGCGGCGACCTGCGGCTGGTGTTGAGCGCGCCCAACCCCGCGAGCGGCGGCGGTCAGTCGATGCCGGACGGAACCCGGCCGCACCCCGGCGGCTGGAACCGCTTCGCCATCGAGGTCTCAGACATCACCGCCACCGTGGCCAAGCTTCGCGCTGCCGGGGCCCGCTTCCGCAACGACATCGTCACCGGCGTCGGCGGCAAGCAGATCCTGCTGGAAGATCCTTCGGGCAATCCTGTCGAACTGTTCGAGCCGATGCGCCCGGAGGCTCGCCTCGGTCAGAGCCACTGACGCCCGGGGGCCGTCGCCTGGCTAGACCTGCTGCACGGCCTGCGCGCCATAGAGCGCCCTGGCGCGCGCCTCGAAGCATCCGATCAGTTTTTCGATGGCCCGGTCCATGTTGGCGGCGAGGAAGCCGTCGAGCAGGCGCGATTTGAATTCGAAGGTGATCGAGAAGTCGATCTCGGCCGCTTGCCCTCCGGACTCTGCCGGATGCGGCCTGAAGAACCAGTCGTTCTTGAGCGCGCGGAACGGGCCATGGATCAGGTTCACCCCGACGTGGCGCGCGTTGGCGTCGCGGATCACGCGGGTGGCGAAGGTTTCGCGCAGGAACGAGAAGCCGACGCCGGCCTCCGCGTCGAGGCAGTTCACGCCCGGCTCGATCTCGTGGGCGTTCCAGGTGCGCATGGTGGTGAGCCAGGGCACGAACTCGGGATAGCGGTCCACGTCGCCGACCAGTTGGAACAGCTGGTCGGGCGCATAGGGCAGCACCTTGGTCAGGGCGTGCCGGCGCAAGCCTCAGCGAGTCCCCGAAAGCGCGCGGCGGGCGGCCTGCAGCTTGGCGAAGTCCTCGCCGGCGTGGTGCGAGGAGCGGGTCAGCGGGCTGGCTGAGACCATCAGGAAGCCCTTGGCCCGGGCGATCGCCTCGTAGGCCTTGAACTCGTCGGGCGTCACGAAGCGATCGACGGCGGCGTGCTTGCGGGTGGGCTGCAGGTACTGGCCGATGGTGATGAAGTCGACGCCGGCCGAACGCATGTCGTCCATCACCTGCATCACCTCCTCCTTGGTCTCGCCGAGGCCGACCATCAGGCCGGACTTGGTGAACTGCTCCGGATCGCGCTCCTTGACCTGCTGCAGCAGGCGCAGGGAGTGGAAGTAGCGGGCCCCCGGGCGGATCTTCAGATAGAGCCGCGGCACGGTCTCCAGGTTGTGGTTGAACACGTCGGGCCTGGAGTCGATCACGACCTCGGCGGCCCCGTCCTTGCGCATGAAGTCGGGGGTGAGGATCTCCACCGTGGTTTGGGGCGAGGCCCGGCGTATCGCGCGCACCACGGCGGCGAAGTGACCCGCCCCGCCGTCGGTCAGGTCATCGCGGTCGACCGAGGTGATCACCACG
>DASYBX010000127.1:0-2837 GCA_036500495.1 Caulobacteraceae bacterium
CACGTCCAGTGCAAGGCCTGGCTGCAGGCCGGCTTCCGCGCTGTCGCCAGACCGCAGGCGGAACGCGTCCGCTTTGAACGCATGCCGGTAGGCCGGACAGCCGCGGACAACTGAGTGTCAAAGGGTGACGTGGAGATCAGATGTCGCAGGCCAGCTATATCGACCTTCCCGATCCGCCCCTGAACCACGACCTCATCACCAGGCCCGAGGGAGACGCCGATGACCCGGCTCGCCATAATCACGACCGGTGGCACCATCGCCATGCGCTCAACGGGGGGCGCGCCTGCGACGGTGTCCGGCCAGGGCGGCGACATCATCGCCGCCGCGCCCTACCTCGCCGATATGGCCGAAATCGTCCACCGCGACGCCCTCGGCATTCCCAGCGCCAGCTTCACCTTCGACAACCTCGCCACCATCATCCGCGCCGCGGAAGACGCCCGTGACGCCGATGGGATCGTCATCACCCACGGCACCGACACCCTGCAGGAGACCGCGTTCGCGCTGGAGCTGGCGGTGGCCCACAGGACGCCCGTTGTGCTGACCGGCGCCATGCGGCGGTTCGACCAGGCAGGCGCAGACGGGGCGGCGAATCTGGAGGCGGCGGGCCTAACCGCTCTCAGTCCCCTGTCCCGTGACAAGGGCGTCCTGGTCACCTTGGACGACGAGATCCACTGGGGCCCGCTGATCCGGAAGGTCCACGCGTTCCGGACGCACGCGTTTTCCTCCGCGCCCTTCGGCCCCATCGGCTGGGTCGCCGAGCGGACCGTGCGCTATGCGCTGCGGCCGGACGTCAGCTTCCCCAAGCTCGCCCTGGGGCCGCGGGGGGCGATTGTGCCGATCCTGGAGGCCGGACCGGGCCTCGAGCCTGAGGTGGTGGAAAGCCTGGGCGCTGTCGCCGACGCGCTTGTCCTGAGCCTGCCAGGCGCGGGCCACGTCGCTGGGCCGGCCGTGCCGACGCTCGAAAGGCTCGCGAAGCGCATTCCGGTGGTCTTCGCGTCCCGCACCGGCGGCGGCCGGACCTTGGCCTCCTCCTATGGCTTCGCCGGTTCGGAAGCCGACCTGATCGCCCGCGGCCTGACGCCGGCCGGCCCGCTCGACGCCCGCAAGGCGCGCGTACTCCTCATGGTGCTGCTATCGGCCGACGCGCCTCGCGCGCACATCGACGCCACGTTCGCCCGCCTCCCCTGACGGCGCTGCCGGGTGGGGAGGCCGTACGCCAGAAGGAGAACCGTCAGGTCGCCTGCGTCTAGAGGCCGTTGGTTTACATAACGGCATATTTTGCCAAATCGAGCTTGGCATATAGGGACGCTTTCAAACTAGATTACGAGCACAAGCTCGCCGCCCAACGCGCCAGCTATGGCGCCGCCTATCGCAAGAGGCGGCGCGCCGGCATATGGATCCCACGCGCCCAGCCAGAGTCCACGATGAGGGCTTGAGGGAAGCCAGATAGGCGACGACGTCGAGGATCTGCCCCGGGGCCAGGCCCTTGCATCTGGGCGACGGTGGGGCCCACGCGCGCCCCGCTTTTGATGTCCCAGAGCATGCGGCGGGCGGCGGCGGGCGCGGAGCCTTAGGGCCGCAGGCACTCAAAGCCCAGACGGCCGCCGGAGCGCCGACAACGCGCACAGCTTGCCTCATCAGGTCCCCCGAGCAGCGACACCGGCGGCTGGTCATAGCAGCGCTGGCCCGCCTGGCGGACTGCACATTTTCGACCGCTCGCGGCCGCCCTCAGAGGCCGTGGGGTTTCACTGGTCCGTGGCTCCTGGAAAAGCCCACGCTGCGGCCCAGGGCCTGGCTGTCGAACAGCTCCCCGTTGCGCACCACCTTGGTGACCCGGCGCAGGTCGCTGATGTTGGCTAGGGGATCGCCCTCCACCAGCATCAGGTCGGCGCGCTTGCCCACCTCCACCGAGCCGGACTCGCGATCGAGCTTCATGGCCCGCGCCGCGCCCAGGGTGGCCGTCTGGATGGCCGCCATGGGCGGCAGACCCGCCGCCACATAGAGCTCCAACTCCCGGTCGATCCCATAGCCGATCAGGCCCGTGTCGCTGCCGGCCACGATGGGGATGCCCGCGTCGTAGAGCGCCTTGATCACCCGGCCGTTGGCGGCCATGCGCTCGCGGTAGCCGTCGGCGTCCACCGGTCCGCCCAGGGCCTCGAACTTCGAGGCCAGGACGAAGGGCGCGGCCTCCAGGCCCGGCTCGAAGGCCGCCGCGGAGACGGTCTTCGGATGCCCCGCCATCTCGCCCCAGCCGACGGTGGGATCGATGACGATCTGGCGGTCTTTCATCAGGGATATCAGTTTCTTGGCGCGATCCGACGCTAGATCGGCGGGGCCCGTGGAGCCTTCCGGCCGCATGGCCTGGGTGACGAACTGCAGGTGGTTGATCTGGTCCATGCCGTCTTCGATGCCGGCGAAGGCGTCCACCGCTGCGGGCACGTGGCCGGTCACCGTCAGGCCCCGCCGGTGCGCCTCGGCGCTGATGGCGCGCAACACGTCCGGCTTGATCTGGGTGTAGACCTTGATCTGCTGGAAGCCCGCATCGGCGTAGCGGTCGACGGCGGCGACGCCTTGCGCCGGCGTCTCCACATCGACGGCCCCGAACGCGAGGGGGCCGCCGGAATCGATCAGGCCGGCCAACAGCAAACGCGGCCCCAAGGCATGGTCCTGGTCGATCCTGCGACGTACAGCCATCAGGAAGTCGAACTCGCCGCCGCAGTCCCGCGCCGTGGTGACGCCCGCGGCCAGCAGGGCCGGGCCGAACTCCACGCCGGAATAGTGGGAATGCATCTCCCAGAGGCCGGGCAGCAGCGATTGCCCCTCGGCGTGAATCATCT
>DASYBX010000128.1:0-4032 GCA_036500495.1 Caulobacteraceae bacterium
CACGGCGAAGGCGCCCACGTAGTTGTACTCGTTGTAGAGGATCTCCACGTGCAGCGGCATGGTGTTGGTCAGGCCGCGGATGCGCCCGGACACCACCGACACCGCGCCGAACTCGCCCATGGCGCGGGCGTTGCACAGCAGCACCCCGTAGAGCAGGCCCCAGCGGATGTTGGGCGATGTCACCTTCCAGAAAGTGGTCAGACCCGAGGCCCCCATCGACAGCGCCGCCTCCTCCTCGCTCACGCCCTGCTCCTGCATCAGCGGGATCAGCTCGCGGGCGACGAACGGGAAGGTGACGAAGATGGTCGCCAGCACGATGCCCGGCACGGCGAACACGATGTGGATGTCGTGCTGGATCAGCCACGGGCCGAACCAGCCCTGGGCCCCGAACACCAGCACATAGATCAGGCCCGCCACCACCGGCGACACCGAGAACGGCAGGTCGATCAGGGTGATCAGGAAGGCCTTGCCCGGAAAGTCGAACTTGGCCACCGCCCAGGCGGCGCAGACGCCGAACATCAGGTTGAACGGCACGGCGATCGCGGCCGTGAGCAGGGTGAGCCGGATCGACGACAGGGCGTCGGGCTCCTCGATCGCGGCCAGCGCCGGCCCCAGGCCGTGCTTCAGGGCCTGGGCGAACACGGCGGCCACCGGCAGCAACAGCACGAGGCCGAGGAACAGCAGCACCGTGGTCAGCACCAACGCCTTGACCCACGGCGGGTCCTGGGTGGCCAGCACGGCCTTCCTGGCGACGGCCCCGCTCATTGGAACCGCCTCGTCCAGGCCTGGACCGCGTTGATCGCCAGCAGCATCAGGAACGAGACGATCAGCAGGGCCAGGGCGATGGCCGCCGCGCCCTGGTAGTTGAACTGCTCCAGCTGGATCACGATCAGCAAGGGCGCGATCTCGGATTTGAACGGCCGGTTGCCGGCGATGAAGATCACCGAGCCGTACTCCCCCACCGCGCGGGCGAAGGCCAGGGTCACCCCGGTCAGCCAGGCGGGGGCGAGCGAGGGCAGCACCACCTTGGTGATCGTCTGCCAGCGGCTGGCGCCGAGGCTGGCGGCGGCCTCTTCCACCTCGGCCGACAGGTCGCGCATCACCGGCTCCAGGGTGCGCACCACGAACGGCAGGCCGATGAAGGTCAGGGCGATGACCACGCCCGTTGGGTTGTAGGCGGCCTGGATGTGGGCCCTGGCCAGGGCTGCGCCGATCAGGCCGTTCGGCGCATAGAGCGTCGCCAGCGAGATGCCCGCCACCGCCGTCGGCAGGGCGAACGGCAGGTCGACCAGGGCGCCCACCACCGCCTTGCCGGGAAAGTCGTAGCGCACCAGGGCCCAGGCGGTGAGCACGCCGAACACTCCGTTCACGGCCGCCGCGATGAGCGAGGCGCCGAAGCTGAGGGCGTAGGCGTGCAGCGCCCGCTCGGTGAAGGCCTCGCGCCAGAAGCCCTCGAAGCCCAGGCCCGACGCCTTGAGCACCACCGCCGACAGCGGGATCAGCACCACCAGACCCAGCACCGCCAGGGTCACGCCCAGCGTCAGGCCTAAGCCGGGGATGGCCGAGCGACGGCGCAGGAACGGGCGGCGCGTGATGCTCCCGCGGCGCGGAACCTGAAGCGGCGCCATGCTCTCGATCACCGTCATGTCCCGTCCCTGTCCACGCCACCGATGATCAGACCGGATAAATTCTATAGATTATATCGACAATGAAGATTTTCTCGAACAGGCCGGAGAAACCTTTCGCAGCCCCTTCATCCGTGAAGGGCGCACGCGATGCATTGGCGGGCGCCCGGCTTCGAGATACGGGTTGCGGGGGCCATGGTTCGCGAGAGACCGGAATGCAGGAAATCGAATTCGGCCGTCGACTGGAAAGCGCGCTCGAAGCAGGAGACCAGCGCTCCGCAGAGTTTGCCGACCTCGACGGCTTCTACGTCATCTGGACGGGCGAGTTGTTCAGGGGCACCAAGTATTTCCTCAAGGCCAACTACGACAGGCTATTGAAGGACAATCCACGCTTCCTCGGCTTGCTGGTCGGCCCGTACGCTCCCGCGGCTGACGGCCCCTACGCTTCCCTGCCACGCGTGACGGCGGAGGAATTCCTGGCCGAGCGCGCCACCCGCCGGGTCGGGCTGATCCAGTTCTTCACCACCCGGTTCGAGGCCGCCTTCTGGGCCTCCCTGCGGCCCTACACGATGAGTTTCATCAGCGGGCTCGACGCCATGGGCGCGGCGCATACCTACGTGCCGGTGAGGGCCGAACGGGACTTCATCAGGGCCAACATCGCGCGCTACGCCGACATGATGACGCGGTTCGAGGACGAGGGGTCCTGTCGGATGCTGTCGGCGCGCCTGCAGGGCATCGCGGCGCTCGACACCGAGCCGATGATGCAGAACAACGTTCCGCCAGCCTACCAGTACTTCAACTCCCTCTCCCGCGACTATTCATTGCTGCTGCGCGACCGGGAAGACCTGATCGATGTCGGCGCGTCATGGGGCGACTACGTCGTCAAATTCTTCGACGAAGTGAAGGACGTGGCGAACTCCACGGTCAACGCCTTCGAGCCGAACGCCAAAGAGTTCGCGCCCCTCAAGACCATCGAGGCCTTCCTGCCGGTGACGGCGCACAACACCATCGTCTCGGACGTGACCGGCACGGGCTATTTCCACACGCAACTGGAGAACATCGGCGGCTCGCACATCGCCGAGACCGGGTCGGAGGCGGATATCCGGCCGACCGTCCGGCTCGACGACGCCTGCGAAAAGGCGACGTTGATCAAGATCGACGCCGAGGGCGCCGAGCCGAAGATCCTGCGCGGCGCCGAGCGCCTGCTGTCCAACCCCGACTGCCGGCTGGCCAGCTGCGTCTACCACTACCCCGGCGACCTCTTCGAAACGGTCGACATCATGGCGCAGTATGGGCGCACGCGCCTGTCCTTCCGGCAGTACGGCGCGTCCATGTACGACGCGATGGTCTATTTCGACTGAGGCGGGACGCGGCAGGCGGCCGCAGCCGACTCCCGACTGGGGGAGTCGGCCGTCGTGGCGACGTCAAGGAATCGACAACAATCTGGAGGAGGGTTCTCGGGACGCCGTTTTGGACTGTCCGGGGAGGTTGGTAGGCCCGGAGGGGATCGAACCCTCGACCATTCGATTAAAAGTCGAATGCTCTACCGCTGAGCTACAGGCCCGCCGCAGTCCCGACCAAGCCGGGGCGAAGCGGCGCGGACCATAGGCGCAGCCCCTGGACCGGACAAGAAGGAAAGGCGATGCTGGGGCCCAAGACGAGGTAGGCGAGTTCGATGCCCATGCGCTTGACGTTCACGGTTGCCGTTCTCGCCCCCTTCGCCGTCGCCGCCTGCGCGTCGAAGCCCATGCAGACTGCCGAGCAGACCACCAAGAAGGGTGTGAACGAAGCGGCTCACGCCCCCTTCGAGGACTTCAACCTGGTGCGCAGCAAGATTCCCCGCGTGCTGCTGGACGCGGCGTCCGACCCCTATGCGCGGCCCCAGCCGGTCACCTGCGACTCGCTGTCGGCGGAGTTGGCCAAGCTGGACGACGCCCTGGGCGCGGACTTCGACGCCCCCAAGATCCAGCGCAGCACCATGGACCGCAGCGCCGACTTCGCCGCCGGCGCCGGGGCCAAGGCGATGAAGGACCTGACCGAGGGCTGGATCCCGATGCGCAACTGGGTGCGCTACATGACCGGCGCCGAGCAGCACTCCAAGGACGTGCAGGGCGCCATCTCCGCCGGCCAGGCGCGCCGCGCCTACCTCAAGGGCCTGGCGCAGTCCGAAGGCTGCGTCGACCTCGGACCCGCCCAGCCGGCCTATGTCTTCCCCGCCCCGCCCCGGACCCCGTCGAGCGTGGCGCAGAACTAGGGCGGGCCCCGGATCGTCGGGGCGACAGGGCGTCGACGAGGAGAGTCCGGATTTTCGGCTCGTCGGGTCCGGCCGCCGACCGTCCATAGAATTTCCCGATCCCGGCCATGGCGACAATCAATTGTACAGAAGCACCGATAAGGCGTTGCCTGT
>DASYBX010000129.1:0-17101 GCA_036500495.1 Caulobacteraceae bacterium
TCTGGGATGACGCCATGTTTGAGGGGCTGCTATTCCTCGTGCCAAGTCCGCCCTGGACGCGGCAGGATCTGGGCTTGCGATCCGCTGAAGTTGCGGAGGGCGGTCAGACCGATCACATTCAGAGAATGGCAAAGCCATCGATACCGGAAGTGGTTCGCCTTTGGGCCGCGCTCAATCCGTCCATCGTAGGTTTCGGCGCATGCGCGGGACTAGTCTTGATCCTGTTTGCTCCGTTTTTTCCGGTCCACATGGAACCAGTGACGGGCAAGATCGAAAATATAAACACCGCTCCAGCCAGACTGGGCGATTACTACATGGCGTTGGTAGTCGTGGGCGGACAACGGGTGCAGGCCAATCTGGGGAAGCAGTCCAACTGTCACCCTGGCGATGAAGTAGAACTCATGAAGACGACCTACATCTGGAGAATAGGCTACCAAGCGTCTTTTCGCGCCTGCACCGTCACAGACTAGAGCGGCCCGTCCGCCGTCGCCCCGCCTCAATCCTCGTGCCAGGTCCGCCCCTCGCGCTCGATCAGGGCGAAGGCGCCGCCCGGACCCCAGGTGCCGGCGGCGTAGGGCCTCGGCGACTGGCCGTTCTTGCGCACGGCGTCGTTGACCCCGTCGACCCACTCCCAGGCCTTCTCCACCTCGTCGCGGCGCACGAACAGGGTGGAGTTGCCGCGCAGGGCGTCGAGGATCAGGCGCTCGTAGGCGATGCGCCGCCGGGCGCCGGAGTGCTTCAGCGACAGGGACAGCGGCAGGCTTTCCAGCCGCATGCCCTCCAGCGACAGGCCCGGCGCCTGGTTCATCAGGCTGAGCACGATATCTTCCTCGGGCTGCAGGCGGATCAGGAGCTGGTTGGCGCGCATGTCGGCCATGCTCTCGCCGGTGAAGATCGAGTGCGGCACCGGCTTGAACTGGATGAAGATCTCGGTGTCGCGGGCCGGCAGGCGCTTGCCGGTGCGCAGGAAGAACGGCACCCCGGCCCAGCGCCAGTTGTCGATGTGCGCCTGGATGGCGACGAAGGTCTCGGTGCCCGAGGGCCCGCCCTTCTCCTCGGCGTAGCCGGGCGCCTGGCGACCGTCGACCACGCCCTTGCCGTACTGGCCGCGCACCACGTGGCGCTCAACCTCGGCCCGGCCGATCGGGCGTAGCGACCGCAGCACCTTGACCTTCTCGTTGCGCACCGAGTCCGGCTGCAGGTCCGAGGGCGGCTCCATGGCCACCAGGCACAGCAGCTGCATCATGTGGTTCTGCACCATGTCGCCCATGGCGCCGTACTCGTCATAATAGGGCCAGCGCTCGCCCACCCCTTGGGTCTCGGCCACGGTGATCTGCACGTGGTCGATGGTCAGGTTGTTCCACAGGGGTTCGAACAGGGTGTTGGCGAACCTGAGGGCGATCAGGTTCTGCACCGTCTCCTTGCCCAGGTAGTGGTCGATGCGGAAGATGCGGTCCTCGTTGAAGGCCGCCTGCACCTGGTCGTTGATCGCCTTGGAGGTGGCCAGGTCCTTGCCGATCGGCTTTTCCATCACCACCCGCGCGCCGTCGCCGGTCAGGCCCGCCGCCAGCAGGCCCTGGCAGATGGCGCTGTAGAGGCTGGGCGACACCGACAGGTAGTAGAGCGGACGCTCGACCTTCAGCTCGGCCATGCGCTCGCCGACGCGCTTCAGCTCCTCGGGCAGGGTGACGTCCACGGCCACGTAGGAGGTGCGGGCCAGCAGGCGATCGGCGGCGCCGGAGGCCACCGTCTCGGGCGCGCGCTTCTCCAGAGCTTCGCGCACCAGCGCGCGGAAGGCGTCGTCGTCCATCGCCGAGCGAGCCGCGCCGATGATCGGCATGGCCGGCGGCAGCAGGTTCTCGTTCTCAAGGAAGGCCAGGGCCGGGAACAGCATCCGCAGCGACAGGTCACCCCCGCCGCCGAACAACACCAAGCCGTCGCTGATCTCCGGATCCGCCATGAGGCCCCCAACTGCTGAAGGCCTCAGATAGCGCATGGACCCTCAGGTCGAAAGCGCGCGCCGGTGAAGAACTCACCGCCCGGGATCGTCCCTCCTGAGGTCTTCCGGGCGATCGACGTCGTAGAGCACGCCCGCGTCCGGCGCCGGCACGCGGACCAGGGCCTCGCCGAGCCCCTCGATCAGGGCCCGCGCACCGCGGTCGCCCTGCAGAGTCAGGACCTTTGGAAACAGAGCGGCGGACAGGGCCGCGGGATTGCCGACCTTGCCCTCGAACACCGGGACCGCCGCCAGGGCGCCCGCCTGCACCGCCTCGACCAGGGGCCGCAGCACCGCATGGGGGACCTCGGGCATGTCGCCCAGCAGCACCAGGGCGCCGGCCGCGTCTTTCGGCAGGGCGGCGACGCCGGCCCTGAGCGAGGCGGACAGGCCGAGCGCGTGATCCTTGGCCTCGACGATATGCACGCCTCGCGCCCTGGCGCGGGCGATGACGGCCGGGTCGGCGCCGACGATCACGTGCACGGCCTGGACGGGCGCGGCTAAGGCGGCGTCCAGCGCCCCGTCGATCAGCACGCCGCCCCGCCAGGGCGCCATCAGCTTGCCGCCGCCGAAGCGCGAGCCGGAGCCGGCCGCGAGCACGAGGGCGTGCATGGACGCGCGGGCCCCGCTCACGCCGCGGCTGAGGCGGCCGCGGGCCAGGCGCGGGCGGCGTCCAGCGCCTTCAGCGCCTGGATCGTCTCGGCGATCACCGACACCGCGATCTCCCACGGCGCGCGGGCGCCGATGTCGAGGCCGATCGGGGCCTTCAGCCGGGCCACGGCGGCTTCGGGCACGCCGTCCATCGTCAGCCGCGTCAGCCGTTCGGGGATGCGCTTGCGGCTGCCGAGCGCGCCGACGTAGCCGGCGGCCGAGGGCAGGGCCACGCGCAGGGCGTCATGGTCGATGTCGATGTCGTGGGTGGCCACCGCCACCGCCGTCCAGGGATCGAGGCCCAGCGCGCGGAAGGCCTCGGCCGGCTCGCCCCTGAAATACTGCGCGCCTGGCGCCGGCGGCGGCGTGGACGGGCCCTTGGGCCGCACCAGGGTGGTCTCGAAGCCGGCCTCGACGGCGAGACGGGCGATGGCGAGGGTGGTCGGGTCGCCGCCCACCACCACCAGGCGGAAACGCGGGGCATGGCGGCGGAAGATGGCGGCGCCGACCGGGCCGCTGACGGCGGGACGCTCGCAGGCCTTGGCCAGGACCGGCCGCAGCGCGGCGGGCAGGTTGGCCGGGGCCTCGTCCTCGGCCAGGCAAGCGCGGATTCCGCCATCGCTGAGCCACAGGGCCGGCCGGCGCGCCGCCTCCAGCTCCAGCAGCCGCTCCAGAGCGGGTTCGTCCGGGCCGATGCGTTCCAGCATCACTTCGATGCGCGAGCCGCACAGGAGCCGGATGTCCGGCGGCCCGCCGCGGCCATAGACCAGCCGGCGCGGCTCGCCGCCCTCCAGCACCGCCTGGGCGTGGAGCGCGATATCGCCTTCCACGCACCCGCCGGACAGGAAGCCTGCCGCCGCCCACACCCCCGAACCCTCGGCGTCGAACAGGATCTGCGCGCCCTCGCCCAGAGGCGCGGCGCCCTCGTGGGCGTAGAGCGTGCCCAGCACCACCGGCCGTCCGGCGTCGGCCGCTCGCCGCAGGGCGGGCCGCACGTCCGACTGCAGGCCGAAGGCGGGCCATTCGGGGAGGGACCAGGTCGAACTCGCAGGAGGGTCTTGCATCCAGGCCGTGAATTTGCGCGCTGTTGCGCCCATAGTCGCGGGCCAGGGCCCGCCGTCAATCGGGACCATGCGCATGATGCAGCCGCCGCCGATCCAGTCCGCCGACCGCCCGGCCTTCGGCCTGGTGCTGGCCGGCGGCCGTTCGGTGCGCTTCGGCGGGGAGAAGGCGGCCGCGGAACTGATGGGCAAGCCCCTGCTGATCTGGGCGGCCGAGCGCCTGGCCGCCGCCTGTTCGGCCGTGGCGGTGAACGCCCGCCCGGGCACGCAATCCGAGCGCCTGGCCGGCGACCTGCTCGTGCTCCACGACCGCCCGGGCGATCCGGACGGTCCCCTGGCCGGCGTGCGCGCGGGGCTGGCCTGGGCCGCGGAGCGAGGCGCCGGCTTCCTCGCCGTCAGCCCGTGCGACGCGCCGCTCCTGCCCGACGACATCTTCCCCCGCCTGATCGCCGCCGCCCGCGAACACGGCGCCGCCGTGGCCGAGACGCCCGACGGCCTGCAGCCCCAGGTCGCCGTGTGGCCGGTGTCGGCCCTGCCGATGCTGGAGACCGCCCTGGCCGGCGGCGCCCACCCGCCCACCTGGCGCACCCTGCAGGCCGCCGGGGCACAGCCCGTACGCTTCGACGACCCGAGCGCCTTCGCCAACGTCAACACCCGCGAGGACCTGGCGGCCCTGGCGGCGAGATTGGGCTAGCCTGCGCTCAAGCAGCGAGGGGATAGCGCGTACAGTCTGCGCTCAGGCAGCGAAGCAATAGCGCGTACAAAGACTCATGCTGGACAAGTTCGAATTCCTGATCGCCCTGGCCCGCGAACGGCATTTCCGCCGGGCGGCGGAGCGGTGCGGGGTGACGCAGCCCACCCTTTCGGCCGGGATCAGGGCCCTGGAGGAGACCCTGGGCGCGGCCCTGGTCAACCGCGGCTCGCGCTACGTCGGCCTGACGCCGGAGGGCGAGCGGGTGCTGGAGTGGGCCCGCCGCATGACCGGCGACGCCCACGCCATGCGCCAGGAGGTCGAGGCCCTGAAGCGGGGCGTCGGCGGCCTGGTGCGCCTGGCCTGCATCCCGACCGCCCTGCCGATCGTGGCCCGGCTTTCGGCCCTGGTCGGCGAGCGCCATCCGGGGATCAGCTTCTCGATCCTGTCGTCCTCGACCCCGGCCATGATCGGCCTCTTGGAGGACTATCAGGTCGACGCCGGCATCACCTACCTGGACGTGCGCGACTTCCCCGGCATGGCGATGACGCCGATCTACCAGGAGCAGTACCGCCTGGTGACCGCCGATCCGGCCGTGTTCCCCGGCCGCGAGAGCGTGGGCTGGCGTGAGGCGCTGGGCCTGCCGCTGTGCCTGCTCACCCCCGACATGCAGAACCGCCGCATCGTCAACCAGATGCTGGGGCTGGAGCCCGGCAAGCCGGCGCCCGGCCCTTTCACCGAGACCAACTCCAGCCAGGTGATCGCCACCCTGGTCTCGTCCGGCCGATGGTCGAGCATCCTGCCGCCGGTGCTGATCGAGGCGGTGTCGCTGTCGCCGGCGGTGCGCCGCATTCCCCTGACCGATCCGGAGACCACCCACAGCATCGGGCTGGTGGTGGTCGATCGCGATCCGGTGACGCCCCTGGTGCGCGCTCTGACCCTGGCGGCGCGGGAGCTGTCGGTCCGGTTTGATAGATAACACCTATCATCGCATATAGATTTGCCGTTGATTTTCGGGGCGCTCAAGCGCTTTTGGGGAGCTCCAGCTGGAGTTCCCATGGCCGATTACGTCTCCTGGTCCCCCGAGAAGGCGGTCGAGGTGATCGCCTCCAAGGCCGACATGGACGGCGCCTTGATGCCGATCCTGCACGCGCTCAACCAGACGTTCGGATACGTCCCCGACGAGGCCGTGCCGCTGATCGCGGGCGCGCTCAACCTGTCGCGCGCCGACGTGCACGGGGTGCTGACCTTCTATCACGACTTCCGCCGCAAGCCGGCCCCGCGCCATGTGGTCAAGTTGTGCCAGGCCGAGGCCTGCCAAGCCCGCGGAAGCGCCGCCCTGACCGCCCACGCGGAGCAGGCCCTGGGCACGCACATCGATCCGCACGGCCACGCCAATCGGCGGGGCGTGTCGCTGGAGCCGATCTATTGCCTGGGCCTGTGCGCCTCGGGCCCCTCGGCCCTGATCAATGGCCGTCCGCACGCGCGCCTGACCAACGAACGCTTCGACGCCCTGATGGCGGAGACGGTCTGATGGTCAAGGTCTACATCCCCAACGACATGTGCTCCGTGGCGCTGGGCGCCGACGAGGTGGCCGGGGCCCTGGCGATCGAGGCGGCCAAGCGGTCGCTGCCAATCGAGATCGTGCGCAACGGCTCGCGCGGGCTGTTCTCCATCGAACCCCTGGTCGAAATCGAGACCACCGAAGGCCGCATCGGCTACGGCCCGGTCTATCCGGAGGACGTGAAAGCCCTGGTCGCCGCCGGCCTGTTCGACGGCGCGCCGCACGCCAAGCGCGTCGGCCGGCCCGAAGAGCTGCCGTTCTTCGCCAAACAGACCCGCCTGACCTTCGCCCGCAACGGGATCACCGATCCCCTGTCGTTCGACGACTACGCCGCCCATGGCGGGCTGAAGGGCATCCGCAAGGCCATCGAGATCGGCCCCAAGGCGATCGTCGAGGAGATTTTCCAGTCGGGCCTCAGAGGTCGCGGCGGAGCCGGCTTCCCCACCGGCATCAAGTGGAAGACGGTCGCGGAAACGACCGCCGATCAGAAGTACATCGTCTGCAACGCCGACGAGGGCGACAGCGGCACCTTCGCCGACCGCATGGTCATGGAAGGCGACCCCTTCCAGTTGATCGAGGGCATGGCCATCGCCGGCATCGCGGTCGGCGCCACCAAGGGCTTCGTCTACATCCGCTCGGAATACCCCTTCGCCGTCGACCATATGCAGAAGGCGATCGCCGTCGCCCGCCAGCGCGGCCTGCTCGGCCGCAGCGTGATGGGCTCGGCCTACCGCTACGACATGGAAGTGCGCGTGGGCGCGGGCGCCTATGTGTGCGGCGAGGAGACCTCGCTGCTCGAGAGCCTGGAGGGCAAGCGCGGCCTCGTGCGCGCCAAGCCGCCGCTGCCGGCGCACAAGGGCCTGTTCGGCCAGCCGACCGTGATCAACAACGTGCTGTCCCTGGCCGCCGCCCCCTATATCCTGGCCGAGGGCTTCGCCGCCTATCGCGACTACGGCATGGGCCGCTCGCGCGGCACCATGCCGATCCAGTTGGCCGGCAACATCCAGCACGGCGGCCTCTACGAGACGGCCTTCGGCATCACCCTCGGCGAACTGGTCGACGACATCGGCGGCGGGACCGAGAGCGGCCGGCCGGTCAAGGCGGTGCAGGTGGGCGGGCCGCTCGGCGCCTATTTCCCCCGCGCCCTGTTCGACACGCCCTTCGACTACGAGGCCTTCGCCGCCCGTGACGGCCTGATCGGCCACGCCGGCGTGGTGGTGTTCGACGACACCGCCGACATGCTGAAGCAGGCCCGCTTCGCCATGGAGTTCTGCGCCGTGGAGAGCTGCGGCAAGTGCACGCCCTGCCGCATCGGCTCGACCCGCGGCATGGAGACGATCGACAAGATCACGGCGGGCCAGGACGCCGAGGCCAACCTCACGGTGCTGGAGGACCTCTGCCACACCATGAAGCTCGGCTCCCTGTGCGCGCTCGGCGGCTTCACCCCCTATCCGGTGATGAGCGCCCTGACCCATTTCCCCGAGGACTTCGGCCGCCCGCCCGCGGCCAAGCTCCAGGCTGCGGAGTAGGCCCATGGCCCTGATCAAGGAACTCGACTACGGCACGCCCGAGCCGCGCGGTCCCTACGGCGCGGCCCTGGCCCAGGTGACCCTGACCATCGACGGCCAGGCGGTGACGGTGCCCGAAGGCACCTCGATCATGCGCGCGGCGCAGATCGCCGGCACCACCATCCCCAAGCTCTGCGCCACCGACAACCTCGACGCCTTCGGCTCCTGCCGCCTGTGCCTGGTCGAGATTCAGGGGCGCAACGGCACGCCCGCCTCGTGCACCACCCCGGTCGCCCCCGGCATGGTGGTCCACACCCAGACCGACAAGCTGAAGCGGCTGCGCAACGGGGTGATGGAGCTCTACATCTCCGACCACCCGCTCGACTGCCTGACCTGCGCCGCCAACGGCGACTGCGAATTGCAGGACATGGCCGGGGCGGTGGGCCTGCGCGAGGTGCGCTACGGCTACGACGGGCGCAACCACGTGTTCGCCAGGCAGGACGGCAAGGCCAATCCGGACTGGAAGGCCAAGGACACGTCCAACCCCTATTTCACCTACGACGCCTCCAAGTGCATCGTCTGCAACCGCTGCGTGCGCGCCTGCGACGAGGTGCAAGGCACCTTCGCCCTGACCATCTCGGGCCGCGGCCTCGACAGCCGGGTGTCGCCCGGCCAGGACGAGGGCTTCCTGAGCTCGGAATGCGTGTCCTGCGGCGCCTGCGTCCAGGCCTGCCCCACCGCCACCCTCACCGAGAAGGCGGTGATCGAGATCGGCCAGCCTGAGCACTCCAAGGTCACCACCTGCGCCTATTGCGGCGTGGGCTGCACCTTCAAGGCCGAGATGCGCGGCGAGACCCTGGTGCGCATGGTCCCCTGGAAAGACGGCGCGGCCAACCACGGCCACTCATGCGTGAAGGGCCGCTTCGCCTGGGGCTACGCCACCCACAAGGAGCGCATCCTCAATCCGATGATCCGCTCCTCGATCCAGGAGCCGTGGCGTGAAGTGAGCTGGGACGAGGCGATCGCCTACACCGCCAGCGAGTTCAAGCGCATCCAGGAGAAGTACGGCAAGCGCTCGGTCGGCGGCATCGCGTCGAGCCGCTGCACCAACGAGGAAGCCTACCTCGTACAGAAGCTGATCCGTCAGGGCTTCGGCAACAACAACGTCGACACCTGCGCCCGCGTCTGCCACTCGCCGACCGGCTATGGCCTCAGCCAGACCCTCGGCACCTCCGCCGGCACGCAGGACTTCGACTCGATCAGGGACACCGACGTCATCCTGGTGATCGGCTGTAATCCCACCGACGCCCACCCGGTGTTCGGCTCGGCGATGAAGCGGCGCATCCGCGAGGGCGCCAAGCTGATCGTGATCGATCCGCGCCGCACCGATCTGGTCAAGAGCGCCCACATCCGCGCCGAAGTCCATCTGCCGCTGAAGCCCTCCACCAACGTGGCCATGCTCAACGCCCTGGCCTACGTGATCGTCACCGAGGGCCTGGTCGCCGAGCAGTATGTGCGCGAGCGCTGCGACTGGGACGAGTTCCAGGAATGGGCCGAGTTCGTCGCCCGCCCCGAGCACAGCCCCGAAGCCGTGGCCGACTACCTCGGCGTGCCGGCCGCCGACGTGCGCGCCGCCGCCCGCCTCTACGCCACCGGCGGCAACGCCGCGATCTACTACGGCCTCGGCGTCACCGAGCACAGCCAGGGCTCGACCGCAGTCATCGCCATCGCCAACCTGGCCATGGCCACCGGCAACGTCGGCCGCCGCGGCGTGGGCATCAACCCGCTGCGCGGCCAGAACAATGTGCAAGGCTCGTGCGACATGGGCTCGTTCCCGCACGAGCTGACCGCCTATCGCCACGTCTCCAACGACGCGGTTCGCGAGCAGTTCAACAAGGCCTGGAACACGGTGCTCGACGACGAGCCGGGCCTGCGCATCAACAACATGTTCGACGCCGCCGTCGATGGCGTGTTCAAGGGCATGTACATCCAGGCCGAGGACGTCGTTCAGTCCGACCCGGACACCAACCACGTGACGGCGGCCCTGGCCTCGCTGGAATGCCTGGTGGTGCAGGACCTGTTCCTCAACGAGACGGCCCTGTTCGCCCACGTCTTCCTGCCCGGCTCCTCGTTCCTGGAAAAGGACGGCACCTTCACCAACGCCGAGCGTCGTCTGCAGCTGGTGCGCAAGGTGATGACGCCCAAGAACGGCTACGCCGACTGGGAAGTGACCCAGCTGATGGCCCAGGGCATGGGGCTGGACTGGAACTACACCCATCCGTCCCAGGTGATGGACGAGATCGCCGCCCTCACCCCGGTCTTCTCGGGCGTGTCCTTCGACCGACTCGAGGAGGAATCGCTGCAGTGGCCGGTGAACGAGGCGGCGCCCCACGGCACGCCGATCATGCACATCGACCACTTCGTGCGCGGCAAGGGCCGCTTCATCCTCACCGAATATGTGCCGACCGACGAGAAGGTGGGCCCGCGCTTCCCGCTGCTGCTGACCACCGGCCGCATCCTGTCGCAGTACAACGTGGGCGCCCAGACCCGCCGCACCGGCAACATGGCCTGGCACGACAAGGACGTGCTGGAGATCCACCCCCAGGACGCCGAGGACCGCGGCATCCGCGAGGGCGACCTGGTCAAGCTGCAGAGCCGCGCCGGCGCCATGGCCCTGCACGCCAGGGTCACCGACAAGGTCGCGCCGGGGGTGGTCTACACCACCTTCCACCACCCCGAGACCCCGGCCAACGTAGTCACCACCGACGCCTCGGACTGGGCCACCAACTGCCCCGAGTACAAGGTCACGGCGGTGCAGGTGACCCTGGCCAACGGCCCGACCGAGTGGCAGCAGCGCTACGACATCTTCGCCCGCGACAGCCGGCGCATCGAGGTGGAGCCGGCCGAATGAGCGCGGATCGCGGTCACGAGGCCGGGCGCGAGGGCGCCCACGAGGCCGGCCACAGCCTGTTCGACGACGAACAGCACATCACCACCAGCAGCGACCAGCGGCTGGTGACCATGGCCAACCAGATCGCCAGGTTCTTCTCCTCGCAGAAGCACGACACGGCGGTGGAGGGCTGCCGCGACCACATCGCCAAGTTCTGGGACCCGCGCATGCGCGGCCGCATCCGCGCCCACGTCGCCGACGGGGGCGCGGGCCTGACCCCCCTGGCCAAGGAAGCGATCGCCCGGCTGACCCGCTAGGCAGGTGAGATAGACAGCATCCGCCAAAGGAGCATTGTCGATCTCCGAGGGCCCGAACAGAGTCCCACAAAGGAGGCAAGACATGGCGCAAGGTGTGGCGGGCGATCAGCCCGCGTCGACTTCGGCGGGTTTTCTCGATCGCGAGAGCATCGTCGCCAAGGCCGGCTTCAACCGGTGGCTGATCCCGCCTTGCGCTCTGGCTATTCACCTGTGCATTGGCATGGCCTACGGCTTCTCGGTGTTCTGGCTGCCCCTGTCGAAGTCGATCGGCATCGGCAAGGCGGTCGCCTGTCCGGCGGGCGCCGGCCTGATGCAGATGCTGACCACGTCCAGCTGCGACTGGTCGGTGTCGCAGCTCACCTTGACCTACAGCCTGTTCTTCGTGGTCCTGGGCTCAGCCTCCGCCATCTGGGGCGGCTGGCTGGAGCGGGCCGGCCCGCGCAAGGCGGGCGTGGTCGCCGCCCTCTGCTGGTGCGGGGGCATGGTGCTCGGCGCGATCGGCGTGAAGACGCACCAGCTGTGGTTGCTGTGGCTGGGCTCGGGCGTGCTGGGCGGCATCGGCCTCGGCATCGGCTACATCACCCCGGTCTCGACCCTGATCAAATGGTTCCCCGACAAGCGCGGCATGGCCACCGGCATGGCCATCATGGGCTTCGGCGGCGGGGCCATGATCGGCTCGCCCCTCGCCGACATCCTGATGAAGCACTTCGCCAGCGCCAGCAGCGTCGGCGTGGCGCCCACCCTCGTGGTGATGGCGGCCGGCTACTTCGTGTTCATGCTGGGCGGCGCCTTCAGCTTCCGCGTGCCGCCGGATCACTGGACGCCTGAGGGCTGGACCGCTTCCCCCAAGACCGGCAAGGGCATCTCGGCCTTCAACGTGCACCTGAAGGACGCGCACAAGACGCCGCAATTCTGGCTCGTCTGGTGCGTGCTCCTGCTGAACACCAGCGCCTCGATCGGCATCATCGGCGTGGCCTCGCCCATGATCCAGCAGATCTTCGGCGGCCACCTGATCGGCGCCCCCGGGGTCGACTTCGCCCACCTGGACAAGGGCCAGGCGGCGATGACCGCCACGGTCGCCGCCGGCTTCGTCGGCTTGCTCAGCCTGTTCAACATCGGCGGACGCTTCTTCTGGGCCTCCGCTTCGGACCTGATCGGCCGCAAGATGACCTATGCGGTGATGCTGGCCCTCGGCGCCTTCCTGTTTGGGGCGATCGCCACATGGTCGGCTACCGCGGCCGTGCTGGCGGCCTTCGTGCTCAGCTTCTGCATCACCACCTCGATGTACGGCGGCGGCTTCTCCACCGTCCCGGCCTACCTCGCCGACGTGTTCGGCACGCAGTATGTGGGCGCGATCCACGGACGGCTGCTGACCGCCTGGTCGACCGCCGGCATCCTCGGCCCGTTCATCGTCGCCGGGGTGCAGGACCGCTACAAGGCGGCCGGGGGCGCCGTTTCCGCAGCCTCGATCTACCAGCCGGTGTTCCTGCTGTTGGCGGGCCTGCTGGTGGCCGGCTTCCTGCTCAACCTGCTGGTCAAGCCGGTCAGCGACCGCTGGCACATGACCGGCGAGGAGGCCAGGACGGCGCTCGCCGAAAGCCACGGCTCGGCCGGCATCGACCGCGGCCGGTTCGACGCCATCACGGCGCTGGCCTGGGCGGCTGTCGGGATTCCGCTCCTGTGGGGCGTGTGGGTGACGCTGACCAAAGCAATCACCCTGTTCCATCAGGGCTAAATCGCCTGGCCGCTTGAAACACTGTATCCTGGAACCCATTGAAGAGACTGGAGCCCGCCGCCGCCCTCATGACCGTGACGCCCGTCCAGATCCTGCCCGCCCTGCAATGGCGAATCGGGACTCAAGGTCCCGAGGGGATCGAGCGCGCCACGCCCGAGGAGATGGCGGTGGGCGTCAGCTATGATTCCGAGCCCTATGCGGTGCTGATGGCGACGCCCCAGGACGTGGCCGACCTCGCCCTGGGCTTCACCGTTTCCGAGCGCATCGCCAAGGCGGACGAGGTGCTCGACATCCGCGTGTCCGAGCACGACGAAGGCCTGGTCGCCGACGTGCTGCTGACCCGCTCCGGCGCCGCCAGCGCGCGCGATCGCCGCCGCCGCAACATGGAGGGCCGCTCGTCCTGCGGCCTGTGCGGCGTGCAGAGCCCCGAAGACGCCCTGCGCACCTTGCCGGTGCTGCCCGACGGGCTGACCGTGACCCGCGAGGCGATCCAGGCCGCCCTGTCGGCCATGGAACCGCTGCAGGTGCTGGGGAACGAGACCCGCGCCACCCACGCCGCCGCCTGGGCCTCCCGCGACGGCCGCCTCCTTCAGGTGCGCGAGGATGTCGGCCGCCACAATGCGCTGGACAAGCTGATCGGCGCGGCGTTGAAGACCGGGCTCGATCCCGCCGAGGCCTTCGTCATCGTCACCAGCCGCTGTTCCTATGAGATGGTCGAGAAGGCCGTGCTGGCGGGCGTGGGCCTGCTGGTGGCCATCTCCGCCCCCACCGCGCTCGCCATCCGCAAGGCAGAAGGCGCCAACCTGACCCTGGTCGCCCTGGCCCGTCGTGACGGCCACGCCGTGTTCACCGGTCCCCAGCGCGTGCTCGACGCCCGCTCTGCGGCGCAGGGAGCGGCGGCATGAGCCCGTTCGACGCCAACCTCGTGGGCGCGTCGGCCAGGAGCTCGGCCCCAACCCCGCTGATCGACCCGTTCGGCCGCAGCATCGATTACGTCCGCGTGTCGGTGACCGACCGCTGCGACTTCCGCTGCGTCTATTGCATGGCCGAGCACCAGCAGTTCCTGCCCAAGGCCGAGGTCCTGAGCATCGAAGAGCTCGACCGGCTGTGCACCGCCTTCATCGGCCTCGGCACGAAGAAGCTGCGGCTGACCGGCGGCGAGCCCCTGATGCGCAAGGGCTTCATGACGTTGGTGGAGGACCTGTCGCGCCACCTGAAGTCCGGCGCCCTCAAGGAACTGACCCTCACCACCAACGGCAGCCAGTTGACCCGCTTCGCCGAGGAGTTGGCCGGGCATGGCGTGAGCCGGATCAATGTGTCGATCGACAGCCTGCACCCGGACGTGTTCCGCCGGATCACCCGAGGCGGCGACTTGAATCAGGTGCTGGCCGGGGTGAAGGCCGCCCGGTCCGCCGGCATCCGGGTCAAGATCAACACCGTCGCCCTGAAGCATGACAACGCCGACGAACTGCCGGCCATGATCCAGTGGGCCCACGAAGAGGGCCTCGACCTGACCCTGATCGAGACCATGCCGCTCGGCGAGATCGAGGAGGATCGCACCGACCAGTACATGTCGCTGAAGACCGTGCGGCAGGCGCTGGATTCGTTCTGGACCCTGACCGAACTGTCCGAGCGCACGGCCGGCCCGGCGCGCTATGTGCGGGTCGAGGAGACCGGCGGCCGACTCGGCTTCATCACCCCGCTCAGCCACACCTTCTGCGAGAGCTGCAACCGCGTCCGCGTGACCTGCACCGGCACGCTCTACATGTGCCTCGGCCAGGACGACCAGGCCGACCTGCGCGCGCCGATGCGCGCCGATCCGGCCGACGCCTCGCTGATCGCCGCCATCCGCGAAGCGATCGGCCGCAAGCCCAAGGGCCACGACTTCCACATCGAGCGCCGCGGCGAAGCCCCCGCCGTGCGCCGGCCGATGTCCACGACCGGAGGCTGACCGTGGCCAAGGTGCTGATGCTGGGCCGCCTGCGCGATGTCGCGGGCTGGCGCGAACGGACTCTCGACACGCCGCCCCCCACCCTCTCGGCCCTGCGCGATCTGCTAGCCCGAGAAGACCCGGCGCTCGGCGAGGCCCTGGCCGGCAAGGGCGTGCAGGCCGCCGTCAACAAGGCGGTGGTCCGCGCCGACGCCGCCATCGGCCCCGGCGACGAGATCGCCTTCCTGCCGCCGATGAGCGGGGGCTGACGTGACCGTCAGGGTGCAGACCGAGCCGTTCGACGCCGGCGCCCTCCTGACCGCCTTCTCGGCCGGGCGCCTGACGTCCGGCGGCATCGTCAGCTTCACCGGCCTGGCCCGCGAGACCACCGACGGCGCGGCCGTGGCCAACCTGGAACTGGACGCCTATCCCGGCTTCACTGAACCGGCCATCGCCGCCATGGAGGCCGAGGCGCTCGAGCGTTTCCCGGTCCAGGACCTGCTGGTCGTGCACCGCTACGGCCCGATCCGGCCCGGCGAGGCGATCGTGTTCGTGGCCGCCGCCGCCGAGCATCGCCGCGCGGCCTTCGAAGCCGCCGACTTCCTGATGGACTACCTGAAGACTCGCGCCCCTTTCTGGAAGAAGGAGACGGGACCGGGCGGGGAACGCTGGATCGAGCCGCGCCCTTCGGACTATGACGACGTGAAGCGCTGGAGCTAGAGCCATGGACCTGCCCACCCTCCCCGCCCCCGGCGGCAAGCTCGTCGCCGGCCCCATCGTCCCGGTCCGCGTCGGCGTCCTGGTGATCTCCGACTCCCGCGACGAAGAGACCGACACCACCGGCCCGCTGCTCGTCTCCCGCATTCAGGAGGCCGGGTTCGAGTCCGCCGGGCGCGACATCGTGGCCGACAACGTCGACGCCATCCGCGAGCGCATCCTGTCGTGGATCGAGACCGGCGAGATCGACGCCATCGTCACCACCGGCGGCACCGGCATCACCGGCCGCGACGTGACGCCCGAGGCGGTCACGCCCCTGTTCGACAAGGTGCTCGACGGCTTCTCGGTGGTGTTCCACATGGTCAGCTACCAGAGCGTGGGCCTCAGCACTCTGCAGAGCCGCGCGGTGGCGGGGATCATCAAGGGCGTGTTCGTGTTCTGCCTGCCGGGCTCGCCGGGCGCCTGCCGCGATGGTTGGGACAAGGTGATTCGCTGGCAGCTCGACAGCCGGCACAAGCCCTGCAACATGGTCGAGCTGATGCCGCGGCTTCTCGAAAAGTGAGCAAGCTCACGCACATCGACGACCAGGGCCGCGCGCGCATGGTCGACGTGTCGGACAAGCCGGCCACCGAGCGCATCGCCGTGGCCCGGGGCCGGATCGTCATGCAGCCCGCCACCCTCGAACTGGCCCTTTCGGGCTCCGGCAAGAAGGGCGAGGTGCGGGCGGTCGCCGAGATCGCCGGGGTGATGGCGGCCAAGCGCACCAGCGACCTGATCCCCATGTGCCACCCCTTGGCCATTTCCTCGGTCAAGGTCGCGGTCGAACCGTCCACGGACGGTTCGGGCCTGGAGGTCACGGCGCGGGTCAAGACCACCGGCCCGACCGGGGTCGAGATGGAGGCCCTGACGGCCGTGTCGGTGGCGCTCCTGACGCTCTACGACATGCTCAAGGCAGCCGACAAAGCCATGACCATCGAGGCCGTGCGCCTGATGGAGAAGAGCGGCGGCGCCTCGGGCGATTTCCGGCGCGAGGCCTGAGGCGGTCATGAAGAACCTGACCATCGAGGACGCCCGCGCACTGATGCTGGGCCAGGTGGGGCGGCTGGAGGTCGAGAGCGTCGCCATCGAGGACGCCGTCGGCCGCATCCTGGCCCATCCGGTGGACGGCTTCCGCGACCAGCCGCCGTTCCGCTCCTCGGCCATGGACGGCTGGGCCGTGCGGGCGGCCGACGCGGCCCAGTCCGTCGACCTTCACATCATCGGCGAGAGCGCGGCGGGGCGCGGCTTCGACGGGGCGCTGGGGCCGGGCGAGGCGGTGCGCATCTTCACCGGCGCCGCGGTGCCCGAGGGCGCCGACACCGTGGTGATCCAGGAGGAGGCGACGCGCGAGGGGGATCGCGTCAACTTGGGGCCGGTGGTCCCGCACGACAACATCCGCCCTCTGGGCGGCGACTTCAGCACCGGCGAACGGCTGCTGGAGGCCGGCGTCCGGCTCGACCCCTGGCGGCTGTCGCTGGCGGCGGCGGCGGGGCGGGCGAGCCTCAGCGTGGCGCGGCGCCCGCGGGTGGCGGTGCTGTCGACCGGCGAGGAGCTGGTGCGCCCGCCCACCGAGCCCGGGCCGTGGCAGATCTTCGAGTCCGGCTCCCTGTCCCTGGTCACCCTGATCGAGAGCTGGGGGGCCAAGGCTTGGCGCCTCGCCCCGGCCCGCGACGAGCGGCAGGCGGTGATCGAGGCGCTGCAAGGCGTCGACGCCGACCTCCTGGTGACCATCGGCGGCGCCTCGGTGGGCGACTACGACCTGGTCAAGCCGGCGCTCTCCGACATGGGGCTGCAACTGTTCGTCGAGACGGTGAACATGCGGCCGGGCAAGCCGACCTGGTTCGGCCGGCTCGGCGACGGCCGGCCGGTGCTGGGCCTGCCGGGCAACCCGGCCTCGTCCCTGGTCTGCGCCGAGCTGTTCCTGAAGTCGCTGATCCGGGCGATGATGGGCGCCGATCCGGAGCCGAAGTTCGTCCGGGCGCGCCTGGCCGCCCCGCTCCGC
>DASYBX010000130.1:0-8180 GCA_036500495.1 Caulobacteraceae bacterium
GGGTGGAGAGGGAGGGCGGCCGTGATGCCCTCTTGATCTGAGAACCGAACCCGTCCTGCGCTCGCCCGCCCTCTCCACCATTGGCTCTCCGCTGCGCTCGGCCGATGGTCCCCCTCTCCCGCGAGCGGGAGAGGTCGCGCGAGGTCAATGTCCGCGCACCACCTGCAAGCGCTATGCGAGCCGGCCGGGATGACGATGCGGGTGATGGCGGTTAAGTAGAGACCATGACCGATCTGTTCCAAGCGGCGGGGCTGGAGCCCGAGGCGCCGCGTCCCCTGGCCGATCGCCTCCGGCCCCAGAGCCTCGGTGAGGTGGTGGGCCAGGACCACCTTTTGGGCGAGGGCGGGCCGATCGCGCGCATGGCGGCGGCGCGGCGGCTGTCGTCGATGATCCTGTGGGGGCCGCCGGGCACCGGCAAGACCACCATCGCCCGGCTGCTGGCCAAGGCGGCCGGCTATGAGTTCATGCAGTTGTCGGCAGTGTTTTCCGGCGTGGCCGACCTGAAGAAGGCGTTCGAGCAGGCCCGCGCGCGCCGGGCCGCCGGCCAGGCCACCCTGCTGTTCGTCGACGAAATCCACCGCTTCAACCGCGCCCAGCAGGACGGCTTCCTGCCGTTCGTGGAGGAGGGGATCGTCACCCTGGTGGGCGCCACCACCGAGAACCCCTCGTTCGAGCTCAACGGCGCGCTGCTGTCGCGCTGCCAGGTCTATGTGCTGAAGCGGCTGTCGGACGAGGCGCTGGAGTCCCTGCTGGCCAAGGCCGAGGCCTTCGAGAAAAAGCCGTTGCCGGTCGACTCGGACGCGCGCAACGCCCTGGTGGCCATGGCCGACGGCGACGGCCGCTACCTGCTGACCCTGGCCGAGGTGGTGTTCAACATCGGCTCCTCCGAACCGATGGACACCAAGGCCCTGTCCCAGGTGCTGCAGAAGCGCAGCCCCGCCTACGACAAGGACCGCGAGGAGCACTACAACCTCATCAGCGCCCTGCACAAATCGGTGCGCGGCTCCGACCCCGACGCGGCCCTCTACTGGCTGGCGCGGATGCTGGAGGGCGGGGAGAACCCGCTGTTCATCGCGCGGCGCCTGGTGCGCATGGCCGCGGAGGATATCGGCGAGGCCGACCCCCTGTCGCTGCTGCTCGCCAACGCCGCCAAGGACACCTACGACTTCCTGGGTTCGCCCGAGGGTGAACTGGCCCTGGCCCAGGTGTGCGTGCACATGGCCGCCGCGCCCAAGTCCAACGCGGTCTACGTCGCCTACAAGGAGGCCCGCCGGGCGGCCAAGGAGACCGGATCGCTGATGCCGCCGCAGCACATCCTCAACGCGCCGACCAAGCTGATGAAGGGCCTGGGCTATGGCGCCGGCTACGCCTACGACCACGATGCCGAGGACGGCTTCTCGGGCCAGAACTACTTCCCCGACGGCATGGAGCGGCGGCAGTTCTACCGGCCCAGGGGCGAGGGCTCCGAGGCGCGGGTGAAGGAGCGGCTGGAGCGCTGGGCGGAGTTGCGCGCCAGGAAGGGCTCGTGAGCCGCCAGCCGATCGCGCTTTCCGCCGACGAGATCGCCGCCGTCCGGGCCATGGTGATCCATGAGGACGCGTCGATCCTGGCGCTGAACAAGCCTGCGGGGCTGTCGAGCCAGGGCGGGCGAGGGCAGTTCCACACCCTGGACGACCTGCTGTGGGCCTTTGCCCGGTCCAACGGCAAGCGGCCAGAACTGGTGCATCGGCTGGACCGCGACACCTCCGGCGTGATCGTGGCGGCCAAGACCAAGCCGGCGGCCGGGGCGCTCGGCAAGGCGATCATGGCCAGGCGCGTGACCAAGACCTACCGCGCCATCGTCGCGCCCGGTGCGCCCGAGCCGGCCGAAGGGGTGATCGAGACGCCGCTCCGGCGCGAGGAGCTTGGGCGCGAGGCCTATATGCGGCCCTGCGCGCCGAACCATCCCGACGCCGAGACCGCCCGCACCGCCTATCGCACCGTGAGCCGTTGCCCGGCGGCCGCCCTGCTGGAGCTGCAGCCCCACACCGGCCGCATGCATCAGCTGCGCGTGCATCTGGCCTCGATCGGCCGCCCCATCGTCGGCGACGCCCGCTATGGCGGGGCGCTGATGCTGGCGGGGGAGGAGGTCCCGCGCCTGATGCTGCACGCCCTGGCGCTGGAATTCCCGCATCCCGACGGCGACATCAAGCGCATCGAGGCCCAGCCGCCCGAGGATTTTCGCGAACTCGCGCAGGCCCTGTTCGGCTAACGCTCGCAGGCTTGGCCGGCGGCGGCCAGGGTCCAGACCGGCGGAGCGGGCTTGGGCGCCAGCAGGTCGTAGGCGGCCATGGCCCAGATGGCGGCGGCGGCCAGGGCGTAGGCCCAGGCGGGGCGGCGGGGCGGGGAAGGGGGCGGCTCTTCGGGCATCGGCGGTCTCGCTTTTGCCTGCGCGATATCGCCGGGATGGCGCCCCTCGGACAAACGATATAAAGGGCGATCATCCGTGAGGTTTATGCACAATGCCGCCGCCTCGCCGTCGCCGAGCCCTGCCGCCGCTGAACGCCCTGCGCGCCTTCGAGGCGTTCGGCCGCCACGGACGGATGACCACCGCGGCCGATGAGCTGTTCGTCACCCACGGGGCGGTCAGCCGCCAGATCCGCCAGCTCGAGGCATGGCTCGGCTATCCCCTGACCGAGGGGCCCAAGACGCATCTGCGCCTGACGCCCGAAGCCGAGCGGCTGTTGGGCGCGGCCACCGCCGCCTTCGACCTGATCCAGGAGGCCGCCGCCCCGGCGCCCGTCGGCGAGGGTGAACTGCGCCTGGCCTGCTACAACACCCTGGCCATCCGCTGGCTGATCCCGCGCCTGCCCGACTTCGTCGAGCGCCACCCCGAGATCCGCCTCCAACTCAGCGAGATCTCCGGGGAGCCGAACTTCGAGGCCATGCCGGGCGTCGACGCCGCGATCCAGCTGCGCACCACCCATCCGCCGGGCCAGCACCACATCGCGATCTGCCCCAACTGGCACGGGCCGGTGCTGTCGCCCCAGCGCTGGGCGGCGCTCGGCCGCGATCCCGAGCGGCTGCTGCGCGAGCCGCGGCTGCACACCCGCACCTGGCCGCAGAGCTGGGAGAACTGGGCGCGCGGCGCGGCCCTCGCCCTGCCGCCGGGCGTGGTGGAGCGCAGCTTCGACCACTTCTCGCACGCGCTCGAAGCGGCCGCGGCGGGGTTGGGAGTAGCCACGGCGCCCTGGATCTTCGTCGCCGACGACGTGACAGCCGGCAGGCTCGTCGCGCCCCTGGGCTTCGTGGCCGAGCCGGGCCGCACGGTGCTGGTCAGGCCGCAGGGCCGCTCGAGCCCCGCCCTGGACCGGCTGGCCGCCTGGCTCGCCGAGCAGGGCGAGCGCATGCCCCGCCCGCCCCAGCCGTCAGTCTAGGGCGGGGACCGCGGCCTGGCCGACGCCGGCGCCGTGCGGGGTGAACAGCGTCATCCGGCAGCACAGGCCCTCGGGCGCGTAGATCAGCTGGGCTTCGCCCTGTTCGGCGGCCAGGCTGTAGGTGATCAGGCGCGCGCCGAAGCCCTTGCGCTTGGGCGGCGCCACCGGCGGGCCGCCGTGCTCGGCCCAGGTGAGGGCGAGGTCCAGGCCCCCGCCCGCGCGCGCGGCGGTCCATTCCAAGCTGACCCAGCCATCGTCCGTGGACAGAGCACCGTACTTGACCGCGTTGGTGGCCAGTTCGTGCAGCACCATGGCCAAGCTCACCGCGGTCTTGGGCGCCAGCCGCACAGGCGCTCCGCGGGTACGCACCCGCAGGCCCGGCCTTGCCTCGTGCGGCGCCACGGCGCCGGTGATGATGTCGGTGAGTTCGGCGCCGTTCCAGCTTTCGCGGGTCAGCACGTCGTGCGCGCGGGCCAGGGCCAGCAGGCGCTGGTCGAGGGCCAGAAGGGCGTCCTGCGGCGTGTCGGCGGCCGACAGGGTCTGGGTGGCGATCGACTGGACCATGGCCAGGATGTTCTTCACCCGGTGGTTCAGCTCGTGGATCAGCAGGAGCTGGTGCTGCTGCGCGCGCTCGCGCTCGTCGATCTCGGCCTGCAGGCGTTCGTTCACCAGCTTGCGGTCGTGGATGTCTTGCACCAGGCCGTGCATGCCCACCGCCTGGCCATCGACCACGTGCGGCCCGGCCATCACCCGCATCCACCGCCACTGCCCGTCGCGCCGCACCCGGTACTCGGCTTCGTACTGGACATGGTGGACCTGGGCCTCCTCGGCGGCGGCCTTCACCCGCGGGACGTCGTCCGGATGCAGCGTCAGCCGCCGCACCTCCGTGCGCTCCAGGCCCTGGTGCTCGGGGCCCAGGCCATAGAGGGCCAGGGTGCGCTCGGACATGAAGATGCGGTCGCTCTTGGCCTCCCATCGCCAGTGGCCCATTTCCGCGCCGTTCAGCGCCCGCCGCAGGTGCTCCTCGCTGGTCGCCAGGGCCCGCTCGGCGGTGACCCGGCGGGTGACGTCGCGCAGCACGATTCCCACGCCGTCCAGCAGCGGGAACACGCGCACGTCCATGGTGCGGTCGGGGTAGTGGACCGACTCGTGCAGGAAGCTGTCGGTCTGGCCGTTGGCCAGGACGTGGGCATGGGCCTCGCGCAGGCGGTCGCCCCGGGCCCACGGGATCAGGTCCCACAGGCTCGACCCGATCACATGGTCCTTGTCCATGCCCATGTGCCGCAGGAAGGCCGCGTTGGCGTAGGTCAGCCGCCAGTCGTGGTCGACCACGTGGATGGCGTCGGGCAGGCCGTCGAGCAGCGCCTGGGCCTGGTCGCCGCGGCCGGGGCGCTCTTCAGGTTCGCTGATGGCGAGGTGCAGCGGCGGGCGCGAGAGGGTCATTCTGGTTCTGCCGGCGGCGGCGGTTGCTTGCCCGGCGGCAGGGCGCCAGCTAAGGCTCAGGCGGTCAAGACACTTTCCATCCAACAGGGGCGGGCGCGGCGGCGTGTCGCGCGGCATGAGCAGCGCCGTGGATTTCCGTCGGCGAGCGGGGTGATCGCGTGGGCGGTCGTTTTCGCGTATGAACCAGGCCCTCATGACAGAATCCCGCTCCAAGGAAGTCCGTAACCTGGCCGTCGGCGTCGGCGAAGAGGGCGTGCGCCTCGACCGCTGGTTCAAGCGCCGCTGGCCGCACCTGAACCACATCCAGATCCAGAAGCTGGTCCGCTCGGGCCAGATCCGGGTCGACGGCGCGAGGGCCAAGGCCGACACCCGCCTGGCCGCCGGCGCCATGGTGCGCGTGCCGCCGCTGCCCGATGCACCCGAGCCCGGCGAGAAGCGCCAGGGCCTGTCGGAGCGCGACATCGCCTACGCCAAGTCGCTGGTGCTCTACGAGGACGACGAGGTGCTGGCGCTGAACAAGCCCTCGGGCCTGGCGGTGCAGGGCGGCACCAAGACCACCAAGCACGTCGACCGGCTGCTGAGCGCCTGGGGCGAGGGGCTGGAGCGCCCGCGCCTGGTGCACCGGCTGGACCGCGACACCTCCGGCGTGCTGCTGCTGGGCAAGACCCCGGCGGCGGCCGCGCGGCTCTCGGGCGCCTTCGCCAAGCGCAAGGCCAGGAAGACCTACTGGGCGATCGTGGCGGGCAACCCGCACCCGCCGCAGGGGCTGATCGAGCTGCCCCTGGTCAAGAAGGGCGTGGGTGACCGCGAACTGGTGGTGCCCGCCGATCCCAAGGAGTTCGGCGCCGAGCCCGCCGACACCGAATACGTCACCATCAGCCGCGCGGCCAAGCGGGCGGCGTGGATGGCCCTGCGGCCCCTGACCGGGCGCACCCATCAGCTGCGCGCCCACATGAAGGCGATCGGCCACCCGATCCTGGGCGACCCCAAATACTCGGACGAAAAGTCGACGGAGCTGACCGCCGGCTTGCCGGGCGCGCTGAAGCTGCAGCTGCACGCGCGGCGGCTCACCTTGCCGCATCCGGGCGGCGGCACGCTGATCATCGAGGCGCCGCTGAGCCCGGAGATGAAGGCCGGCTTCGCCCTGTTCGGCTTCGACGAGCACGAGGCCGATCCGGAGCCGTTCGACCGCCTGCAGCGCCGGCGGTGATGCCGGAAGGCCGCGATCCCCTGGCCGAGGCGACGGAGCTGTTCCGGGCCGGCCGCGGCCGGGAAGCTCAGGCGGTGCTGGCGCCGGCCATGGCGGCCGGGCTCGACGACGCCGACGCCCATCGGATCATGGGCCTGATCCTGCACAGCCTGGGCGACCTTGCCGGCTGCGAGCGGGAGCTGCGCACGGTGGTGCGGATGCTGCCCGCCGAGGAGCTGGCGACCCAGACCCTCGCGCGGATGCTGGCGTCCCAGGGGCGAAGCGAGGAGGCCGCCGACGCCTGGCAGGCGCTGACCGCGGCCGCGCCGGGCCACGCGAGCGCCCACTACGGCCTGGCCGCCGCCCTCTACACGGTGGGGCGGGAGGAGCCGGCGGAGGCGGCCTGCCGCCGGGCCATCGCGCTCGGTCTGGACGCGGTCGAGCCGTGGGTGTTCCTGGGGCGCCTGCTGCTGGTGCAGTCGCGCCTGGAGGAGGCGGAGGCCGCCTACCGCGAGGCGGTGGCGCGCGATCTCCTGTCGGCGACGGCTCAGAGGGAGCTGGCCCAGCTGATCTGGATGCGCACGGCCGACGTGGCCAAGGCCCGGGCCCTGCTCGACGCCGCCCCGCCCACCGCCGACCTCACCGCCGTGACCGTGAAGCTGTTGCAGGACGCGGGCGAGGACGCCGCCGCCTACGCCCTGGCCGCCGAGCGGGCGGGGCGCGACGCGAGCCTGCAGGTGCTGGCGGCGCGGGTGGCGCTGAGAGTGGATCCGGCCCTGTGCGATCGTCACTTCGCCCTGTCGCCGCCGTGGGTGAATCCCCTGGCCCGGGCCAAGGGCGAGATCGAGGCCGACCTGGCCCTGGGGCGAGGCGCGCAGGCCGTCCGGCGGGCCGACGCCCTGAGCGCCGCCCATCCGCAGGACCATTATGTCACCGCCCTCAAGGCCGCCGCCTGGCGCATGGCGGGGGATGCGCGTCTGGACCAGCTCTACGACTACGGCCGGCTGGTGAAGGCCTACCGCATCGACGCGCCCGAGGGCTGGACCTCGCTGGCGGCCTATCTGGCGGACCTGGAGCGGGCGCTCGACCGCCTGCACGGCCCCCTGACCCATCCGGTCGGCCAGTCGCTGCGGCACGGCAGCCAGACCCAGCGCAGCCTGCTCGACTATCCCGACCCGGAGATCCAGGCCCTGTTCCGCGCGATCGACGCCCCGATCCGCCGGCACATCGCGGCCATCGGCGAACAGGGCGGCTACGAGGTCGCCGGCGCCTGGTCGGTGCGGCTGAATCCGAGCGGGCATCACGTGGACCACGTGCACCCGGAGGGCTGGCTGTCGTCGGCCTTCTACATCCGCCTGCCGGCGGACACCCCGGGCCGCGAGGGCTGGATCAAGTTCGGCGAGCCGGGCACCCCGACCTCGCCGCCGCTGGAGCCCGGGCATTGGGTGAAGCCGGAGCCCGGCCTGCTGGTCCTGTTCCCTTCCTACATGTGGCATGGCACTGCGCCGTTCTCCTCCGGGGGCACGCGCCTGACCTGCGCCTTCGATCTGGTGCGTGCATGAGCAAGCTGGTCATCTGGGATGTGGACGGGACCCTGGTGGATAGCCGCCGGACCATCTTCGAGTCGATGAAGGCGGCCTATGCGCTGAGCGGTCTGGCCGAGCCGACCTATGACGAGGTCCGCCAGATCGTCGGCCTGCAGCTCAACGAAGCGATCCAGACCCTTCAGCCGCAACTGTCGGTCCAGGCGGTGGGGCGAGTGGCCGACGCCTATCGCGAGGCTTTCCGGGCGACGATCGATCAGCCGGGCCATATCGAGCCGCTCTACGAAGGCGCGGCCGAGACCCTCGATCGTCTGCGCGAGGGCGGCTGGAAGATCGCCATGGCCACGGGCAAGAGCCGGCGCGGGGTCGAGACCGCCATCCGCATGCACGGCTGGGCCGACCTGTTCGATTCCACCCACAGCTCCGACGACGGCCCGGGCAAGCCGCATCCATCCATGGTGCTGGAGGCGATGAAGGCGCTGCAGGTGGGGCCCGAGCGCACCATCGTGGTGGGCGACACCGCGCACGACATGCGCATGGCCCGGTCCGCCGGGGCCTACGCCCAGGGCGTGTCGTGGGGCTTCCACA
>DASYBX010000131.1:0-11261 GCA_036500495.1 Caulobacteraceae bacterium
CGCGCCGCGGCATTGATGCGCTGGATCCACAGGGCGCGGAACATGCGCTTGCGGACCTTGCGGTCGCGGTAGGCGTACTGGCCGGCCTTGTCCACCGCGGCCTTGGCCGTGCGGATGGTGTTCTTGCGGCGGCCGTAGAAGCCCTTGGCCTGTTCCAGGACCTTCTTGTGTTTGGCGTGGGCGGTGACGCCCCTTTTGACGCGAGCCATGTGTCTCTATGCCTTCAAGATGATCGTTACAGGCCGTACGGCAGGTAGGTCTTGATGGTCTTCACGTCGGAAGCGCTCATGACCTTGGTGCCGCGCTGCTGGCGGATGTACTTGCCATTGTGGCTGATCAGCCTGTGGCGCTTGCCCGCCACGCCGGCCTTGAGCTTGCCGGACGCAGTCATCTTGAAGCGCTTCTTCGCGCCCGATTTAGTCTTCAACTTCGGCATTTTGCTGCGGCCCCTTGCGAGACCGTCCTCTAAAATAGCATTTCGAGCCGCCATGGCATGCCTTCGGCCAGGCGACTCCGAGAAGGCGGGGTCAATACGGGAAACAGGCTCGGAAAGCAAGGGTGCGGCCGCGCCGCTTCCTACTGGGCGTCCTTCCTCGAGCCTTTCCGCGCGACCAGGGCCGCCACCAGGCCGACCAGGATCGCGCCGAGCAGAATGACGAAGCTCCAATTGTGAATGACCACGTCCAGGTCATTCAGATGACCGGGCCTGAGGTCCGCGAACGTGAGGAAGATCGCGCTGAAAATCGCCAGCAGGAACAGGCGAACGCGGCGACTACGACGCTGCCCCGGGCAAGACCACGACCGTTCATCCGCTCCCTTGCCCTTCTCCCCCCGTTCTGCGCTCTGTTTACGCCTTCAACTTCTCCCCCACCAGCTTGCCGATTCCGGCGAACAGGGCGTTGTGGTCTTCGGCCTTGGGCGAGCCGCCCTGGGTGTAGGCGCAGACCAGCACCGCCTGGCCGGGCTTGATCCAGGTCACGGCGATGTCGCCGGTGGCGTCCTTGCCGTTGTTGCCGGTCTTGTCGGCGACCTGCCAGGCCTTGGGCAGGCCGGCGCGCAGGCGGTTGGCGCCGGTCTGGCAGCCCAGCATCCAGTTGGTCAGGCGCTCGCGCGAGGGCGGCAGCAGCATCGCGCCGACCACCAGCCGCTTGAGGTTGCCGGCCATGGCGGCGGGCGTGGTGGTGTTGCGCGGATCGCCGGGCTTGGAGCGGTTGAGTTCGGGCTCGTCGGCGTCGAGCCGGCTCACGCCATCGCCGCTGGTGCGCCAGAAATTGGTCAGGGCCGCCGGCCCGCCGACCGCCGCGAGCAGCAGGTTGGCGCAGGTATTGTCCGACAGCTCCACCGCGGCCTTGCACATGGTCTCGATCGACAAGGCGCCGCGGGCCAGGTTGTCCTTGGCCTTGGCCACCGGGGCGTGGTCCAGCAGGTCCTTCTCGCCATAGGGCGCCATGCGGTCAAGGTGTTCCTGACCCATGTCCACCCGGCCCAGAACGCAGGCGACCAGCGACGCCTTGAAGGTGGAGCACATGACGAAGCGCTCGTCGGGGCGCCAGGTGAGCTTCTTCCCCGTCTGCAGGTTGTGCGCAAAGAGGCCGACGCGGCCCTTGGTCCTGTGCTCGTAGGCCTTGATCGGGGCGGGGGCGGGCTCGATGAAGGCGGGCCAGGAGAAGGCGGGGGTGGCGAGAGCCGGCAGGGCCAGGGCGGGCGCGGCCGCCAGCAAGGTCCGTCGATCGATGGTCATACGCTTCCCCAACACGGCTTCGTCGTCAGTCTCTCTCCTTGAGACGTTGCCGGCGGGCAGCTTCCTCCGCCTGCCAGGACAAAAGTATGGCGGGGGCGACGGCCACGGCGGCGGCGTAGAGGGGGGCGTCGGCCCCGACGAGGGAGAATAGGGCGCCGCCCATCACTGGTCCGATGGCGCGCGAGAAGGCGCCCACCGACATGTTCAGCCCCAGCATCGCCCCCTGGCGGTCCGGCGAGGTGGTGCGCGAGATCAGGGCCGAGATGTTGGGCAGGGCCAGGGCCTGGCCGAACACGGTCAGGGCCAGGAGCACGACCGAGCGGTCCATGCCGGCGCCCAGCGGCTGCAGGGCCAGGGTGGCGGAGATGATCGTCAGGCCGGCCGCCAGCATCATCGCCTCGCCGTAGCGGCGGGTCAGGCGGCCGGTGACGAAGCCCTGGGCGATGGCGGCCGTCACGGCCACGGCGGCGAAGGCGTAGGACAGCTGGCGCGGCCCCCAGCCGAAGCGGTTCTGGGCCCACAGGCCGAAGGTGCTCTCGGCCGCGGCGAAGGCCGAGGTGTAGAGCAGGGTCACCACCAGGGCGCGGCCCATCACCGGATGACGGCGCGCCTCGCCAAGCAGCGACAGGTGCAGGCCGTCGCCTGAGATCGAGGATCGCTCTCGGCTCTCGCGCACGAACAGGGCCACGCCCGCTGCGGCCAGGATCGACAGGGCGCCGGCCACGATCAGGGGCGCGCGGAATCCGGCGAGACCCGCTTGCGGGTGAGCCAGCAAGCCGCCCAGCGCCGGCCCGGCCACGAAGCCGAGGGCGAAGGCGGCGCCGAGCAGGCCGATGCGCCCGGAGCGGAAGCGGGGCGGGGTGATGTCGGCGATGTAGCCCTGGATGGTGGAGAGGTTGCCGGTGGTCAGGCCGGTGAGCAGGCGCACGGCGAGCGCGGTCCAGATGTTCGGCGCGAAGGCCAGGCCGATGAAGCCCAGCCCCGAGCAGAAGATGGTGCCGAGCAGGATCGGCCGGCGGCCGATGCGGTCGCTGAGTCGCCCCCAGATCGGCTCGGCGAAGAAGTTGCCGATCGAAAAGGCGGTGAACATCCAGGTCACCTGCCAGGCGGGCGCGCGGAAGGCCTGGGCGTAGAACGGCAGGATGGGCATGAGGATGCCGAAACCGACCAGATTCACGAACACCACCAGCAGCAGCACCAGCATGGCGGGGCGGCCGGGCGGGGACGGTGCGGGGTCGCTTGCGGGCGCGCTCATGGTTGCGGCTATCTAGCCCGCGGAATCGGCAAAGAAAAACGCCCCGGCGAACCGGGGCGTCGCATCAGGTTCTCGCGATCCTCAGCGCGGCGCCAGGATCATGATCATCTGCCGGCCTTCCATGCGCGGCTCGTATTCGACCTTGGCCACTTCGTCGAAATCGGCCTTGACCTGCTGCAGCAGCTTCATGCCGAGCTCGGGGTGCGCCATCTCGCGGCCGCGGAACCGCAAGGTCACCTTGACCTTGTCGCCTTCCTCGAAGAAGCGGTGCATCGCTTTGGCCTTCACGTCGTAGTCGTGCGTGTCGATGTTGGGCCGCAGTTTGATTTCCTTGATCTCGACGGTCTTCTGGCGTTTGCGCGCCTCGTTCTTCTTCTTCTGCTCCTGGAACTTGAACTTGCCGTAGTCCAGGATCTTGCAGACCGGGGGATCGGAATTCGGGGAGATTTCCACCAGGTCCAGTCCGACCTCTTCCGCGGCCTCAAGGGCTGCCGTGATCGGCATGATGCCCTGCTTCTCGCCGTTCTGATCGATCAGCAGAATCTTGGCGGCGCGGATTTCATCGTTGATGCGCGGTCCATCTTTGGACGGCGGGGCGGACATGGGACGGCGAATAGGCGTTGCTCCGAGGCTGTCAAAACAAATGGGAAAGCGCGGGTCGCTTCCATATGCGAACCGATACTCTTCCCTATCCTGATATATGACGAACGGCCTAGCCGCGATCAAGCGCCGCCGAGCAACACTCGCGAGGCTTTTATCACCTGGGTTGCAGGAAGGTCGGCCAGATCGTCGCTCCGCATCACCGTGATCCGCCCGCTGCAGGGGGCGCAGAGGGCCGGGTCGGAGTCGGCGGAGAACAGGATCAGGGTCGGCGCGCCGGCGAAGGCGGCGAGGTAGACGGGACCGGTGTCGTTGCCGACCAGCAGGGCCGCGCGGGCGCCGAGGGCGGCGAGATCGACGAGGCTGGTGCGGGCGGCGGCGATGATGGTCGCAGGCGCGGCCTTGGCGATCTCGGCGCCCAACTCGGCCTCCTGGGGGCCGCCGATCATCACCGGGGTTATTCCCGTCTGTTCGAGCGCCTTGGCCAGGTCGGCGAAACTCTGCACCGGCCAGCGCTTGCGCGGCCGCCCCGGCGAGGCGCCGGGAGCGAGGAGGGCGAACGGGCCGCGGATGCCCAGCCGCTCCCCCAGCGGCGGACGCTCGCGGTCGGAAGCGGCGATGGCCCAGGCGAGGTCCGGGCCTGGCGCCTGCCCCTCGGGCAGGGGCTCGACGACGCCGGCCTCGGCGAGCTGGTCCCACAGCCGGTCGAGGTTCTGCATCAGGTCGCGACGCGGGTTCCTGTGCCGGTGGCTGGCGCCGGGCGAGATGCCCGACCACTCGGGGAAGGCGGGGGCGAAGGCCCAGATGTAGCCGGCGCTGCGCGAGGAGGTCTGCAGGTCGTAGACACGCTGGTAGCGGCCGCCGCGCAGGCGCGCGTAGAGGCCCAGCATCTCGCCGGGCCCCTTGGGCCGCCCGCCCGTGTCGATCGCGTCGAACCAGCCGGTGGCCTGGGCCAAGTCGGCGAAGAGCGGGGTGGTGAGGAGGGTGATGCTGGCCTTGGGATGCGCCCGGCGGATTTCCTCCATGGCCCTGAGCGCCTGCACGAAATCGCCGAGCGCGCCGAGCTTGATCACCAGCACGCGGTCATAGCCGGCCAGAACATGGCCGTTCATCGGCCCAGCACCCGGGCGTAGACGGCGAGGGTGGCCTCGCACATGGCCTCGACCGAATAGAGTTCGCGCGCGCGCGCGGCCGCCAAGGCGCCCATCCGCGCGCGTCCCTGAGGTCCGAGCGCGATAGCCTCCTGCAGGGCGTCGGCCCAGGCTCCGGCGTCGCCAGGCTTGACCAGCCAGCCGGTCTCGCCCGGGACCACCGTTTCACGCGTCGCGCCGTGGTCCGCGGCGAGCGCGGGGACGCCCATGACCTGGGGCTCGACCGCCGTGCGGCCGAAGGCCTCCGGATCGAGCGACGGGGCGATGGCGAGGTCCGACAGGGCATAGGCGGCCGGCATGTCGGCGCAGTGGCCGACGATGCTGACGTTGTCCGTTAGGCGGTGGGTCTCGATCGCCGCCTCGAGTTCGGCCAGGTAGCCGGAGCGGCCCTGGGCGTCGCCGGCGAAGATCATCAGGAAGTCGCTCACGCCGCGAGCCTTCAGCAGGGCGGCGGCCTCGATGGCCAGGGCCTGGCCCTTCCAGCGGGTCAGGCGCCCGGCCAGCAGGATCCTCACGCGGCGGTCGTCGGCCTCCACCCCCCAGGCGCCGGCCAGGGCGGCCTCGCGCTCGACGGAGACGGCGACCGGATCGAAGCGGGCGATGTCGACGCCCCTGGGAATGGCCACCACCTTGTCCGGATCGACCTGATGCTGGGCGATCACGTGCCGGCGGGTGAACTCGGAATTGGCGATCACCACCTCACCGCGGGTCATCACCCCGTTGTACCAGCGCTTGAGGCCGGACCGGGCGTTGTAGACTCCGTGGTAGGTGGCGATCACCGGCACGCCCGTCATCCGCGCCGCCAGCATCCCGCTGAACGCCGGCGCCCGCGAGCGCACGTGCACCAGGCTGACCTTGCGTTTGCGGATCAGGGTCGCCAGGCGCAGGGCGTTGCCGAGGACCGTCAGGGGGTTCTTGGAGTGGACCGTCATCCGCTCGAGCTCCGCACCCGAGGCCAGCAGCGCCGTCTCCATCCGCCCGCCCATGGAGGCGACGAGGGCCTGACCGCCCGCCGCGCGCACGGCGGCGGCCACGTCCAGGGTGGTCTGCTCGGCGCCGCCGGTCTCCAGGCGCGGGACCACCTGCAACAGGGTGAAATCGGGGGGCAGTTCGCTCACGCCGTCTTTCTGGGCGGTTTCAGGGACGCTAAGCCTTGGGATATCCGAAGGGGAGCTTCAGCGCCATGAGTGAAACGACGGGGCGGCTGGACCGGCCGGACGGCGAGCAGATCGCCTGGCGCTGGGTCGACGGGCGCGGCCCGACCATCCTCTGGCTCGGCGGCTACCGCTCGGATATGGCGGGGACCAAGGCCGAGGCCCTGGCCGAATGGGCGGCCGAGCGCGGCCGCTCGTTCCTGCGTTTCGATCACTTCGGCCATGGCGAGTCGTCCGGCGATTTCGTCAAGGGCGGCTGCATCACCCGCTGGCGCGAGGACGCCCTGGCGGTGATCGACGACCTGGCCGAGGGGCCGCTGGTGCTGGTGGGCTCGTCGATGGGCGGCTGGCTGGCGCTGCTGGCCGCCGTGGCGCGGCCCGAGCGGGTGCGGGCCATGGTGCTGGTGGCCCCAGCGCCGGACTTCACTGAGGCCTTGATGAAGCCCCGGCTCCACGCCCAGGCCCGGCGGGCGCTTCTGGAGGATGGCGTGTGGATGGCGCCGTCGGACTATGAAGCCGAGGGCTATCCGATCACCCGCCTGCTGATCGAGGATGGGGCGCGCTGGACGGTGCTGCCGGGACCACTGGGCTTCGACGGGCCGGTGCGCATCCTGCAGGGCGGACGCGACGACTCCGTGCCCTGGACCCATGCCCACGAACTGGTCGGGGCCATCGCCGGCGACGACGTGGTCTTCACCCTGATCAAGGATGGCGACCATCGCCTGTCGCGGCCCCAGGACCTGGACCGGCTGTTCGCGGCGGTGGACGAGGCGGCCTGGCGTCGATGAAGGGGCGCCAGTGACCACCGGCGGATCCTAGGGGCGTTTGGGCGCCACCACCTGGTCCACCTCGCAGGATGACTGCCGGCCCTGGGCCTTGCAGCGGTTCACCACCTTGCCGTTCACGTCGTGCACCTCGATGTCCCAGCTTTCCGGGCCGGTGCGCACCATGGTCATGAAGCCGAAGCCGTCGACCCACGAGCTGAACTTCTGCACGGTCGCGCCCGGCGCCACGTTGGTGTCGGGCGGCAGGGTCTTGGGCAGGGGCACGATGTCCTCCTGGGTGCCCGAGAAGCCGGCGATGAACTGCGAGGGATAGGGGGGGGCGAAGCTCAGCTGGGTCCACACGTGCACGTGGCCCGACAGCAGCAGTTTGATGCTGGGCGGGAACATCCACGGGTTCTGGCTGGCGAACACCGACTGCAGGCCGCCGTTGCCGCCATCGATCTCGCGCTCGCCGGTCTTCTTGTCCATGTGGGCGGCGACGCCCAGCACCGGGTGGTGGTCGACCATGATGTTGTAGGGCGCCAGGCGCGCGAGGCCGTCCATCTTGGCGTACATGTCGCGGTACTGCGCGGCCCGGTAGTCGTCCGGCGCGAGGGCGTCGCCCGGGACGTTGGAGGAGTCGATCACGATCAACTGCGCGCCGCCGCCGAGCGGCACGGCGTAGGGATCGGTGTAGTCGCCGACCTTGTCGTTGGCTTCCTCGTTGCAGTCGCGGCCGGGGACCAGAGGACGCGGGTCGAGGAAGCGCCACCAGCCCTGGCCCGCGCGGTTGCAGTTCTCGTGGTTGCCGCGGCTGGCAGCCCAGGGCGCGGCGGTCAGGAGGGCCGCGCCGGGAGCGAAGAAGTCGGCGTTCCAGCCGTCCCAGCCGTATCCCCACACGCTGCCGGTGCAGCCGTTGTTGCCGGTGGGGCACGGGTTCTCGCGGTAGAGGTAGTCGCCCACATGGATCACGAGGTCCGGCTTGAAGGCGGCGGCCGAGGCGGCCACGCGAGCGAAGGGGTATTCGCCGGGGTCGTTGCAGGCCTGGGCGGCGTTGTCGGAGGTCTTGATGCGGCAGCCGGTGTCGCCGATCACCACGATGCGCTTGGGCTCGGCCACCGGGGCCGGCAGGCGATGGCCGCCGACCGTGGCCGTCTTGGTCCCCTGGGGCAGGGTCGCCTCGCACACCAGCACCGGGAAGGCCGAAGGCTTGGATTCGGAAGGCTTGGAGCGTGTCGAGCGCTGGGCGACCGTGCCGGCGGCGGCGCGCACCGCCATAGGCAGCGGCTGACCGTCGGCGTCGATCGAAGGGCAGGCCGCGTCCGACGTGATCACCCTGGCCTGGGCCCGGCCGCCGTCGCCCATCAGCACATAGGCCGACTGGATCGGATCGTCGGCCGCCTGGGCCGCCCCGGCCACGATCGACGTCACGCCCAACACCAGGGCCACGCCGGCCACGCTCGCCTTCACCATGACAGTTCCCCGAGACAGCCCCGATCGGCGCGCGCAGTTACGCCCCAGGACCGCGGCGGCGCAACATCGCGATGGGCTATGTCAGTGTGATGACGGTCCCCCCGTCGGAGCTCTGCGCCGCCTGGAGGATGGCGCGCAGGCCCTCGCGGTAGCTGGGATAGGCCGGCCGCCAGCCGAGTTCGGCCTTAGCGCGTGCGTTGGACACCCGCTTGCACTCGGCCCAGAAGCGCTGGGCGGCCGGCGACAAGGCCTCCGGATCGTAGAGCTCCGCGGGCGGCGGCTCCAGGCCCAGCAACTCGGCTGCACAGGCGGTGACCTCGGCGGCGGGGGCCGGCTCGTCGTCGCACAGGTTGTAGATCCCGCCCGCGCGCGGCCTGGCGATCGAGGCTGCAAGGCCCGCCGCGAGATCGTCCACGTGGATGCGTGAGAACACGTGGCCGGGCTTGATCAGCCGCCGGGCGTTTCCGGCGCGGACGCGGTCGAAAGGCGAGCGGCCGGATCGTCCGATCTGTGGTCCGTAGATGCCGGGCAGGCGGAACACCGCCACGGTCAGGCCCATGCCGCGGCCCATCTCCAGCCAATCCCGCTCGGCGGCCACCCGGCGGGCGCCCTCGATGGACTGGGCGGAAAGGGCGCTGGTCTCGAACACCCAGCCGCCGCCACGGTCGCCGTAGACCCCGGTGGTCGACAGGTAGCCGACCCAGTCGGGAAAGGCCCCGGCGGCGGCGATGGCCGGGGCGAGGGCGGCCAGGCCCGGGCAGCCGGTCTCGTTGGGCGGGGCGGTGACCAGGATCGCCTGGGTCCGGCCGGCGGCCTCGGTCAGGGCGGCGGGATCGGAGAGGGGAATCGGCTGGACGCCGAACGCCCGCGCCTCCTCGAGGTCCTCAGGCTTGCGCACGGTGGCGCACACCGTCCAGCCCTGGCCCAGCATCCGCCGCGCCAGCGCCTTGCCGGTGTAGCCGAAACCGAAGATCAGGAGTTGCAACGCCAGCCTCCGTGAATCCCGGCGAGCCGAAGGCCGGCGCGCGGCGGCCCACCCCGAGACTCAGATCATGCGGCGCGGGCGGCGGCTAGGGCAGGGCCGCGGCAAGACCGCCGCAGCCCCATCCGCTAACTAGAACTTGTAGTTGATGCCCGCGCGCACCAGGTCGCCATCCGTGCGGACGCGCGAGGTGTAGCCGCCAATCCCGGCGCCGCCGTTGACGCCGGCCAGGGTCACGGTGTCGGCGCCGAGGTCGTAGTGGAGGTACTCGGCCTTGATGGTCACGGCGCTGGCGTGGAACACGTTGAACCGGTCCAGGAACGAGCCTGTCGGTATCGCGTACTCCACGCCGCCGCCATAGACGAAGCCCGACCTCATGCCGTTGCTCTCGCCGGTGAAGAACGGCGTCGTCGGCGCATTCGGACCGTAGAAGGTGGCCTGCCGCTGGACGTCGCCATAGGCGAAGCCCCCCGTCCCGTAGACAAGCATGCGGTCGAACGCCAGACCGAGGCGGCCGCGCACGGTTCCCAGGAAGTCGAGGTCGCCTTGATACTGGTTGACCCGCGTGTAGGGCGTCGTGCTCGGCACGACCAACGGGCCCAGGAACGTGGTGTTGCTGAGCGTGTCCGTGCGGTGGATGTCGACATAGGCGGCGTCCGCCTCGATGCCGCCCACCACGCCGGCCCCGCCCAGGCCCACCATGCCCAGCCCGTAGTTGCGGCCATTGCCGAGCTCGTAGTTGTAGCCAACCTGCGCGCCGCCTGTGAACCCGCTGCCATGCACCGCATGACCCATCGGGCGCAGGCCATTGGCCAGGGAGGCGACATTGTTGGCCCCCTGACCGGTGGTGCGGTCGAAGCGGGTCGCGCCGTCGAAGTCGTCGCCTGCGTTGATGCCGACATAGGGGCCGGTCCAGTTGAACGCCGGCGCCTGGGCATGGGCGCCGAAGGCGGCGGTGGCCGTGATCGCGGCGATGGCCGACGAAAGGAGGAGCTTGGTGATACGCATTATGAAAATCCCTTCTGAGTGAAGGGCTTAATCGAGGACGCGTGCGGCAGTTCCTACGGCTCAGCCTAGGCCGGCCCGGCGTTTGCCGCCTGTGTCATTTTCGTCCCAGAACCGCTGTCCCGTCGCCAGGACCGATCGTCCGCCGGGGCGGAGCAACTCTGCCCCCGCGCATGAACTTCGCGGCCGGCCACGGCCACGCTTGCGCCCCTCGGACAGACGCGAGACCCTCTTATCCTTGAGTGGTTTAGGAGACCGGTGGATGCGCGCCATCGTTATTGCGCTATCGGCGTGGCTGGCTTTGTCCGGGGCCGCTTTGGCGCAGCAGAGCTCACCGGTTTCAGCCAAACTGCACGACGATCTTCACCTGACCGCCGACCAGGGCGCAACGTGGCGCCAGTATGTCACGGCCATGGGTGACGGCAGCCAAACGCAGGCTCAACGCCAATCCGCGCAGATGATGCTGCCTCAGCTCCAGACGCCGCGACGCCTTGCCCTGATGGAGGCGACCATGACGCAGGAACTGGCCGACTTCCGCCGGCAAAGCCAGGCGATCAGCGCCTTCTACGCGAGCCTGACCCCTGATCAGCAACGAACCTTCGATCGCGATACCTTGCCGCCACGAAGCTCGACCGGATCCTGAGACCCCCGCCACCCACCGGCGCAAGCCGTCCTACCGCAGCAGCGCCTCGACCGCCTGCCTCGCCCCGGCGCCGAGCTCCGGGTTCTTCAGGGCCAGGGCCACGTTGGCGCGCAGCAGGCCGATCTTGTCGCCGCAGTCGTAGATGGCGCCGTTGTACTCCAGGGCATGGAACGGCTGCTGCTTCATCAGCCTGGCCATGGCGTCGGTCAGCTGGATCTCGTTGCCGGCGCCGCGCTCCTTGTCCTCCAGGATCTTGAACACTTCGGGCTGCAGGATGTAGCGGCCGCTGATCGCCAGGTTGGAGGGCTCGGTCCCCTTGGGCGGCTTCTCGACCATGCCGGTCATCTTGTTCAGCAGGCCGTCCTGCGTCTCCAGGGCGACGACGCCGTACTTGTGGGTGTCCTCGGGCGGGCAGGGGTCGACCAGGACCACATTGCCGCCGACCTTGTCGTAGGCGCCGATCAGCTGGGCCAGGGCGCCCGGCTCGGCCTTC
>DASYBX010000132.1:0-10351 GCA_036500495.1 Caulobacteraceae bacterium
CGAGCGTGACAACACCACCTTGGCGGCGGCTCGGCAACCTGCGTCACCGCGCGGGCGAATCTTAACTATGGGCCGGTTGCTAGAAGAGACCGGCCAGGAGATTGATGGTCAGGGCCAGCACCACGGTGTTGAACACGAACGACAGGATGCCGTGCACCGTTCCGATGCGGCGCAGGGGCTTGGAGGTGAACGAGATGTCCGCTGTCTGGCTGGCCACGCCGATGATCACCGCGAAGTGCACGAAGTCCCAGTAGTCGGGAGGCTCCCCGCCGGGGAAGTTCAGGCCGCCGCGATCGACGCGCCCCTCCTGGTCCGGGCAGGTCTCCGGCGAATAGTACTCGTGGGCGTAGTGCAGGGCGAAGTTCAGGTGGGTGAAGAACCACGACACCGCGATCGTGGCGAAGGCCAAGGCCACCCGCAGGGCCTTGACCGGCTCGTGGTCGTTCTTGGCCAGGCCCAGCTCCTGGGCGATGGCGAACACGCTGAGCGCCGCCGCCGCCACCGACAGCGTCAGGGTCAGGCCGCGGCCCTCGTCCTGTGCGGCCGCCCGCGCCTGGATCCGCTCGATGCCGCAGTCGCACATCATGCCGATCATCAAGAGGCAGAAGGTCAGGCCGGCGCTGTCCCAGATCAGGATGTTGCGTGTGCTGTCGCGCAGGGCGTTGGGCGCGCCGTAGAGGACGAGGGCGATCACGGCTCCGACGGCCAGGGAGCTGCTGAGCCGCGGCCGGTCGCGGAAGGCGCGGAAGGTGGCGAGGGGCCAGGGAGCCGGGGGCGTGGTCATCGCAGGCGTCCTCGGGCGAGATTTCAACATGCCGCAGGCAGCCCACCGTGACAGCATCCGCGACGCACATTATCTGCTGCTCAGGTCTTAGCAGAGTCGCGTTCGCGTTCGCCAAGCAACCTCCGGTGGGAGCCCCACGATGTCCGACAGTCCGCTCGAAGAGCTCGAGGCCCACGAGCATGCGGAGCACGCCGAGCACGCCGCCCATCATGGCGGGGGCCTGCTCGCCTGGGTGTCGATGACCATCGCCGTCCTGGCCGTGTTGTCGGCGGTGGTCGGCAGCCTGGAGACCGTCATGAGCGGCCAGGCCTTCACCCAGAAGAACGAGGCGGTGCTGGCCCAGGCCAGGGCGTCGGACAACTGGGCCTTCTACCAGGCCAAGAGCCTGAAGAAGCACATCTACGGCATCGCCGCCGACCAGGGCGGGCCCAAGGCCGACGAGTACCGCCAGACCGCCGCGTCCAACGAGGCCGACGAGAACAAGATCCAGGACGAAGCCAAGGCCCTGGAGAAGGAACGCGACGAGCACTTGAAGGCGGCCGAGCGGGACGAGGGGCGCGAACACCGCCTGACGATCGCCGCCACCCTGCTGCACATGGGCATCGCCATCGCCACCATCGCGATCATCGCCGGGCGCAAATGGCCGTGGCTGGCCTCCCTGGGCCTGGGCGCCGTGGGGCTGGCGATCGCGGCCTGGGCCTACCTCTAGGGCCTCATAGCGCGCTGCCATCCGCGTAGACGCCCCGCGGCCTGTAGGGCTGGGGCGCGCTCGACGGCAGCATTTCCACGGGCTTGGTCAGGCGCGCGGTGATGCTCGCGCTCAGCGTCGCGCACTCGGGGAAGCTGCGGGCCCGTCGGGGCGTGTTGTTGAACGGGAAGACGGCGCCGTCGTCCTGCGCCGGGGCCAGGGAGTTGGGCGCGAAGCCCGTCACCCGCGTCCGGTCGCAGTGCAGCCCGACGGTGGCGAACTGATCCAACATCCAGCTCAGGGCGGCGTCCGACAGGCCGGCGTTGGGATAGCCGCCGCCGACGTCCGAATGGCAGCCGGGAAAGATCTGCTGCACGATCTGGTCGCGGTCGGCCCAGAACGTCGGGCTGAACAGGTCGCGCATCTCGTCGGCGGCCAGGGCGTGGAAGCCCCAGTGGACCTTGTCGCTGAGGACCGTGTCGCAGATCGAGTAGTCGTACACGGCCGAGCCGCTGGCATCGAGGTGAGGCAGGCCCAGCGAACTGACGGTGTCGAACACCCCGACCGCCGTGATCGGGGGCGGGGCGATGAAGTTCGCGTCGGTCACCGTGGGCAGGGCGTCGCCGCCGCCGAGCAACTGGCCGATCAATCCCGGCCGGTTGACGTTGGCCAGATTGGGCTGGGCCTGGCGATAGTTGTACCAGGCAGCCACCGCCAGCTTGTAGGCGTCGGTCTTGGCGCCGGGGGCGTAGGTGCCGGGGGCGAGCAGGCCGCGGCCGACCACGAAGCCGGCCAGCGCCCGCGCCGCGGTGGCGCCGCGGCTGAAGCCGGTGATGAGGATGGAATCCCCCGCCACATAGTTGCGCGACAGGAAGGTGTAGCCGCGGGTGATCGACGCGGCGATTCCGTCGCCGAACAGGTTGCCCAGGGTCTTGAGCACCGGGTCGCCCTGGGTCCCCACGCCGGGCAGGTATTTGCCCAGGAGCGGCGCCGTCGGCTTCCCCGCCGAGGTCTCATAGCCGCCGCTCGGGTCGGAACTGACGGTCCCGCCCAGGCTGTCGAAGATCCGTGCGATGTTGGTGGGATGTTGCTGGGTCTTGGTCTGGTTGGTGCCGTCCAGGCCTACGACGAGTGTCTTCATGCCGCTCCCCCTGTGGTGCGGCCCATGCTCTTCTATCGAGGGTTGAGTAACAACGGTCTGCGAACCGTTCTATGGTGAAGTTTCCGTGTTCGCCCAAGGGGCGAGCCACGCTCGGGCGGGGGCGGCCATGCCACGAGCGGAGCGGGTGAGGGAGGGTGTCGATGGGGAGAAAGCTCGCCGGCCTCTGGGCCAGGCCCTCGGCGCTGCTCGCGCTCGGCTGCCTGCTGCTGCACGTTCTGGCCAACGGCCGCTACGGCTTCTTTCGCGACGAGCTCTACTTCATCGTCTGCGGCGACCGGCCGGACTGGGGCTATGCCGACCAGCCCGCCCTCATCCCGATCCTGGCGTCCTGGGCGCACGCCCTGTCCGGCGACTTCCTGTGGGGCTTCCGCCTGCTGCCGGCTCTGGTGATGACCGCGACCGTGGCCGCCAGCGCCGAATTCACCCGCCTGGTCGGCGGCGGCCGCTTCGCCCAGGCTCTGGCGGGCCTGTGCGTGCTGCTGACCCCCATCCTGTTGCTGATGGGGGTGATCTTCTACACCGACATGTTCCAGGCCCTGACCTGGCTGGGGCTCGCCTTCGCCCTCGTGCGGCTGGAGCAGACCCGCGACCAGCGCTGGTGGCTGGTGTTCGGCGCCATCGCCGGCTTCAGCCTCAACACCAAGTACCTGATCGCCTTCTTCGCAGCGGGGCTGGCGGTTGGCCTGCTGGCCGCGCCCCGCCTGCTGCTGGTCTCGCTGCGGCGGCCCTGGCTCTATCTGGGGGCGCTCGTGGCAGGGGCCATGATCCTGCCGAACCTGATCTGGCAGCAGGCCCACGGCTGGCCTTTCCTGGAGCTCGGCAGGGCGGGGATGAACGGCAAGAACCTCGCCCTGTCGCCCTTTGATTTCCTGCTGCAGCAGGCGATCTACAGCGGCCCCTGGGCCGTCCCGGTGTGGGTCTGCGGGCTCTGGGCCTGCCTGGTGAAGCCCAGGCTGGCCGTGGCGCGCGCCTTCGCCATCGCCTGGGTCGTGCTGATGGCGATGTTCCAGGTCCTGCACGGCAAGCCCTATTATCCCAGCGCCGTCTATCCGGTGTTGCTCGCCTTCGGCGCCCAGCGCATCGAGGGCTGGATGCAGGCGCCATGGGCCAGGACGGGGGCCACGACGGGGGCAAGGACGGCGGCGCTGGGCGGCGTGGCCGTGCTCGGGCTGCTGGCCGCCCCGCTCACCCTGCCGATCCTGCCGGTGCAGGCCTTCATCCGCTACCAGAAGGCCATAGGCTTCATGCCCAATACCGGCGAGAGCACCAGGGTCGGGGCCCTGCCGCAGTACTACGCCGACATGTTCGGCTGGCCGCAGATGGCGGCGCAGGTCGCCGAGGTCTACCGGTCACTACCGCCCCAGGAGCGGGCGCGGGCGGTGTTCTATGGCGACAACTACGGCGAGGCGGCGGCGGTCGACGTGTTCGGCCGGCGTCTGGGCCTGCCGCCGGCGATCAGCGGCCACAACCAGTACTTCCTGTGGGGCCCGCGCGGACACGACGGCAGCGTGATGATCATCACCGGCGGCCGCCCGCAGCACTACGCCGACCTGTTCGGCCGATTCGACGTGGTGGGCCGCCTCGAACTTCCCTACGCCAGGCCCATGGAGACGGGGCGGCCGATCTATGTGCTGCGCGACATCAAGACGCCGCTCCAGACCTTCTGGCCGATGGTCAAGCACTACGAGTGATCAGCGCGGGGACGCCTTGAGGTCTCGCCAGCTGCGCTCCTCGAGCTCCGCGCCGGCGAAGGGCTCCGCAACGAAAAAGGCCGGCGTCGCCGCCGGCCCTGAGAGCAGGATGGGCGCGCCCACGGCGCCTATTTCTCTTCCTTCGGGATCATGGTGTCGGGGCCCATGCCGGTGATCTCGATCAGGGCGCCGTCGCCCTTGGTGATCTCGTAGTGGGGCTGTCCGGCGTTGTCGACGAGGAAGCCGCCGGCCGTCACCGGGGTGTTGGTCTCGGGATGGAACTTGACGCCGGTGCCGACCCACAGGGTGCCTTCCAGCACGGTGATCATGCGGTCGTTGGGGTGGGCGTGCGGGTGCGTGTTCCAGTTCGGCGGCCACCGCAGCAGCATGACGTAGTAGCCGGGCTTCTTCGGATCGCCGTAGAGCACCGCCGACTTCACCTTGTCCCCGGTCCACTTGATGTCCTTGGGCAGGGTCAGGGCGATCGACTTGGGGTCGACGTCGGCCTTGGCGGCGGCGGCGCCGATGAAGCAGCTCAGGGCGACGGCGGCCGAGACGACGGCCTTGTTCATGCGCATGCGATATCCTCCCAAATTTGGCCCGACCTTACGGGATGAGGGCCCCTGGGAGCAAAGGCTGTTGCTTGACCTGCGCCAGTTCGGTGGCGGACCAGCCGCCGCCGAAGGCCTGGACCAGGTCGACCAGGGCGGTCATCCGGGTGCTCGCGGTCTGCAGCACGGTGCGGCGGGCGGCGAGCGCGGTGTTCTGGGCGACCACGACGGTGGTGAAATCCACCTGGCCGGCCTGGTACTGGTTGTTGGCGATCCGCTCGGCCTCGTCCGCGTCGCGCGAGGCGGCCAGGTCGATGTCGTATTCGACCTGCAGCACGCGCAGGGCGGCGATGTTGTCCTCGACGTTCTGGAACGCCGTCAACACCGTCTGGCGGTAGTTGGCCACCGACGAGTCGTAGGCGGCGCGGGCCCCCCGCACCTTGGCGCTGATCGCCCCGGCGTCGAAGATGGTCTGGGTGAGCGTGGCGCCGTAGGACCAGCTGTTGGCGCTGGCGGCGAACAGCTTCTGCAGCGTGGCGGCCTGGAAGCCGTACTGCCCGCTGATCGACAGGTCGGGGAAGTAGGCGGCGATGTTCACCCCGATCTGGGCGTTGGCCGCCTGCATCTGCCGCTCGGCCGCGGCGATGTCGGGGCGGCGCTCCAGCAGGGTCGAGGGCAGGCTGACCGGAACCGCCGGCACCGTGGGGTTCCACTGGCCCACCTGGATGGTCACCTCGGACGGAGCCTGGCCGCTCAGGACCGCGATGGCGTGTTCGAGCTGGGCCCGACCGCGCACGATGTCCACGGCCGAGGCCTGGGCGCTCTCGAGCTGGCTCTGGGCGGTCAGCACGTCGCTGCGCGCGCCCACGCCGACGTCGAAGCGATTCTTGGCGATCCGCAGGTCCTCGGCATAACCCTTCACGGTGTCGTCGAGGATCCGCTTCTGCTCGTCGTCGGCCCGCAGCTGGAAGTAGTCGGCGGCCATCAGGGCCTGGGCCGACAGCGTGGCGTTGGCCAGGGTGGCGTAGTCGGCCTGGGCGGTCGACTTGGCGGCCTCGACGGTGCGCCGGATGCGGCCCCAGACGTCCACGTCCCAGGTCAGGCCGAGGCGTGCGGTGTAGGTCTGGATCGGCCGGCCGGTGGTCCCGCCGATCGCGCCCGAGGCGGTGGTGAAGCCGTTCGGGCTCTTGGAGTTGGTGCCGGAGCCGGTCCCGGTGACCGAGGGGAAGAAGCTTGCGCGCTGCTGATCCCAGATCGCCAGGGCCTGGCGGTAGGCCGCTTCCGACTGGGCCAGGGTCTGGTTGGACACCACCACCTTGGCTTCCAGGTCGTCGAGGACCGGGTCGTTGAACACCTTCCACCAGTCCCTGCGCGCGATCGCGTCGGACGGGGCGGCCTGGGTCCAGCCGTCGGCCTCCTTGAAGGCCATGGGCGTGGGGGCTTTGTTCGCCAGGGCGGCCGGACGTTTGTAGTCCGGGCCGACGGCGCAGCCAGCCAGCACGAGACTGACGGCCGTCAGGCCGGCGAGGGAGGCGGGGAGGCGCATGCGATCACAGGTCATGGTGTGGGTTATTCAGGCCGATCGTGTCGTGATTATTTCGGTATGTCTCATTCGGCGGGGTTCGGGTCGGGCGTCAGCCCTCCACCCCGGCTCAGATAGGCTTCGTTGGGCTTCCGGCGGCGGAAACGGTCGAGGTACATATAGACCACAGGCGTGGTCAGAAGTGTGAGGATCTGGCTCACCAGAAGGCCGCCGATGATGGTGATGCCCAGCGGCCGGCGCATCTCCGACCCCTCGCCCCAGCCGATCGCCAAGGGGATGGCGCCCAGCATCGCGGCGAAGGTGGTCATCATGATCGGCCGGAACCGGATCATGGCGGCGTCGTAGATGGCGTCGCGGGCGCTCAGCCCGCGCGAGCGTTCGGCCTCGAGCGCGAAATCGATCATCATGATCGCATTCTTCTTCACGATGCCGATCAGCAGGATCACCCCGATCAGGGCGATCAGGCTGAACTCGGTGTGGAACAGGAACAGGGCGATCACGGCCCCGAGGCCCGCCGAGGGCAGGGTGGAGAGAACCGTCCAGGGGTGGATGTAGCTCTCGTAGAGGATGCCGAGCACGATGTAGACCGCCATGATGGCCGCCAGGATCAGGTAGAGTTCGTCGCCCAGCGACTGCTGGAACACCTTGGCCGTGCCCTGGAACGAGCCCGACACCGTGACCGGCATGCCGATCGCGGCCTGGGCCGCCTTGATGTCGGCCTGGGCGTCGCTGAGCGAGGCGCCCTCCGCCAGGTTGAAGGAGATGGTGGTCGCCGGCGCGGTGTCCTGGTGGTTGACGGACGTGGGCGTCGCGCTGTCGGCCCATTTGCCGACGGCGGAAAGGGGCACCGGGTCCTTGGCGGTGAGCGACACGGCCGCGCCCTGCGAGGCGCCGCGGCCGGGCGGGGCCTGGGCTTCGTTGGCGGCCGCGCCGGTATTGGTGTTCTGCTGCACCCCGCCCGTGGCCGTGGAGGGCCTGAGCGCGGCGGCGGCGGCGGCCTGGGCGAAAGCCGTGGCGTTGGCCGGCGGGGCGCGGCGGGGGATGTAGATGTACTGCAGGCCCGTGGGGTCCTGGGCGTACTGCTGCGCCACCTCCATCACCACGGAATACTGGTTCTGGGCGTTGTAGATGGTCGTCACCTGACGCTGGCCGAAAGCGTCATAGAGGGTGTTGTCGACGTCGCCCGGGGTCAGGCCCAGGCTTCCCAGCTTGTCCTTGTCGATGGTGATGAAGGTCTGCAGGCCGCGGTCTTCCTGGTCGGTGTTGACGTCCTGCAGGGCCGGATACTTCTGCATCGCGTCGGACAGCTTGATCGCCCATTTGCGCAGGTCCGACAGGTTCTGGGCCTGCAGGGTGTACTGGTAGGTCGCGTTCGACTGGCGTCCGCCGATGCGCAGGTCCTGCACGGGATTGAGGAACAGGTTGGCGCCGGTCACGCGCGCCAGCTGGGGACGGAGGCGGGTCACCACGGTGTCCACCGGGTCGCGCTGGCTCTTCGGCTTCAGCCCGATCTGGAAGAAAGCGCCGGAGGAGTTGCCGCCGGTGTTGGCCACCACGGTCTGGATGGCCGGGTCGGCCTGCAGGATGGCGACGAAGCGGCGCAGGCGCTGCTGACTGACCTGGAACGACGAGCTCTGGTCGGCCTGCAGGCCGCCCATCATCTGGCTGGTGTCTTGCTCGGGGAAGAAGCCCTTGGGCACCTTGGCGTAGAGGTAGGTGGTCAGGCAGCAGGTGCACAGCAGGATCGTGAGGATGATCGGGCCGGAGTCGAGCGCCCAGGTCAGCCCCTTGGCGTAGAGGTTGCGCATCCAGTTGAACGAGGAGTCCGACACGCGGGCGAACCAGTTGCGCTTGGCCCCCGGCTTGGGCCGGCCGATGAGGTAGGCGCACATCATCGGCGTGGTGGTCAGCGACAGCACCAGGGAGATCAGGATCGCCGCCGACAGGGTGACGGCGAACTCGCGGAACAGGCGGCCCAGGATCCCGGTCATCAGCAGGATCGGGATGAACACCGCGATCAGCGAGATCGAGATCGACAGTACGGTGAAGCCCACCTGTTGGGCCCCCACCAGCGCCGCCTGGAATCTGGGCATGCCCTTCTCGACGTTTCGCGTGATGTTCTCCAGCACCACGATGGCGTCGTCGACCACGAAGCCGGTGGAGATGGTCAGGGCCATCAGCGACAGGTTGTTGAGCGAGAAGCCCAGCAGGAACATCACCCCGATGGTCCCGAGCAGCGACACGGTCACCGCCACCGAGGGCACCAGGGTGGCCCCGCCGCTCTGCAGGAAGAAGGCGACCACGCCGATCACCAGGATGGTGGAGATGGCCAGGGTGCGCTCCACGTCGGCGAGAGAGGCGCGGATGGTGATCGAGCGGTCGATCACCGGGGTCAGGTCGATGTCCGGAGGGATGGCGGCCCGGAGCACCGGCAGCTTGGCTTTGACCGCGTCCACGGTCTGGATGATGTTCGCGCCCGGCGCCCGGCTGACCACCGCGGTGACCGCGTTCTGGCCGTTGACCAGGCCGGTGTTGTGGATGTCCTCCGGCCCGTCGACCACCTGGGCCACGTCCGACAGGCGCACGGCGCGGCCGTTGCGGTAGGCGACCACGAGGCCGGAATAGTCCTTGGCGTAGCGCCCGGCGTCGTTGGTGTAGATCTGGTAGCGCTGGCCGCCGGTGTCGATCACGCCCTTGGGCCGGTTGGCGTTGGAAGCGGACAGGGCAGCGCGCACGTCCTCGAGCGCGATGCCGTAGTGCGACAGGGAGAGGGGGTTCAACTCCACCCGCACGGCCGGCAGGGCGCCGCCCTGGATGCCGACGTCGCCGACGCCCTTCACCTGGGCCAGCTGCTGCTGGATGATGGTCGCGGCGCTGTCGTAGATGTCGGTGCGCGTGCGGGTCTTGGACGTCAGCGCCAGGATCAGGATCGGCTGGTCGGCCGGGTTGAACTTCCGGTACGAGGGGTTCTGGCGGAGCGTCGCCGGAAGGTCCCCGCGCGAGGCGTTGATCGCCGCCATCACGTCCCGCGCCGCGCCATCGATGTCGCGCGACAGGTCGAACTGCAGCTGGATCTGGGTCTGGCCGACCTGCGAGCGCGACGTCATCTCCGACACCGCGGCCAGGCGGCCCAGGCGTTTCTCCAGGGGCGTCGCCACGCTTGTGGCCATGTTCTCCGGGCTGGCCCCGGGCAGGCGCGCCTGCACCGAGATCGACGGCAGGTCGAACTGGGGCAGGGGCGAGACCGGCAGCTGGAAATAGGCGGCGATGCCGGCCAGGGCGATGCCGATGGTCAGCAGCGTGGTGCCGATCGGCCGACGGACGAAGGGCGCGGAAAGGTTCACGGCGTGACGTCCGCTTGGCCGGCGACACCCTCAGGACGCGCGGGCTGGTCGGCCCGGCGGGTCTGTTCCTCCAGCGCCTCGTCTTCGCTCTGGCCGCGACGGTTGCGCCACCGGTGCGCCAGGTCGTCGAAGGTCAGGTAGATCACCGGGGTGGTGAACAGGGTCAGCAGCTGGCTCACGATCAGGCCGCCGACGATCGACACGCCCAGGGGATGGCGCAGCTCCGAGCCTTCGCCCCAGCCCAGCATCAGGGGCAGGGCGCCGAACAGGGCGGCCAGGGTGGTCATCAGGATCGGCCGGAAACGCAGCAGCGCCGCCTGGTGGATGGCCTCGCGCGGGCTCTTGCCCTCGTTGCGTTCGGCGTCGAGCGCGAAATCGATCATCATGATCGCGTTCTTCTTCACGATGCCGATCAGGAGGATCAGGCCGATGATGGCGATCACCGTCATGTCCTGGCGCGCCAGCATCAGGGCCAGCAGAGCGCCGACGCCGGCCGAAGGTAGGGTGGAGAGGATGGTCAGCGGGTGGATGTAGCTCTCGTAGAGCACGCCTAGGATGATGTAGACGACAATGAGCGCCGCGGCGATG
>DASYBX010000133.1:0-6858 GCA_036500495.1 Caulobacteraceae bacterium
CAGCCGGGCCCCGACCTCGGTCGAGCCGACCCCCTCGATGGTGGTCACCGCCTTGGTCCCCACCGTCGAGATGCGGGTCTGGCAGCCCCTCACCGCCACCCCGTCCAGGTGCACCGTGCAGGCCCCGCACATGCCCACCCCGCAACCGAACTTGGTCCCGACCAGGCCGATGGTGTCCCGCAGGACCCAAAGCAGAGGCGTGTCGGCCTCCACATCCACCGTCTGCACCTTGCCGTTGACCTTGAGGGTGTAGGGCATCGGACCTCTCCGCGGATAACGGCGTTCTGGTTTCGGCGCGGATTGAACTCCAATCCGCGCCGGTCGTCGACCTGGATTTGCGGCCAAGCCTGGTGGCCTGCGACAGTATTCTGCAATATTTGCAAAGATATGGCGGTATCGGCGTGGCCATTGTCGGGCGCAGCCTTGACCCTGCTATGGCAGACGCCAAGTTTCGACATAGGGACGCAACTTGTATGCAAACCGGCGCCTGTTCTTGGGCGGCGCGGGGCAAGACGACGAGGGGATGCATGACGGAAGGACGGGACCGGCCGGACCCGGCGGCCCAGGAGCCGGCTTTGGCCGTGGCCCTGGCGTGCGCGGCTGCCCTGACCCTGGCTGGCCCGGCCCTCGCCCAATCGTCGGCGCCGACGCCCGCGCCCGTCCGCCCCGCGGCAAGGCCCCCTGCGCCCAAACCCGCGCCCAAGCCGGCGGAGGACGATGGCGACGACGCCACTGCCGTGGACGAGGTGGTCGTCACCGCGACTTCGCCCCAGGTCTACGCCACCCAGCCGGGGGCGGCGCTCGGCGGCCTGGCGCCCGAACTCCAGCTCGGCCCGATCGACATCCAGTCCTACGGCGTGTCCACCGTCACCGAGCTGCTCGACGAGCTGGCGATCCAGACCAATTCCTCACGCGGGCGGGGTGGCGAGACCCCGGTGGTGCTGCTCAACGGCAAGCGCATCTCGGGCCTCGGCGAAGTGCGCGACATCCCCACCGAAGCCATCCTCAGGGTCGACATCCTGCCCGAGGAGACCGCCCTGTCCTACGGCTTCACCGCCGACCAGAAGGTGGTCAACATCGTCCTGCGCCCGCGCTTCCGCGCCATCACGGCCGAAGGCACGGTCAGCACGCCCACGGCAGGCGGGCAGGCCAGCGGCCAGCTGGAAGGCGACCACTTCCGCGTGCGCGGCGACAACCGCCTCAACATCGACGTCAAGCTGTCGGGGAACAGCGACGAGACCTACACAGCGCGCGACCTGTCGGCCCAGGCCAACGGCCCGCCCTACGCCCTGCTCGGCAACATCGCCAGCGCCCTGCCCAGGTCGCAGATCGATCCGGCCCTGTCGGCCTTGGCCGGCAAAACGGTGCTGAGCGCGGGCGTCCCGGCCGCGGCGGCGATGCGCGTGCCGACCCTGGCCGACTTCCTCGCCACCGCCGGAGTGCTCAACACCGACGACCTCGGCAAGGAACGCGACCTGGCGTCGGCCAACCAGAACCTGACCGCCAACCTGGTGGCGGCGCGGGCCTGGGGCAACCAGTGGTCGTCGACGCTCAACGCCACCTTCACCACCGGCGCCAGCCAGCAGATGCAGGGCTTGCCGAGCCTGACCCTGACAGTGCCGGGGGGCAGCCCGATCTCGCCCTTCTCGCAAGACGTCAAGCTCTACCGCTTCCTCGGCGGCCAGAGCCCTCTCGAGCAGGACACCTCGAACTGGAGCGGCCACATCGGCCTGACGGTCAACAAGCAGGCCGGCCCCTGGCGCTTCTCCTTCACCAGCGCCTACGACCACGCCGACACCCTGATCGAGACCGGCGTGGGCTTCGGGCTCGGGCCGGCCCAGGCCCTGCTGAGCGCGGGCTCCGCCAGCTTCAACCCGTTCGGCCCGATCCCGGCCAGCCTGCTGCAGCCCCTGCCCAACAGCGAGGCGCGGTCGATCTCCGACAGCGGCAATGCGCAGGCGCTGGTCAACGGCCCCCTGCTCAAGCTGTGGGCCGGCAACCTCAATGTGTCCGCCAAGCTCGGCGACAGCCAGAGCGACCTGCTTTCGGCGTCGCAGAGGTGGGACCTGACCCACAACCTCAATGTGAGCCAGACGGTGAGCCTGGCGCGCAACGACCTCAGCGGCCAGCTCAACCTCGACCTGCCGCTGGCGTCCAAGCGCTACAACTTCCTGCCGCAGCTCGGCGAGCTGTCGGTCAACGTCAACGCCAACTTCGACCAGTTGTCGGATGTCGGCATGATCCATTCCCTGGGCTACGGGCTCAACTGGACGCCGATCCCGCAGGTGCGGGTGATCGTGTCGCACACCCGCGACCAGGCGGCGCCGTCGGTCGCCCAGTTGGGCAGCCCGCTGACGATCACGCCCAATGTGCGCATCTTCGACTACGCCACCGGCCAGACCGTGGATGTGACCCAGGTCACCGGGCCGAACCCGACCCTGGTGGACGACACCCGCAACGTGTTCAAGGCCGGGGTGACCATCCGGCCGTGGGTCGACAAACAGTTCTCGATCAACGCCAACTACGTCGACCAGCGCATCGACAACCCGATCTCGACCTTCCCCCAGGCCACCGCCCAGATCCAGGCGGCCTTCCCCGACCGTTTCCTGCGCGACGCCAACGGCGACCTGATCCAAGTGGACAACCGGCCGGTCAATTTCGACTGGACCTGGCGGCGCGACATCCGCTTCGGCTTCAACTGGTCCACCCCGGTGGGCAAGGCGCTGCCGCGCCCGCAGCGTCCCGACCGGCCTTTCCCGTTCCCGCGCCGCGATCGCCAGGAACGCCAGGCTCCGCCGCCGAACGAAGGTCAGGCGCCGCCACCGCCGAATGGCCAGGGCCAACCTCCGCAGAACGGCCAGGGCCAGCAGCAGGCGCAGAACGGTCAGGGCCAGGGTGGTCAGGGCCAGCAACAGGCGCAGAACGGCCAGGGCCAGGGTGGTCAGGCCCAAGCGGGTTCGGGTCAGGGTGGTCAAGGTCAGGGAACGCCGGGCCAGGGCGGCCAGGGCTTCCGCGGCGGCGGCCCGGGCGGCGCCGGCGGGCGTGGGTTCGGCGGTTTCGGCGGCGGCCGGGGCGGCGACGGCCAGGCGGCCGGCCAGGGACGCTTCGAACTCGCCGTGTTCGACACCGTCTACTTCACCAACCAGACGCTGCTGCGCCCGAACGGCCCCATGCTGGACCTGCTCGCCGGGTCCCCGTCGGGCAAGACGGGCGGCCAGCCGATCAACGCCATCGACGGCCAGATGGGCTTCAGCAAGGGCGGCTATGGCGCGCGCATCAACGCCACCTGGGTCGAAGGCACCACGGTCCAGGGCGCCACGGCGCTGAGCGGCGGGCTGTCGCCGTCCGGGACGCTGACCTTCTCCGACCTGACCACTATCCACCTGCGGCTGTTCGCCAATTTCGGCCAGATCCCGGGGCTGGCGCGCAAACACCCGTTCCTGCGCGGAGCGCGCCTGACGATCTCGGTGTTCAACGTCTTCGACCAGCACCTCAGGGTGCGCGACGCCACCGGCGCCACGCCCCTGGGCTATGAGCCGGCGCTGCTCGATCCCACGGGAAGGCAGTTCGCCGTCAGCTTCCGCAAGCTGTTCTGACCCGTCACTCGGTCCGGCTGGTGAGGGCGAACATGGCGCCCTGCGGGTCCATGGCCTGCACGATCCAGTCGCCGCCCGGCACCGGCATCGGCCCGTTCATGACCTTGCCGCCGCCGGCGGTCAGGCGATCGGTGGCGGCGCGGATGCCGTCGACCGAGACGTAGTAGGTCCAGAACGAGGCGGGCAGCTCGGCCGGCTTGGTCATCATGCCGCCGACCGCATTGTCGCCGCCGGTTTTGAACAGGCGGTAGGCGCCCATCGGCCCCATGTCGTGGTCCATGTCCTTGGTCCAGCCGAACAGCGCCGTATAGAAGGCCCAGGCTCCCTCGAGGTCGCCCGCCATCAGCTCGCGCCAGCCGATGAAGCCGGGCCCGTCGCCGGCCGGCGGCATGGAGAACTGCGGCCCAGCGCGGAACGGCATGACGATCGCGCCGAACGGATCGCCCACCACCGAGAAGCGGCCCACGCCGGGGATGTCAGACGGCGGGCGATAGACCGTCCCGCCGAGCTCGGCCGCCTTGGCCGTGGTGGCCTCGACGTCGTCCACCGCCACATAGCCCACCCAACCGGGCCTTGCGCCCTGGGAAACCATCTCGGGCGTGATGCCCAGCACGCCGCTGACGGGCGCGCCGCCGGGCGCCAGGAACTGGAAGTAGGGCATCGCGCCCGACATGTCCTGGTCCTTCCAGCCGACCACCTCGCCATAGAACTTGCGGGCGGCGTCGGTGTCCGAAGTCATCAACTCGTACCAGCAGAACGGGGCGACCATGGCGCGTCTCCTCTTTTTGGAAAACCGCCGTGATCTGGACGCCCCGCGCCAGCGGCCGTCAACCGCGGTCTGGCGACAAGCCGCCTCCTGCTGCCACCTCTTGTCAGGAGCCGTAGAAGCGGTCGTCGAAGGGCGCGCCCTTGAACCGGTCCAGCCGGCGGCGCAGGGCCTGACCGGCGGGAGAGGCGGCGTAGGCCTCGTAGGCCGCGCGGTTCTTCCAGGTCTCGTGCACCGCGAAGTGATTGGGCCGCCCGGTCTGGGACGCCGCCTGGAAGCCCAGGGCGCCCCGCGCGGCCATCACCGTGGCCTTCTGCGCCACCAGCGCCTGGCGGGCCGTGGCGGATCCGTCCGGCATCACGTCGATGTGCATCAGCACGTGGAAGGCCCCGGCCGGCGCAGCCTTGAGGTCGAGCGGGAGGATGGGATCGCTCAGGCGGTCGTCAACCGGCGCCTGCAGGCCCGGCTCCAGGACCCCGGCCAGGGCCTTGGCCCGCCGCGCGGCTTCGGGTCCGGGCAGGGCGGGCCATTGCTCGACCAGCGCCATCCGGCTCGGCCGGCCGGCTTCGCGCAACACCTCTGCCGCCGCCGCCCCGGCCTTGCGCGCCGCCCGCGCCTCGGCCGCCAGCGCCGAGGCCGCCGAGGCCGCCTTGGTCGGCGGCGCCTCGACATAGAACACCATCAGCCGCGGCTCGGGCGCCGCGGCGCGGCCGGCGGCGGCGAGAAGGCCGAGGGCGCCCAGGGCCCAGACCGAGAGCGCCCAGGCGGCGTGTCTCCTCATGCAACCTCTCCCATGCTTGCAACCTGAGAATGGTCTTGCGCGAACGCGGTTCTGGAGGAAACTCTAGAGCAACAAGGCAGTGCAACAAGACCGCACGACAAGACTTGGGGGAAACAGAGAGATGTTCGCACCGATCTTCGCCTGCCTCTTTGGCTGCGGCGAGCAGGTCAGCGTCACGGTGCAGGCGACCGCAGAGCCGAAGGCCCGGGCCGAGATCCATTTCGTCCTGGCCGCCAGCGACCCGAACGTGCGGCCCACCAACCCGGACTTCATCGCCCTGTCCAAGGCCGTCTCGCGCGCCCTGACCAGCCAGGGCTTCGAGGCGGCCAAGACGCCGGAGGCCGGCGATCTGGTGGTGGTGATCGACTGGATGGTCGGCGAGCCCAAGGTGGTGGCGCGGCACGCGGGCGGCGACTCGGGCGCGCCGCAGGTGAGGGGCGCGGCCCCCGGCGGCAAGGGCGGCATGCCGCTGGGCGGCAGCAACAACTACGGCAGCTTCGGCTTCGGCGCCGAGGCGACGGACCGCGGAGAGCTGGTCTACAAGCGGACCGTGACCCTGAAGGGCGTCGACCGCGCCGCCTACAAGGCCGATCCCAAGGCCCAGCCCGCCTGGAGCATGACCCTGACCAGCGATGGCGACACCGACGAGGTGCCCAAGTTCGCGCCTCCGGTGATGGCGGCGGCCATGCCCTACCTGGCGACAAACGCGGCCGATGTGCGCGTCCGGCTCGGTAGCACCGAGGATCCGGTCAAGTATGTGCGAGGCGACATCCCCGCCCTGCCCGTCAAGAAATAGGCGCCTCGCCGCGGGCCTATGGGTCTCGGCGGCTTGGAGACATTCCTCCCCGACGCGGTGACCCTGGCGGTCACTGGCGCCTCGATCCTGCGAGGCTGCGCTATGCGCCGGCCACGGCGGGGGAGTATCTTCACGAGCGCCCGGAAGCGATCGGCATGGCCACATGGGTCTTGGCGAAATAAGGCCGAGCCTTGTCCGATCGGGGCTGGCTTTGCTCTGTCGGGCCGCTTAAAGGCCCATTTGGCGGAGTTGAAGTGTCAATTCCGAGAGGTTTTGCAATCTGGACGCAAGCCCTGCGTTCTATGGGTGGCCCTTCGGGGAAATGATCTACTGGCGCTTTGTCCAGCCTTCGGGGAAAGGGTTGGACGGGGCTGGACGCGTACTGGCGGAGTGTCCTCTTGAGTATATCGAGCCCGTTCATCAAGCGGCCGGTGGCCACCTCCCTGCTGGCGGCCGCCTTCTTCCTGGTCGGCGTGGTCTGCTACTTCCAGCTGCCGGTGTCGGCCTTGCCGCAGGTGGATTTCCCCACCTTGCAGGTGAGGGCGGGCCTGCCGGGCGCCAGCCCGGAGACGATGGCGTCGAACGTGGCCACGCCGCTGGAGCGCCAGCTTTCGCTGATCGCCGGCATCACCGAGATGACCTCCTCCAGCTCCCTTGGCTCGACCCAGGTGGTGCTGCAGTTCGAGCTGTCGCGGAACATCGACGGCGCCGCCCAGGACGTGCAGGCGGCGATCAACGCGGCGGCCGCCCAGTTGCCGACCAACCTCCCGGCCCCGCCCTCGATCCGCAAGGTCAACCCGGCCGACTCGCCGATCTTCAACATCCTGCTCAAGTCCGACACCCTGCCGCTCAGCACGGTCAGCGACTATGCCGACAGTCTCGTCGCGCAACAGCTTTCGCGGATAGACGGGGTCGGCCT
>DASYBX010000134.1:0-3544 GCA_036500495.1 Caulobacteraceae bacterium
ACGGCCTCTACGTCCACACCGTGGGCGAAGGCGCGGGCCAGCAGCTGCGCGCCGTGGCCACCGACGGCCACCGCCTGGCCCTGGCCGAGATGATGGCCCCCGAGGGCGCCGCCGGGGCGCCCGGCGTGATCGTGCCGCGCAAGACGGTGCAGGAGCTGCGCCGCCTGCTGGACGACGCCGGCGAGACGGTGGAGCTGCAGGTGTCGGCCTCCAAGATCCGCCTGCTGTTCGGGCGCGCCAGCCTCACCTCCAAGGTGATCGACGGCTCGTTCCCCGACTACATGCGGGTGATCCCGCGCGACAACGACAAGATGCTCAGCGTCGACATCGCCCTGTTCGCCGCGGCGGTCGACCGGGTGGCCACCATCTCGGCCGAGAAGAGCCGCTCGGTGAAGATGGCCATCGAACCCGGCCGCATCGTGCTGACCGTGCGCAACATGGAAGCCGGCCAGGCCGTCGAGGAATTGGAGGCCGAGTACGAAGGCGAGCCCTTCGAGATCGGTTTCAACGCCCGCTACCTGCTGGACGTGGCCGGCCAGATCAAGGGCGAGGCCGCCGAGTTCCGCTTCGCCGACCCGGCCAGCCCGACCCTGGCGCTGGATTCCAGCGATCCGGGCGTGCAGTACGTGCTGATGCCGCTGCGGGTGTAGGCCCGCCGCTCAGGCCAAAAACTCAGGTTCGAAATCTCAGGTTCGAAATCTCAGGGCCAGAGCTTCGGCCCGGTCCCGCAGATGCCGGCGGCCAGACTCTGCAGCGCCGGCGGCCGCTGGCCTTGCCAGGTCAGGCCCTTGGCGGAAGCGCAGTCGAGCGGCGAGGCGTAGTTTTGCCCGTCGCGCACGAGCCGCGCCTGGCGTAGGTCCGGCGCCAGCATCAGCGAGCGGAACGGCAGACCCCAGCCCCACCGCGCCGTGCTCCTGTCCTGCGCCGCCGGCAAGCCGACGACGTTGCCGGGCGTGCAGGGCGTGGGCGCACGTGCGCAGTCGGTCGCCGCGACGATCGCCTGGACGTGGTCGCGCCAGACCAGCGCGAAGCGCAGATTCTCCACCGTCACCGCAGCCGCCATCAGCACGGCGGCGGCGAGGATCATGCGCCGCAGGGCCATCGACGGCGGTGAGGCCGGAGGCCTGAACCGGAGCCACAGCATGGCGAGCATGGCGAGGGCCAGCACGCCCAGGCACACCGACCGGGCCAGATAGTGGGAGACGGCGAAGTCGCCGAAGTTCGCCAGGGCCACCAACAGTCCAGCCGCCACCAGCACCCCGAGGGCGACAGGGCGCAGCCATGGCGGCCCCGAAGCGGCCGGCGCCAGGACCAGGCCGAGCAGGACCAGCAGGGCCTCCTTGCGCACGGCCGGGGCGGTCAGGGCCGCGAAGGGGTTGAGAAGCATGGCGGCGTTGCTTTTCAGGTCCGCGGCGATCTGCGGCGAGGGCTTCATGAGGGCCATGGCGGCGCCGAGGATCGCGAGACCCGCGACGGCGCCGATCATCACCGCCCGCCGCATCGGACGCCCGTCCTCGTCCTTGCGGCCGAAAGCGGCCCACAGCAGGAGCGGCAGGAGGACGACGCCGGCCTCGTAGGACAGGAGCACGCCGATCGACAGCACCGCGCCGAGCGCGGCCGCGCCCCGTCCCCTGCCGTAGGCGAGGGCGAAGAAGGCCGGCCAGGCGAAGGCGGCCAGCATCCAGATTTCCGTCGGGAAGGCCCAGGTCAGGAGGCCGGCCAGGACGAAATAGCCGGCCGGCGCCAGGGCCAGGGCGCGCGTGTGCGGCGGCGGCAGGCGCCAGCATAGCCAGAGCGAGGCCAGGGGCGCGAACTGCCAGATCGCATGGGCCAGAAACAGGGCGGCGCCGAGCGGCGCGCCGGCCCGTAGCAGCAGCTGGGCGGGCAGGTACTGGATCAGGTAGTGGGTCAGTCGCGCCGGGTAGTTGCGCCAGACCAGCGCGAACGGCCGACCCACCGCCAGGGCGAAGTCGAACCAGGCGCCGTCGGCGTAGGGCCCCACGCGGAAGACCAGGGCCGCCAGAGCGTGGATCGCCAGAAGCCCCGCCGCACCGAGCAGCAAAAGGCCGGACGCCGCGCCGCCTCCCATCCCCCTGGGTGAAGCCATTCCGAAGCCCGCCCCGTCCTCAGGCACGAATCGGATCGCGCCCGCCCCTCAGTATGGTAGCAAGCCCAACCACAGTTCGCCGTTTTGCGCCACGGGTCGCCGCGCCTCTTGTCCGACGCCGCCATCACCGCCCTGACCCTCACCGACTTCCGCTCCTACGACCGGGCGGGGCTGAGCACTGGCGGCCGCACAGCCTACCTCTACGGGTCCAACGGGGCGGGCAAGACCAACCTCCTGGAGGCGATCTCCTTCCTGGCGCCCGGGCGCGGCCTGCGCTCGGCCACGGCCCAGGAGGTCGGCCGGCGGGCGCCGGGCGAGGCGCAGGGACGGGCCTGGGCGGTGTCCGTCGAGATCGAACGGCCCGACGGGCCGGTGCGCATCGGCACGGGGATCGAGAGCGCCGTCGCCGCCCGCCGCATCGTGCGCATCGACACCGAGCCGACCGCGCCTGGGCGCATGGCCGATCATGTGCGGCCGATCTGGCTCACGCCGCAGCAGGACCGCCTGTTCCTCGATGCGCCCGGCGACCGCCGCCGCTTCTTCGACCGCCTGACCTTCGCCGCCGAGCCGGCCCACGCCGAGGCCGCCACCGCCTATGAGAAGGCCATGCGCGAGCGCCTGCGCCTGCTGGAGGACGGCGGCGCCGACCCCGCCTGGCTGCTGGCGCTGGAGGCGCAAATGGCGTGGTGGGGCGCCCTGATGGCCGGCGGGCGGGCGCGGACGCTGGAGGCCCTGCAACTCGAGATCGACGCGCGCGACGAGAGCCCCTTTCCCCAGGCCCGGCTCGAGCTCAGCGGCGAGTGGGAGGCGATGGCCCTCCAGGGCTTGGCATTCGACGACATCGAGGCGCGTCTTGCACAGGCCCTGCAGCGCTCGCGCGAGCGCGACGCGGCGGCCGGACGGTCGCTGACCGGCCCGCACCGGGGCGATCTTCTGGTGTTCCACAGGGAAAAGGACCGTCCCGCGGGCGAATGCTCGACCGGCGAGCAGAAAGCGCTGATTCTGAACCTGGTTTTGGCCCAGGCGGCGCGACTTTCCCGTGCGGAATCCGAACCGAATCCTATATTGTTGCTGGACGAGGTGGCCGCGCACCTGGACCGGCTCCGGCGGGCGGCCCTCTTCGACGAAATCACGGCGCTGGGCCTGCAGGCTTTCCTGACCGGGACCGACGAGGCGCTGTTCCTGGACCTGAAGGGACGGGCGCTCGGCGTCCATGTGGACAACGGCGCGCTGAACGTCTCCGACGACTGAGGACCGATGGCTCAAGACGAAATTCCCGAGACCGAAAACACCGGCTCCAGCGAGTACGGCGCAGAGTCGATCAAGGTCCTCAAGGGCCTGGACGCGGTGCGCAAACGGCCGGGCATGTACATCGGCGACACCGACGACGGCTCTGGCCTGCACCACATGGTCTATGAGGTGGTGGACAACGCCATC
>DASYBX010000135.1:0-2462 GCA_036500495.1 Caulobacteraceae bacterium
GCCGCCCCGATCGCCGCGATCTGCGCCGCCGCCGCCCTGTCGGCCTGCGCACCGATCCGCGTCACTTCGGGCTACCAGGCGATCGAACACCAGCCCAAGGACATGAAGGTCGGCGTGGACACCAAGTCCACCGTGCTCGACCAGCTCGGCAGCCCCTCGGCCCAGTCCACCTTCGATCCGAACATCTGGTACTACATCTCGCAGCACAGCGCCGAGGTCGGCTACCACAAGCCGCACATCACCCAGCGCGCCATCGTCGCGATCACCTTCGACAAGGAGAGCGAGAAGGTCACCAAGATCGACAACCTCTCGCTCAAGAACAGCCAGGTGCTGGCCTACAGCAACCGCGAGACGCCCACCCGCGGCCGCGAAATGTCGGCCATCGAGCAGTTGCTCGGCAACGTCGGCCGCGGCGGCCTGATTCCCAACGATCAGGACCAGGCCCCCGGCCAGCGTCCCGGCCAGCCGACCACGGGCTCCGGCCGCTAAGCCAACCCCCTCAAGCCGACCGCACGCGACAGCGCGACAAACACGCGCTCAAGTAGGCCGAAGGCCGGTAGCGCAAACAAAATCAAGAATCAAAAACGCCCCGGAGCCGAAACTCCGGGGCGTTGCTGTTTGAACCGGGCCTTGGCCTAGTGGTGCGAGAGCACCGCCAGGAGCAGCAGGGCCACGATGTTGGTGATCTTGATCATCGGGTTCACGGCGGGGCCGGAGGTGTCCTTGTAGGGATCCCCGACGGTGTCGCCGGTCACGGCGGCCTTGTGGGCGTCGGAGCCCTTGCCGCCGAAGTTGCCTTCCTCGATGTACTTCTTGGCGTTGTCCCAGGCGCCGCCGCCCGAGGTCATCGAGATGGCCACGAACAGGCCGGTCACGATCACGCCCATCAGCATGGCGCCGAGGGCCGAGAAGGCCTCGGTCTTGCCGGCCACCGCACGCACCAGGAAGAAGAACACGATCGGCGACAGCACAGGCAGCAGCGACGGGATGATCATCTCGCGGATCGCGGCCTTGGTCAGAAGGTCGACCGCGCGGGCGTAGTCGGGCTTCTGCTCGTAGGTCATGATCCCCGGCATTTCGCGGAACTGACGGCGCACTTCCTCGACCACGGCCCCAGCGGCCCGGCCCACGGCGGTCATGGACATGCCGCCGAACAGGAAGGGCAGCAGGCCGCCGAAGAACAGGCCCACCACGACGTAGGGGTTGGACAGGTCGAAGGTGACCGGCCCGACGTTGGCGAAGTAGGTATAGGTGTCAGGAGCCGCCGAGAAGAACTTCAGGTCCTGGGTGTAGGCGGCGAACAGCACCAGGGCCCCCAGACCGGCGGAGCCGATCGCATAGCCCTTGGTCACGGCTTTGGTGGTGTTGCCCACAGCGTCGAGCGCATCGGTGGAGACGCGCACTTCGTGGGGCAGGCCCGCCATTTCGGCGATGCCGCCGGCGTTGTCGGTGACGGGACCGAAGGCGTCCAGCGCCACGATGAAGCCCGCGAGGGCCAGCATGGTGGTGGTGGCGATGGCCACGCCATAGAGGCCGGCCAGCTTGAAGGTCACCACGATGGCGACGATGATCACCAGCGCCGGGAGCGCGGTCGACTCGAGCGAGACGGCCAGGCCCTGGATCACGTTGGTGCCGTGGCCCGAAACCGAGGCCCGCGCGACCGACTTCACCGGGCGGAAATTGGTGCCGGTGTAGTACTCGGTGATCATCACGATCAGGGCGGTGACGGCCAGGCCGGTCAGGCCGCAGCCGAACAGGCGCATCCAGCCCACGCTCTTGCCGGCGATGTCGACGGGATCGGGCACCAGGTACCAGATGGCGAAGCCCACGCCGATCACCGACAGCGCGCCGGTCACGATCAGGCCCTGATAGAGCGCGCCCATGATGTTGCGGCTCTTGCCCAGCTTCACGAAGAACGAGCCGATGATCGAGGTGGGGATGCACGCGCCGCAGATGGCCAACGGCAGGAGCATCATCTGCTCGATGGTGCCCTTGTCCAGTTCGCGGAACAGGATCGCGGCGAGCACCATGGTGGCGACCGTGGTCACCGCATAGGTCTCGAACAGGTCGGCGGCCATGCCGGCGCAGTCGCCGACGTTGTCGCCCACGTTGTCGGCGATGGTGGCGGCGTTGCGGGGGTCATCCTCGGGAATGCCCGCTTCGACCTTGCCGACCAGATCCCCGCCGACGTCGGCGCCCTTGGTGAAGATGCCGCCGCCCAGACGGGCGAAGATCGAGATCAGCGACGCGCCGAAGCCGAGCGCCACCAGGGCGTCGATCACTTCACGGCTGGTCGGATCCATGTGCAGGACGCCGGTCAGAATGCCGTAGTAGCCGGCGACGCCCAGCAGGGCGAGGCCCGCCACCAGCATGCCGGTGATGGCGCCGGAGGTGAAGGCCATGCTCAGGCCCTTGTCCAGGCTCAGCGAGGCGGCGTGCGCGGTGCGCACATTGGCCCGCAC
>DASYBX010000136.1:0-2027 GCA_036500495.1 Caulobacteraceae bacterium
ACTGTCTGTATGTAGCGGGGGTTCTTGGGATCGGCCTCGATCTTGCGCCGCAGGCGGGTCACGTGGATGTCCACGGCGCGGCCGGCGCCGTTCTCCACGTCGGGGATCGGGCCCGCGCCCCGCGCCAGCTCCATCCGGTCGATGGCCACGTGGGGCGTCTGGGCCAGTCGGCGCAACAGGTTGCCCTCGGCCTCGGTCAGGCGCACCGGCTGGTCGGCGATCAGCAGTTCGCCGCGGGTCAGGTCGAACACGCAGTGGCCGAGCGTCAGCCTCTGGCCCGTCCGCTCCCGCCGCCCGCCGGTGCGGCGCAGGATGGCCTCGATGCGCAGCAGCAGCTCCTGCGGGTCGAAGGGCTTGGGCAGGTAGTCGTCGACGCCGCTGGCCAGGCCCTCGATGCGCTCGTCGGCCAGGCCCCGGGCGGTCAGCATCAGGATCGGGGTCTCAGCCTTCGGCCCAGCCTCGGCGCGGATGGCGCGGGTCAGGGACAGGCCGTCCTCGCCCGGCATCATCACGTCGAGGATCATCAGGTCGAAGTCCATGGCCAGGAGCATGCGCCGGGCGCTGGCGGCGTCGGACGCGGCGGTGACGCGGAAGCCGGCCCGCGACAGATACTCCTTGAGCAGGCCGCGGATACGGTCGTCGTCGTCGACCACGAGCAGGTGGCGGGCGTCGCTCATGTCTCAGATCTCATTCGGCCCCAGATCTCATTCGGAATCTCCTCCCAGGCCGACCTGCAAGCGCGAGCCGGCCACGGCCGCCAGGATGCGCCGGGCGCCGGCCACGGCGTCCAGCCCGCCGGAGCGGTAGGCCAGGGCCAGGTGGCTACGCAGGCGCTCGGACACCTTGGCCTCGAACGCGATCCCCTCGGCGGTCAGCTGGGCCGGCTTGCGGCGGCCGTCGCCCTTGGCGGGGGCCTTCTCGACGAAACCGGCCTTCTCCAGGTCGGCCAGCACCCGGCTCGCGCCCTGCTTGGAAAGGCCGGTCAGGGCGGCCAGCTCCTGCACCCCCACGCGCGGCCGGCGCTTGAGCAGGAGGGCGGCGCGATAGTGCCCGCGGCCGAGCCCGGAGGGGTGGTCCTGCAGCGCCGCCTCGGCGGTCGACCACAGCGCGGCCTCGGCCAGGACGAACAGTTCGATCGAGGCTTCCAGCTCTTCCTCGCGCAGGATCAGGCGGGCGTCTGGCGTCATTGTACTAGGACTTTCCAACGGTTGACGCTGGCCGGCGGCGGGCGTCTAAGGGCATTGCGAGAGGAGTTTCCAAAGATGTCTCTGCCCTACGACGATCGCGACGGCTGGATCTGGCTGGACGGGGAATTCGTGCCCTGGCGCGAGGCGAAGGTGCACGTATTGACCCATGCGCTCCACTACGCATCGTCCGTATTCGAAGGCGCGCGGATGTACAACGGGAACATCTTCGCGCTCGAAGAGCATTGCGCCCGCCTGGGCCGCTCGGCCCAGATCCTCGACTTCCAGGTGCCCTACGGCACCGAGCAGCTGATGGCGGCCTGCAAGGACACCGCGGCCAAGAACGGCCTGGACGACTGCTACCTGCGTCCGGTCTCCTGGCGCGGGCCCGAGGCCATGGGCGTGGCGGCGCAGGACACCAAGATCCACACCGCCGTGGCGGCCTGGGCCTGGCCCAGCTACTTCGCCCCGGAACAGCGCATGAAGGGCATCCGCCTGACGCGCGCCAAGTACAGCCGCCCGGCGCCCAACACGGCCCCGACGGAGTCCAAGGCCGCCGGCCTCTACATGATCTGCACGGTGTCCAAGCACCTGGCGGAAAAGGCCGGCTACGCCGACGCCCTGATGCTCGACTACCGGGGCTATGTGGCCGAGGCCACCGGCGCCAACATCTTCTTCGTGCGCGACGGGGCCATCCACACGCCCACGCCCGATTGCTTCCTGAACGGCATCACCCGCCAGACGGTGATCAAGCTGGCCAAGAGCAACGGCGTGGAAGTGATCGAACGGCACATCATGCCGGACGAGCTGTCCACCTTCGAACAGTGCTTCCTGACGGGCACC
>DASYBX010000137.1:0-14359 GCA_036500495.1 Caulobacteraceae bacterium
GGCGATCTTGGCGCAGGCGCCCTTGGGCAGGTAGACGAACGAGGTCTTGTCGCCGTCCTTGGTCGCCTGGCCGGCGCAGGAATGGGCGCCCGCCGCGCAGTCGTTCTTGGCCGCCTTGGCGATGCCGTAGCACTTCTCCGAGCCGGCCGGCTGGGCGACCGGGGCGGCGCTGGCGGCGGCGGCGGCGAGGGTCGACAGGGCGAACGCGCCGAGCAGGGAAGCGGCGCCGGTCTTGATGGGGCTCATGGTCGTCTCCAGGTCTTGAGGCGAGGCCTGAGCGCCCCGCATTGACTTGTTCGTTGCGCCGGCGCCGGAGTTACGGTCGGCGCGGAAGATTTTTCCGGAGGCGGAGTCGAACGGCGGGAGGGCGGGTTTGAGCCGGGTTGCTGGCGGGCCTGTTGTCCCTCGCCACGGGCCTCGCCGGTCGGCGTTGACGCGTCACATTCTCGCCAAAGCGTCGCATTCCGCCCTCGCCAAACGCGCACGATGGCGCCATCAATACCGGCCAAAGGCGGCGGCCACGAAGCCAAGGCCCAGTGGCGCAAGCAAAAACCAACTTATAGGGGGACGAATTGGCCCGATCTGCAGCCGCACCTGGCGGCGTCACCGATATCAGCCGGACGATCGACGCGGGGGCGTGGTCCGGCTACCAGATCCTGGCGGTGTTCATCGCCGCCCTGGCCATCATCCTCGACGGTTTCGCCAACCAGGCCCTGCCCGCCTCGATCCCGATGCTGATCAAGATGTGGCACGTGAAGCGCGACGCCTTCACCATCGTCTCGATGATGGGTTACGTCGGCATGACCATCGGCACGGTGCTGTTCGGCATCATGGGCGACAAGGCCGGCCGGCGTCCGACCCTGATGGGCTGCGTGCTGCTGTTCGCCCTGCCCACCATCGCCATCGCCTTCGTCGGCGACATCACCAGCATGACCGTCCTGCGCTTCATCGGCGGTATGGGCCTCGGCGGCTGCATGCCCAACGCGGCCGCCCTGCTGGCCGAACTGACGCCCGCGCGCTACCGCCCGATGGCGGTCACCTCCGGCATCGTCGGCATCCCGATCGGCGGCACCCTGGGCGGGTTCCTGGCCGCCCTCGTCCCTGCCGAGCACTGGCAGAACCTCTATCTGATGGCTGGCCTGATCCCGGTGGCCATCGCCCTGATCATGTTCTTCATCCTGCCGGAATCGCCCCGCTACCTCGCGGTGCGCGAGGGCCGCAAAGCCGACCTGGTCAAGCTGATGGCCAAGTTCGGGACCCCGATCGATCCGGACAAGCCGGCCGTCGACAGCCTCGACAAGCCGGCCAAGATCAAGGTCGGCCTGGGCGCGCTGTTCTCCAAGGAATACTTCCAGGACACCGTCGGCCTGTGGGGCGCGATGTTCTTCACCCTGCTCAGCGTCTACGGCGTGATCAACTGGCTGCCGGCGATCCTGGGCGCGGCCCACTACCCCGGCCCGATGACCGGCACCGGCCTGATGTGGTTCAACGTCGGCGGCATCGTCGCGGCGCTCGGCGGCGCGGCCTGCTTCAACCGGTTCGGCTCCAAGCTGTCCCTGGCGGTGCTGGCCATCGGCGCCATCGGGTCGTCGCTGTGGCTCTACTTCATCCCCCTCGACCCCACCGCCAGCCCGGTGACGCTGCTGGCGGCGCTGTGCCTGCAGGGCGGCTTCATCAACGGCGTGCAGACGACGATGTACGCCCTGGCGGCCTTCGTCTACGTCACCGAGATGCGCGGCGCGGGCGTGGGCTGGGCGGTCGGCTTCGGTCGCCTCGGCTCGATCGTCAGCCCCCTGGTGGGCTCCTACCTGATCGACGCTTTCGGGCCGCACGCCTTCTTCGGCGGCTTCGGCATCACCATGTGCCTGAGCCTGCTGTCGCTGATGCTGATCCGCAAGCACATGCCGCCGAAGGGCGCCACCATGGCCGCCGCGGTGCCGGCTACGGAGTCCTGACCGTCGCCCAACCGGCCGGCGTTGCAGATCAGGGCTCCCGGCTCGCGCCGGGGGCCCTTTTCCTTTGACCGGGCATCCGCTCAGATAGGCCGAGGAGACCAGCCCGTCGTGATGAACCCCACCCTGTTCGCCGGCTTCATGCTGTTCGCGGTGGTCTCGTCGATCACCCCCGGGCCCAACAACCTGATGATGATGGCTTCTGGCTGGGTGTTCGGCCTGAAGCGCACGGTCCCGCACATGGCCGGGGTGGTGCTGGGCTTCGGCGTCATGACCCTGGCGGTGGGCCTGGGCCTGGCCCAGGTGCTGAAGGCCTCGCCGCTACTGTTCACCGTGCTGCGCTGGGGCGCGGCCGCCTATATCCTCTACATCGCCTTCCGCATGGTGACCGCCAAGGGACCGGGCATCGCCGTGACCGGCGAGAAGCCCATGTCGTTCCTGGGCGCGGTGGCCTTCCAGTGGATCAACCCCAAGGCTTGGGTGATGGCGCTGGCCGCCGTTGGGACCTACGCCGAGCACGACCATTTCATGATCGACGTCGCGATCATCGCCGGCTGCTACATGGTCATCAACGTGCCCAGCGCCCTGATCTGGACCGGGTTCGGCTCGGGCATCCGCCGCTGGTTCAAGAAGCCTGGCCACCTGAAGGGGTTCAACTGGACCATGGCCGCCATGCTGGTCGCCTCGCTCTATCCCCTGATCACCGAGCCGCTCTGACGGCAGCCAGGGACTGGCGCCGAGATTCCCGGCGCCTCGACCCATGCGCCAAGGCCAAGGTCAGGATGGAAAGGTAAGCCAGTCTTACGATCCGGGCAGGCAAAGCAAAGGCCCCGCCGGCGGCGGGGCCTCATCACCCGGGCGTGGCGGACTGGGGCGCCCGACCTTTGGCCGGCGCCCGCGTCATCCGCCGTGTATGCGCCGACTACTTCAGGTGCTTGGCGAGGTGCTTGTTCATCTCGAACATGCTGACCTTGTCCTTGCCGTCGAACACCGGCTTGAGCTTGGCATCGGCGAGAATTTCGCGCTTGTTCGCGGGGTTCTGCAGGTTGTTCTTCTTGATGTAGTCCCAGATCTTCGAGACCACTTCGCCGCGGGCGAGTTTGCCGGAGCCCACCACGGCCGCCAGTTCGGCGGAGGGTTGCAGAGGCTGCTGCAGGGCGTTCGGCTTTTTCGTTTCGGCCATAGTGTTTCTCCCAATAGGCGGAATCGCAGTGTGCAGCCTAACCGCCTATGTCGGTCCTGTAACCAAAAACGAGAGGCTATAAGGTGAACTTGCGCCCTCGGGAGCCGGCCGAGGGGCGCATCGCCTTGAAAATACAAGGCGCGCTCTATAGTCCGGAGACGAATTTTTCTGTGAAGAGGGGCCTCGAGAGCCCTGGGGGGAACGCCTTTGGACCGCACCATGGCCCGATTCGCCCTCGTCCTCGGTGCTTTGAGCGCCGCCGGACCCATGGCGATCGACATGTATCTGCCCGCCCTGCCGATGATCGCGCGCGACCTGCACGCGACCCAGGGGCAGGCCGAATGGAGCATGACCACCTTCTTCCTGGGCCTGATGCTCGGCCAGCCGTTCTACGGCCCGCTGTCCGACCGCTTCGGCCGCAAGCGGCCGCTCTTCGGCGGGATGATGCTGTTCGTCCTGGCCTCGGTGGCCTGCTCCCTGGCGACCACGCCCTCGGTGCTGATCGCCGGCCGCTTCCTGCAGGGGCTGGGCTCGGGCTCGGCCATCGCCATCAGCGCCGCCACCATCCGCGACCGCTACACCGGCCATCAGGCCGCGCGCCTGTTGGCCCTGCGTGTGATGGTCCTGGGCCTCAGCCCGATCCTGTCGCCGGTGCTGGGCTCGGCGATGATCAGCGTGGTGTCGTGGCGCTACATCTTCTGGTTCGCCGCCGCCTACGGGCTCCTGGCCAGCGCCCTGCTGGTGCTGATCCCCGAGACCCGCGACCCGGCTCATCGCAGCGTGACCCATGTCGCCAAGGTGCTGGGCATCTACGGCCGGCTGATCAGGGACCGCACCTTCATCGGCGCCGTGGCGGTGATCGCCCTCATGCAGCTGGCCTTCTCGGCCTATATCGCCGACTCCTCGTTCGTCTTCATCAAGATCGACCACACCCCGCCCGGGCTCTACGGCGCCATCTACGCCTCCAACGCCATCGGCTTCATCTCCCTGGCCCAGTTCGCCCCCAACCTGATGCGCCGCTTCAAGGCCGAACGCCTGATCATGGCCGGCAGCGCCTTGCAGGCGGTCAACGCGGTGGCCCTGTTCGTGCTCGCCGTCACGGGGCATGTGGCGGTGGCGTTCCTGCTCGCGCCCCTGTTCCTGTTCCTTGCCTCGTTCGGCCTGGTCGGCGGGCCGGCGACGGTGACGGCGCTGCACAACCACGGGCCGGTGGCGGGCACCGCCTCGTCCCTGCTCAGCCTGCTGCAATGGGGCTCCGCCGCGGTCGGCTCGGGCCTGGTGGCGGCCATGGCCAACGGCACCGCCCTGCCGATGACCTCGGTAATGATGGGCGCCGCCCTCGCGGGCCTCCTGACCGCCGTCATGGCGTTCGGCAGGGTGGGCGGTTCCCGGGCGGCAACGGCGGCGACAGATTGATCGCGAATACTGCGTTCACCACCCTGTGATCTCCGAATCGCCGAATTTCCTCCGCATGTCGGCCACCTGACGGCCGTAATTCATCCGCCGTTCAGACTGGAAATGCCTTGCTAGGCGGATTGTCGCGCCTAGCTGCGCAGTAACAAAAATTCACTGTTCGGTTTCCTGGGGCAAGCATACTTCTAGTCAGAAACAATGCTGGCCATTCAGGCATGGTTAGCGAGTAGTTTACTGTATTCGTTGATCCAGGACATCCGGCACAGGGGGCCGAGTCATGAAATCGCTGGTGTATGGCGGCGCCGCGGCCGCTCTGCTCATGGGACTGGCCTTCCAAGCCCAGGCTGAAACCGTCGTGCGTGACGCGCCCGTGCACGCCGTTCCGGTCGACGAGGACGAAGCCCCGGCGGCGGAGGACGCCGCCGCACCGGCGCCCAGGGTCGAGACCCCTGCCCCCGCGCCTGTCATCAAGGCCGAGGCCCCCGCGCCCAAGGCCGAGCCCGAGGCGGTCAAGGCTCTGGTCCAGCCCAAGGCGCCCGAGCTATCGCCCGAGGAGAACGCCTTCTTCACCGCGCTCGGCCAGCGCGTGACCGACGCCGCCAGCGCCTATGAGAACTATGTCCGCCGCGCCGGCGGCATTGACCCCGCCTTCAACGGCGCCGCCTCGGTGAACCGCGCCGTCAAGCTCGGCGCCGCCTATCACCCGCGCCAACTGGAAGAAGGCATCGTCGCCTATGCGGCCCTGATCGCCCTGCGCAACCCCGAGTTCGTCGACGGCGTCCGCGCCATCCAGAACCCGGCCTTCACCGACGGCCTTGCGGCCCATCCGGATCAGGTGATGCAGGTGCGCGGCGCCGGCGCTGCGGCGGCTGACGCCGCCGGGGTGCTGAGGGCCCAGGGCGAGGCCCTGACCGCCGCCGGCAAGGCGGTGACCAAGGCGGCCTACGACATCCAGGCGCAGTCCTGGTCCAAGTCCCCCGTCGCCGATCCGCAGGGCGTCCTGGACGGCGCCAAGACCTCCGCCGAACAGACGCGCTTCGCCACCGTCCCGTCCAAGGAGAGGCTGCTCGACAGCCTGGTCGCCGCGCCCCAGGGCGCCCCGGCCCAGGCGGGCGAAGCCGCCTCGGCGCCCGCGCCCGACGTGGTGCGCGGCGTCGCGCTCGCCGCCCTGGCCATCCTCGGCCGCACCGGCGACGGCATGGAGGCGCAGTACGAGGCCCTGCTGCACGACGCCTCGGCCGCCGACTGCCTGAAGATGGCCAAGCTGAACCTCAACCAGTGCCTGGCCGTGGCGGGCCCGCACTACGAGGACGCCTATTGCACCGGCCGCCACGCGGTGTCGGACACCGGCAAGTGCATCGGCCAGGCCGCCGGCGGCGGCCCGGCCCTGGACGGCGCTCCGGCGCCCAGGCTGCAGGACGCCGAGGGTCCCGGCCCCGAACAGGCGGCCGTCTACGGCAAGGTCGCGCCCCGCGATACGGCCGAGGACGATGGCGACGTGGCCGGGTCCGCCCCCGCGCCAACGCTCGCCGCCGCGCCGCCCGTTCCCGCTCCGGCGCCGGCCTTTGCGGCGGCGGCTCCCGCGCCTGCCCTGGTCCCCGCGCCCCGCCAGTTCGCCGAAGCCCTGCCGCAGCGCGCAGAGCCCATGCCAGACCCGCGCACGTCCCGCGCCTCGGCGCCCGTCTACCCGCAGCCGCAACTGCAGGCGCCGCCGCAGCCTTACAATTCCGCCCAGAACGACTACGCCCCGCCGCAGCCCTATCAGCAGCCGGCCTATCCGCAGCAGCAGCCCTATCCGCAGGCGCAATACCAGCCGCAGCCCTACCCGCAACAGCAACAGCAACAGCAACAGCAACAGCAACCCTATCCCCAGCCGCAGTACGCGCCGCAACAGCAGCCCTATCCCCAGGCCTATGCGCAGCAGGGCTATGCGCCGCAGCAGCCCTACGCCCAGCCGCGGACGTCCTACGCCCCGAGCTACGGCGGCCAGTCCTACTACCCGCAGCAGCAGGGCTATCCCGCCTACCAGGGCGGCTACTACGGGCGCTGATCTGAGCGGTCGATCGAGGCGAGGTCAGTCCAGCCGGGCTTGCCCGAGCGCGCCGTCCTCGTCCTCGACGAACAGCTCGACCCTGCGGCCGGCCTTGGTCTCGGCGAAGGCGCGGCTCTCGGCGGCGGCCATGGCCTCGCCACGGGTCGGATAGGCGTCGGCCGAGCCGAACTGGGAATAGACCTTCCAGCCGATCCCGTCGGTGAACACGCCAAGCGTGAGGTCCGCCCGTTTCCTGCGCTCGTCCTGGCGCGCGCGCACCATGGGCGAAGCAAACGACTGCGACTGAGACTGCATCTGGGACCTCCCGACCGCTCCTGAACCCGTTGCGTGCACCGGGGTTCCGCGCGGACGAGCTTCTTTTCGCCTGAGCGTTCGACAGCCGGTCCGGCCTGCCCTAACGTCGCGGCCTGCTCAAAAGGGGGGCTGGATGGCGGATCGAAACAGGCTTTGGGGCGGGCTTGCCGCCCTTGCAGGAACAGCGTTGCTGGCGGCCTGTTCGCCGGCCAAGAAGGCTGAGACCGCATCGTCTTCGGCGCCGACCTCCGCCTCCACGACCGCGATCCGCTTCGCCACCGACTGGCATGCCCAGGCCGAGCAGGGCGGCTTCTACGAGGCCCTGGCCGAGGGCGAGTACAAGAAGCGCGGGCTCGACGTGACCATCGTCCAGGGCGGCCCGGCGGTGAACGTGCCCCAGCTGCTGGCCTCGGGCGCGGTCGACATGGGCATGGGCTCCAACAGCTTCATCGTGCTGAACCTGGCCGCCGAGAAGGCGCCGGTGAAGGCGGTGGCGGCCTTCATGCAGAAGGATCCGCAGGTGCTGATGGCCCACCCGGACGACAGTGTCTCGAGCTTCGCCGACATGAAGGGCCGGCCGATCCTGATCTCCGACGCGTCGGTGACCGCCTGGTGGCCCTGGCTGAAGACGAAGTTCGGCTTCACCGACGACCAGGTGCGCAAATACACCCACAACAACGCCACCTTCCTGGCCGACAAGCGCGCCATCCAGGAGGGCTACATCACCTCGGAGCCCTACACCCTGAAGAAGGAAGGGCACATCGAGCCCAAGGTGTTCCTGCTGGCCGACGCCGGCTATCCCGGCTACGCGGCCATGGCCCTGGCCACCGACAAGCTGATCGCGTCCAATCCCGCCGCGGTGAAGGCCTTCGTCGAGGCCTCGGCCAAGGGCTGGCACGACTACCTCTACGGCGACCCCAAGCCCGCCGACGCCGTGATCCTGAAGGACAATCCCGACATGACCCAAGACGTGCTCGACCAGGCGCGGGACAAGATGCGCCAGGCCGGTCTTGTCGACGGCGGCGACGCCAAGGCGGCCGGGATCGGGATCATGACCGACAAGCGCTGGGCCGAGGCGTTCCAGGTGGGCGCCGGGGCCGGCGTCTATCCCAAGGCCATGGACTATCAGGCCGGCTACACGCTGAAGTTCGTGACCCCCGCCCCCTGATGGCCGGCGCGCTCGACCAGGTCGAGGTGGCCTATGGCGCAAGGCAGGCGCTCGGCCCGTTCAGTTTGAAGCTGGAGTCCGGCGAGATCGTGGCCCTGGTCGGCGCCTCGGGCTGCGGCAAGAGCACGGCGCTGCGGCTCCTGGCCGGGCTCGAGCAACCCACCCGGGGAAAGGTCGAGCGGCTGGCCGGGCGGGGCGAGACCTCGGTGGTGTTCCAGTCGCCCACCCTGATGCCGTGGGCGACCGTCTCGGCCAACGTGGGACTGCCCCTCACGCTCACCGGCGCCGATCCCAAGGCCCAGCACGAGGAGGTGTCGACCCAGCTGGAGCGGGTGGGCCTGGCCGCCCATGGCAAGGCCAAGCCGGCCCAGTTGTCCGGCGGCATGGCCATGCGCGTGTCCCTGGCCCGGGCCCTGGTGACCCATCCGCGGCTGCTGCTGCTCGACGAACCGTTCGCGGCGCTCGACGAGATCACCCGGCGCGACCTGGCCGCCGACATCCATCGTCTGTGGGCCGGGGAGCGTCCCACCATCGTGTTCGTGACGCACAGCGTGGAGGAGGCCGTCTACATGTCCTCCCGCGTGATCGTCATGACCCGGGGGCCTGGCCGGCTGAGCAGCGAGACTCGCGTGGAAGCGCCCCTGCCCCGGCCCGAGGGCTTTCGCACCACGGCGCTCTATCGCGGCCTCGTCGAAGAGGTGTCGGCGTCGCTGGCGAAGGCCATGATCGCATGAGGCGGGCGCTCGACCTTCTCGCCCCGCTGCTGTTCGTGGCCCTGTTGCTGGGCGCCTGGGAGTTGACGGTGAGGGCGCTGAAGGTCCCGCCCTATCTGCTGCCCGCGCCGAGCGAGATCCTGGCGGCCCTGACCGCCAACGGCCCGATCCTGGCCGCCTCGGCCTGGAACACCCTGAAGATGGCCCTGGGGGCCCTGGTCTTCGCCAGCGTGGCGGCCACCGCCGTGGCCGTGCTGATCGCGCCGAGCCCGCTGATCGAGAAGGCGGTGCGGCCGGTGGCGGTGGTGCTGCAGGTCACGCCGATCGTGGCCATCGCCCCCCAGGTGAACATCTGGGCGGGGCTCGACCACCCAGGGCGGGCGGTGATGGGCCTGGCCGCCGTGGTCGCCTTCTTCCCGATCTTCTCCGGCGCCCTGACCGGGCTGAACGCCGTCGATCCGGACCTGGAGCGGTTGTTCGACCTCTATGGCGCCAGCCGCTGGCAGAAGCTGGTGCGCCTGCGCCTGCCCTCGGCCGTGCCGTTCATCTTGGAAGGCCACAAGGTCGCGGCCGGCCTGGCCGTGATCGGGGCCGTGGTGGCCGAGTTCGTGTCGGGCTCCGGCGGCGCCCAGGGCCTGGCGTGGCGCATCCTGGAGGCCGCCAACCGCCTTCAGACGGCCAAGGTGTTCGCGGCGATCGTGGTCCTGGGGCTGATGGGCGCCCTGGTGCACGCCGCCTTCCAGGCGCTGCAGGTCTCGGCCCTGAAGCGCTGGCGCGGCCGCTAGGCCGAAGCCCCTAGATCGACGACCGGATCTCCAGAGCCGTCAGGGCCTCGCTGGCGTGGTCGATCAGCGAGCGCAGGCCGTGCTCGCCGAACACCTCGATGGCGGTCGACAGGGCGAGCGCCGCCGCCTCCCGGTCCTTGGCCCCGCCGTGCAGGTCGAGCCGTGCGAGATAGAGTTGAGCCAGGTTGACCTGGGCGATGGCCCAGCCCACCGGGTCGCGCTGCGGCTGCATCAGCTGCAGGTCCTGCACCAGGAAGCGGATGGCCTCGTCGAGCAGCTCGGGCTCGGCGGCCAGTTCCGCGCGGCGGGCCAAACAGCGAGCCTGGTCCTGGGACAGGACGGCGCGCAGAGCCAGGGCCGGCTGGTCTCGGGTGACCCACAGGGCGCGCTGGTAGCAGCTCAGGGCGTGCTCGAAGGCGCGGTCGGTCTCCGAGCCCTCGCCGAGCGCCTGCAGGGCGTGGGCCAGGGCGTACTGCAGCCGCGCCCAGTCGAGTGGGCTGTGGTCGGGGGTGACCGAGTCGATGGCGGCCACCAGCAGCTCGACGCCTTCCGCCACCTCCTCGATGCGGCCGAGGGTGCGGCCGAGGCCGACCCGGGCGGACGCGGCCAGGGCCAGGGCCCGTGCGCGGGCCAGGGGCTCGTAGGCGGAGTCGAGCCGGCCGGCGAGCTTGTCGAGCTCCCCGATCGACTGGGCGTAGAGCCGCGAGTCCTGCAGTCGGGCCGCGGCCGACATCATCAGCTCGGCCCTCTGGCAGCGCAGATCGGCCAGCAGGGCCTTGCTCACCGCCTTGCTGCGCAGGTGCGTGGCCAGGGCGGCGATGGGGGCGTCGAAGGCGGAGGCGGCCACCTTGACGGCCTCGTAGCCGCCGCCTTTGAACAGGGCCTGGGCCTTCAGCCGCGCCAGCTGGCCGGCGGCGATGGCGGCGCAGGCGCCGGTGGGGGCGGCGGCGGCGGCGTCGTTGAGGGCGATCTCGGCGGCGGCGTTCAGCCCCTCGTCGCCATAGAGCTCGGCGCCCAGCATGGCGCTCATGGCCTGTTCGCAGCGGGCGGCGGCCCAGGCCTTGGCGCGGCCCTCGGTCTTGAAGCCCTGCACCGCCTTCTCCGCGCCCAGCGCCGCGTTGCGCAGGGCCACCGGATCGCCGGTTCGGCGGGCGAGCTCACGCCACACCCGCGCCGCTTCGAGGCGCCGCTGGTGGGGGTCCTTGGCGCTGATCCGGCCGGCGGCGATGTCGGCGGCCCGCGCCTCACTACGCAGGAGTCCCAGATCGAGAACGTCCAGCAGGGAAGCGTCGCCGCCGGTCAGGCCGTCGCGCGCAGGGGCCGCGTCGGTGGTGAACAGGCGCTTCAACTCCTCGAACATGCCAGCCGCTCCGGCCCGCAACGCCCCAAGATGGGACGGCGTCAGGCCCATAACGCCTCAATGTGCAAAGGCGACGCCGAAGCGGAAGGAAAAAGTTGGGGGCTGTCAACTCACGCAAAAGCCCCTCGCCCAGACGCCTCGGGAACCCCTGCGACGGTGCGCCTCTTCCCCTCTTCAGGGACTCGGCCTGCAATGGGGCCTGGTGAGAATCCCTTCGGGAGGCGCCATTGAGCACGCTGCAACCGGGCGTCTGGCTCCAATGCGTCGGCCCCACCGGACCCGGGTCGGTTCTGGTGGTGGGCTCCAACTACCGCTGCGTGGCCGTGGACGAAGATCTGGAGCCTTGTCGAGTGCACCCGGGCCACGGCTGCGGCGGGGTGATGGTGGACGGCGCCAGTCCCCTCGCCGGCTTCTGGTTTTGCGAGCGCCTGTTCAAGCCGATCGACGATCCCGACGAGCGCGTGCTGAACGCGGTGCTCGAGCGCGCCGTCGCCTGAGGCGCGTCCGCGCTTGACATGCAACTATCTGGTTGCATATTAGGGTCATGAACGACGACGCCGTGTTCAAGGCCTTGGCCGACCCCAGTCGGCGCCAGCTCCTCGACCGGCTGCATGACCGCAACGGGCAGACCCTGTCCGAACTGTGCGAGGGATTGGACATGAGCCGACAGGCGGTGACCAAGCATCTGACCCTGCTGGAGGAGGCCAATCTGGTCGCCACCCGCAAGCACGGGCGCGAAAAGCTGCATTTCCTCAACCCGGCGCCGATCCAGGAGATCGCCGACCGCTGGATGGGCAAGTTCGACCGCCGCCGCATCGAGGCGCTCGCCGACCTCAAGCGGGCGCTGGAGGGCGAGCCAGGGACCTGATCCGGCCCCGCTTCCCATCCCCTACCCTTCACCGGCTTCCGCGCCGTCCCTCACGGACGGCGGACGGCGCCGCATGGCCGATCAAAGGAGCACCCATGGCCGACAGCACCTTCATCTACGTGACCTACATCCGCACCACGCCCCAGGAGCTGTGGCGGGCCCTGACCACGCCCGAATTCATGGCGCAGTACTGGCTCGGCGCCACCGCCCAGGCCGAGTGGCGCAAGGGCGGCCCCTGGAAGCTGGTGTTCCCCGACGGCCGCGTGGCCGACCAGGGCGAGATCGTCGACTTCGAGCCCGAGCGCCTGCTGGCCATCAAATGGCGCAACGAGTGGAGCGAGGAGTTCAAGGCCGAGGGCTGGTCGATGTGCACCATGGAACTGGAGCCCATGGACGACGCGGTGAAGCTGACCGTCAGCCACACCATGGAGCGCGAAAACGCCAAGTTCATCGGCGCGGTGGGCGGCGGCTGGCCGCGCATCCTGTCCAACCTCAAGTCGCTGCTGGAGACGGGCCGGGCGGTCTTGCCGCCGAAGGCCTGACGGCGAGGCAGGGACCGGCGCGGACTCAAGCCGCCGGTCCCTCCTTGTCGCTCACGGGCGCAGGGGATCAGCCGGGAAGCGTCAGCCAGCCAGGGCTTCCGGTCCCGGCAGGCTGGCGAGCGGCGCCGGGATCGCCGGGCCTGCACGGTGTTCCTGGACCACGTAGGGCGCCGGATAGCCCGCCGAACCGAAGGTCTGGGCGATCAGGCGGTTGGTGTCGAAATAGACCTGCCAGTAGTGGTCGGTGTGGCAGTAGGGCCTGACCGCCAGCAGCGTGCCCAGCGTGTTGAAATCGAGAATCTCCACGTCCGGGGCGGGACTGGCGATCACATTGGGAATCTGCGCCAGCGCGGGTTTCAGACGCGCGATGGCGTCGAGCGGGTCGACACCGAACGCCAGTTGGGCGGTGCGGTCGACCCGACGATAGCTGTGGGTGCTGTAGTTCTTGATGACGTCGCCCGAGACCTTGGCGTTGCCGGCGATGACCACGCCATTGTCCGGCGTGGCGATCAGGGTGTTGAACAGACCGATCTCGGTGACCGTGCCCTCCACCGCTCCAGCCACCACATAGTCGCCGACCTTGTAGGGCCGGAAGATGATCAGGAAGGCCCCGGCGGCGAAATTGGCCAGCAGGCCCGACCAGGCGGCGCCGACCGCCAGGCCCAGGCCCGCCAACAGGGCGGCGAAACTGGTGGTCTCGATGCCGAAGTAGCCGAGGATGGCCACCACCAGCACGATATTGAGGGCCACGCCCAGGATGTTGGCGATGTAGCGCTGCAGGGTCGGGTCGAGATTGCGGGCGGTCAACACCCGCGACAGCAGCCCGATGGCGGCGCTGATCAGCCACCGGCCGACCACATAGAGGATGATCCCGCCGACAATCTTGATGGCGGTCGCCGTGACGATCGGGGTCGCGGCCGTGATCCAGGCATTGACGTCCATGGGTCCGCTCCTGATGCGGTTGAGCCAAGCCCACGGCCGTGCGTCCCATGGTCGTCGGCAAAGGCAGTTAAGCGCCGCTATGAACTCGACCGCAATCACAGTTCGGTGACGATTGTGGCAAAGCTCCGCGGAGCGGCTGTCGCCCTACCCGCGTTCCTTGGCCCGGTGGAAGCTCACCTTCGGATAGCGCTCGGCGGCGTAGTTGATGTCCCAGGCGCTCTTGGCCAGGTAGACAGGCTGGGCGTCGATGTCCTCGGCGATGGACGTGCGGTGCTTGGAGACGAAGTCCTCGATGTCGGCCTTGGCGCCCGTCAGCCAGCGGGCCTCGCCGTAAGGGCTCTGCTCGAACACGCAGTCGAGTTGGTATTCGTTCTGCAGCCGGTCGGCCATCACCTCGAACTGCAGCTGGCCTACCGCGCCGACGATGAAGTCCGCCCCCAGCGTCGGGCGGAACAGCTGGGTCACGCCCTCCTCGGCCAGGCCTTCCAGCGCCTTCTTCAGGTGCTTGGCCTTGAGCGGGTCCTTCACCCGCACCCGGCGCAGGATCTCGGGAGCGAAGTTCGGCAGGCCGGCGAAGCGCAGGGCTCCGCTTTCCGACAGGGAGTCGCCGACCCGCAGCACGCCGTGGTTGGGGATGCCGATCACGTCGCCGGCGAAGGCCTCCTCGGCCAGCTCGCGCTCGGCGGCCATGAACATGATCGGCGAATTGACCGACAGCTGGCGCGCCGTGTTCTGCACCTTCAGCTTCATGCCCCGTTGGAACTTGCCCGAGGTCAGGCGCAGCATGGCGATGCGGTCGCGGTGGTTGGGGTCCATGTTGGCCTGCACCTTGAACACGAAGCCGGTGACTTCCGGCTCGCCGGGCGCGACGTGCGTCGCCTGGCCGTTCTTTTCGGCCGCCACCGGGCGCGGCGGCGGGGCGTAGGCGCCCAGGGTCTCCAGCAACTGCTCGACACCGAAGTGGCGCAGCGCCGAGCCGAACAGCACCGGCGTCATGTGCCCTTCCAGGAAGGCCTGGGGATCGAAGGGTTTGGAGGCTTCCAGCACCAGTTCGGCGCCTTCGCGGGCCTCGGCCAGCTCCTCGGG
>DASYBX010000138.1:0-4114 GCA_036500495.1 Caulobacteraceae bacterium
CTCCAGCAATCCAGCCACTATCCGCAGTTCGGCGTAAACGTCGATCGGACCCAGGCGGACAAGCTCGGCATCACCGAACGTGACGTCACCAACACCATGGTGACTACCCTGGCCGGCAGCTTCCAGACCGCGCCGGCCTTCTGGCTCAATCCGAAAAACGGGGTCTCCTATCCCATCGTCGTGCAGAGCGAACAACAGGACGTCGACAGCCTGTCGAAGATCCAGAACATCCCGGTAAGCGGCGCCAAGGGTGGCGACGTTCAAATATTGGGCGGACTGGCCACCATCGATCGGGGCGCCGCCGACGCCGTGGTGTCCCACTACGCGATCCAGCCATCCTTCGACATCTATGCGACTCCGCAGGACCGCGACCTCGGCGGCGTCGCCACCGCGATCCAAAGGGTGCTCAAGGACACCGCCAAGGACCTGCCGAAGGGCGCCACGGTGACCCTTCGTGGCCAGGTGGTCACCATGAACAGCGCCTTCACCGGCCTGTCGCTCGGCCTGCTGGGCGCGGTGGTGCTGATCTACCTGCTGATCGTCGTGAACTTTCAGTCGTGGATCGACCCGTTCGTCATCATCACCGCCCTGCCCGCCGCGCTCGCCGGCATCCTCTGGACGCTCTTCGCCACCCACACGCCGCTGTCCGTGCCGGCGCTCACCGGCGCGATCATGTGCATGGGCGTGGCCACGGCGAACTCGATCTTAGTGGTCAGCTTCGCGCGGGAACGGCTCGAGTTCACCGGCGACGCCGTCATCGCGGCGATGGAGGCCGGATTCACCCGCTTCCGGCCGGTGTTGATGACGGCGCTGGCGATGATCATCGGCATGGGCCCGATGGCGCTGGGCCTCGGCGAAGGCGGCGAACAGAACGCCCCGCTGGGCCGCGCCGTGATCGGCGGCCTGCTGTTCGCCACCGTCGCCACCCTGCTGTTCGTGCCGGTGGTGTTCAGCCTGGCCCATGGCCGCCAGAAGTCCGCGCCCGCCACCGCGCCCGATCCCGACCTCGGAGACGTCTATGCAAGCTAATCCAGAGGCCCTGCTCCATCGATCGCAGCCGTGGCTAAAACCCCTGCTGCTGGGCGGTGCGGCGGTGGCAGTGCTGATCGTCGCCTTCGGCGTGGTCACCCGCGGCATGGCCAGCACCCAGCTCAAAACCAAGGCCGTGGCGGAGTCGACCCCCACCGTCGACGTGATCTCGCCGGCCGCGGGGCATGAGGCGGAAACCCTGACCCTCCCCGGGGAAGTCCAGGCCACCAACAGCGCGGTGATCCACGCCCGCGTCGGCGGCTACCTCAAGCGCTGGACGGTGGACATCGGCGCCCCGGTGAAGGCCGGCCAGTTGCTGGCCGAGATCGACACCCCCGAACTGGATCAGCAGCTCGCCCAGGCCAAAGCCCACCTCGCCACCACCGTCGCCGACCAGAAGTTCGCCCAGACGACCTCGGCGCGGTGGAGCCGCCTGCTGGGCCGCGACGCGGTCTCGCATCAGGAGGCGGACGAGAAGGCCGAGGACCTGGAAGCCAAGACGACCCTGGTCGAGGCGGCCAAGGCCGACGTCGACCGGCTGGAGGCCCTGCAGTCGTTTAAGCGCATCGTCGCCCCCTTCGACGGGTTCGTCACCGCCCGGACCACGGACATCGGCGCGTTGATAACCACTGGCGGCGCAAACGATGCGGGGCTGTTCACCGTCTCCGACGTCCGCCGGCTGCGGATCTACGTCCACGTGCCCCAGAGCTATTCCGCCGCCGTCGGGCCAGGCGCCACGGCGCATCTGTCCGTACCGGAATACCCGGGCCGGACGTTCGACGCGAAACTCGTCAGCACCTCGGGCGCGGTCGGCGCACAATCCGGCTCCGTCCTCGTCGAACTGCAGATGGACAATCCGCAGAACCTGCTGAAGCCCGGCGAATACGCCCAGGTGCAGTTCATCCTGCCGCCGGCCCCTGGCGTGGTGCAGGTGCCGGCCAGCGCGCTGATGTTCCGCCAGAAGGGCATGGCGGTGGCGGTGGTGGACGCGCATGGGCGGGCCGCGATGCGCTACATCAAGGTGCAACGCGACCTGGGCTCGGCCGTGGAAGTGGCGTCCGGTCTCAGCGCCACCGACCGGGTGATCAACAACCCGCCGGATTCCCTCAGTGACGGCGAGGCGGTGCGGGTCGCCGCCCGGTCGCGGCCCGGACAGGCGGCCTAGCCGATGCGCCGGTTGCGAGCCCTCCTGGTCCTTCTCGTCAGCAGCGGCCTCTGTGCGTGCTCGCTGGCGCCGCCCTACCAGCCGCCGGCGGTCGCCACCCCGACGGCGTTCAAGGAGACCGGCCCCTGGACCGAGGCCAAGCCCGCCGACGAGTCGCCGCGCGGCGACTGGTGGAAGGCCTTCGGGGATTCCCGCCTGGACACCCTTGAGGCCCAGATCGAGGGCGGCAACCCAACCCTGGCCCAGGCCTTCGCCCGCTACAGCGAGGCGCGCGCCCTGGCCCGCGAGGCCGAGGCCGCCGCCATGCCGCGCTTCGGCGTCGGCGCCAGCGTGACCCGCAACCGCCAATCCGACAACCGCCCGCTGCGCGGAGCCAACCAACCGGACGTCTACTACGCCGACACCCTGGGTCCGGAACTCGACTACGAGGTCGATCTCTGGGGCCGGGTGCGCAACCTGGAGGCGGCCGGACGGGCCAACGCCCAGGCCAACGCCGCCGATGTCGCCTCGGTGCGCCTCAGCCTCGAAGCGGAACTCGCCAACGACTACCTCAGGCTTCGCGGCCTCGATTCCGAGCTGTCGCTGGTCTCCAGCAGCATCACCGCCTACGAGCGCGCCCTGCGGATGACGCAGGACCGCCACGACGACGGCATCGTATCCGGCCTCGATGTGTCCCGGGCCAAGGCCCAGGTGGAGTCCGCGCGCGCCCAGCTTTCCGACCTTTCGGGGCAGCGCGCGTTGTTCGAGCACGCCATCGCCAGCCTGGTCGGGGTTCCCGCTTCGCAATTCAACCTGCCCGCCGCCGGGCTGGATCTGACGCTTCCCAGCGTCCCGGCTGGCGTGCCCTCGACCTTGCTGGAACGCCGTCCGGACATCGCCGCCGCGGAGCGGCGGGCAGCCGCCGCCAACGCCCGCATCGGCGTCGCGCGCGCCGCCCTGTACCCCAACTTCTCGCTCACCGCCCTGGGCGGCTATCAGAACACCGGCCTCGACAACCTGTTCACCCTAGGCAACGCCTACTGGACCGTGGGGCCGTCGCTGGCCATGACGCTGTTCGACGGTGGACGTCGACGCGCCCAGGTGGCCGGCGCCCGCGCCGAGTTCGACGAAGCCGCCGCGGCCTACCGCGGGCGGGTCCTCGGTGCGTTTCAGCAGGTCGAGGACAACCTCGCCCTCCTCAACAGGCTGGGGGCCGAGGCGGTCGACCAGGACGCCGCCGTCGTCGATGCGGCCAACACCGAAGACATCGCGCTCGGCCGCTACGAGGAGGGCGCGGTCAACTATCTCGAGGTGGTGGTCGCCCAGACCCAGGCCCTGCAGGCCAAGCGCATCGACCTGAACGTGAAGGTCCGCCGCCTGGAGGCCAGCGTGAACTTGATCCGCGCGCTCGGCGGCGGCTGGGACCCCGCTTCCGTGAAGGGGATGGCCTGAATGATCACTCGGTCGGTATCCTCAGCGGCCAAAGCGGCCGCACAACTCCGGGGCCACGGCCGGGTCCGGAGTCAAAGCTGGGGCGGCCGATGACCCGCGTGCTGGTGGTAGAGGACGATGCGCTGACCAACAGCGAGATCGTTGCCGAACTCGAGAAGCTCGGCTTCGAGGTCGTCCACACTCAGGACGGGCGCGAGGGCCTGGCGCTTGCGACCGCCGGCGGGTTCGACCTGATCACCCTCGATCGCCTGCTGCCCTCGATGGACGGGCTCGCCATCGTCGAGACGATCCGCCATGCAGGCTGGGAGACTCCGGTGCTGATGATCAGCGCCCTGGGGGATGTCGACGAGCGCATCCGCGGGCTGCGCGCCGGCGGCGACGACTATCTGACCAAGCCGTTCTCGTTCGGCGAGCTCTCGGCCCGGCTCGACGCGCTGGTGCGGCGGGCGCAGCAGACCGGGTCGCCGACGGTGCTCAGCGTCGGCGACC
>DASYBX010000139.1:0-8105 GCA_036500495.1 Caulobacteraceae bacterium
CTCGACCATCACAGACGCAGAGCGGCCGGCGCTGACCAGGCGGCTGGAAGCGGTGAAGGGCGCCCCCGGCTTCACCGGCGACGCGCCGGGCGGCCCCAGCCGCTGGAGCACCGAGCGCAGCGCCGAATGGACGCCGCTGAAACCCGAGCTGGTGGTGGAGGTGCGCTACGACCAGGTCACCGGCGGCCGCTTCCGGCACGGGACCCGCCTGATGCGCTGGCGGCCCGACAAGGCGCCCACGCAATGCACCTGCGAGCAGCTCAAGTCCGCGGCCGCGCCCGAGCGCCTGCTGGCGGAGCCAGGCGCGCCTAGGGCGTGATCAACTGGCCCTGGGCGTCCTTCTGATCCTTGCCGCGCGGGTCGTTCTGGGTGCTCTGGCGCTCCTTGCGGTTCTCGTCGTCCTTGGAGGCGAGCACGGACCTGAGCTTCAGCAGGTTCGCCAGCACCGCGTACCAGAACGGGCCGCCCAGGCTCAGCAGGGCCGCCGACAGCAGCACGCCCGGCCAGGCCGTCTTCATCTGCGTCCAGTAGTGGTCGTAGTCGGGCAGCCGGATGATCTGGCTGGTGCTGATCACGTCCAGGATCGCGTCCTGGGTGGACTTCTCCTGGTTCTCGACCTCCTTCAGCCGGTTGGACACCCGTCTCGCCCTCTGGGCGACGCCCTGGTCCATGGGCAGCTCGCTCTTGGCGGTCGGGTCGCCGGCCTTGGCCTTGGCTTCGGTGGCGTTGGCCTGGGCGTCCGCAACCTGGGCGTTGGTCTCCGCCGCGGCCGAGGCCTGCACATCCTGGACGGGCGAGGCGTCGCCCGGCGCCTGGGTGATCCGCTTGACGAGGTCCGGATACTGGCCCGCCTCCATCACCAGGGTCGCCCGGTATTTGTCGTCCACCCCGAGCCGGTTGAGGATCGACAGGGAGTCCAGTTGCAGGGCGCAGGCGATGACCAGCGCCGCCAGCATGGTCCAGATCAGGCTGCCCGAGGTGTAGGCCTCCTCCACCCGGTCGATGGTCTGGTCGAACCAGGAATTGATCTTGGCCACGAAGTCGCACTGGGCGCAGGCGAGGATGGCCCGGTTGGCGCGGGTGCTGGCCGACCACGACGGATGGGCGATCTCCAGCTCGACGATCTTGTCCCGGATGCACTTGAGCGCCCCATGCAGGTCGCTCAGGCCATTGTCCCGGATCGATTTTCGGAGCCACAGGGCGGCGATCTGCTTCTCGTCCCGGGTGGCCTGGCCCTGCATCCGGTTCCACAGGCCCTGCAGCCAGCATTTCAGGGGCGCGGCCTTCCGCTTGGCCGCCACCTGGGCCTCCAGCCCCTCGATCGCGATCCTGATCGGATCGGTCTGGGCCGGGGTCTGGTCCGTCTCGGGCAAGGGACTGAAGTTCAGCTCGGTGGCCTCGTCGGCGGCGATGCGCATGAGCAGGACGGTGAGCTCCTCCCTCTGGATGATCGAGGCGAACCGGTGGCCGCCGATCAACCGCGGCGTGGCGACGATCGGGTCCTTCAGCACCAGGTTGGCCAGGACACGGGCGTTGTCGTCGTTGATGCCGTGGTCGATGTACCGCAGCAGCCGGCACACGCCGTCGCGCAACTGCGAGCCCTTCAGGTTGAGCATGCCGGTGATCATCTGGTTGACCAGGGTCACGGAGATGCTGACCACCAGCATGATCACCGAGAATCCGATCAGGATGTCGACCGACTTGAGCATGCTCCCCCACCCGAGCTTGGCTGGAGCCATAAGGACTCAACTCACGAGCGAGAATCAAGTCCGGAGATCGACGTTCGACGAGAAGGCGGCGGGCGGCGGCTACCGCGTCATGTGCCGCAACCCTTGGGCCAGGCGGTCGAGGCCGCTCTTGGCCGGGGTCGGGGCGAAGGCGTAGTCGAGCTGGCCGGTCAGGGCGGCGACCGCGTGCAGGGCGAAGTTGGGATCGTCCAGCGCCGGCCGCGCCAGGGCCACCAGATCGGCCTTGCCCTCGGCGATCACCGCCTGGGCCAGCTCGGCGTCGAGGATCAGGCCGATGGCCATGGTCGCCACGCCGGCCTGCTTGCGCACCGCTTCGGCAAAGAGGACCTGGTAGCCCGGCGACAGCGGGATCTGGGCCGGGGCGTTGCCGCCCGACGAGCAGTCGACCACGTCCACGCCCAGCGCCTTGGCCGCCTTGGCCACCTCGACGGTGTCCTCGATGGTCAGGCCGCCCTCGACCCAGTCCGACGCGGACAGGCGCAGGAACAGCGGCTTGTGCTCGGGCCACACCGCCCGCACCGTCTCGACCACCTCCAGCGGAAAGCGCATGCGGTTCTGCAGGCTGCCGCCGTAGTCGTCGGTGCGGTGGTTCGACAGGGGCGAGAGGAACTCGTGCAGCAGGTAGCCGTGGGCGGCGTGCACCTCGACCACGTCGAAGCCGGCGTCGAGCGCGCGCCTGGCCGCCTCGCGGAAGGCGACGATCACCTCGGCCATGTCGGCGGTCTTCATGGCCTTGGGCATGGGATAGTTTTCGGCGAAGCGGATGGCGCTGGGCGCCAGCGTCTCCCACGACCCCTCCCCCTTGGCCGCGTCCCCATCGTCCAGCCCCGCGCCGCCGTCCCACGGCCGGCGGGTCGAGCCCTTGCGCCCGGCGTGGGCAAGCTGGATGCCGGCCGCCGCGCCATTGGCCTTGAGGAAGTCTGCGATGCGCGACAGGGCCCGGGCCTGCTCCTCGTTCCACAGGCCCACGTCGCCGGGGCTGATGCGCCCGCGCGCCTCCACCCCCGTGGCCTCCACGAACACCAGCGACGCCCCGCCGATGGCGAACCGGCCGAGGTGCACCAGGTGCCAATCGGTCACCACGCCGTCGATGGCGCTGTACTGGCACATCGGCGAGATCACGATGCGGTTCTTCAGCGTCAGGCCGCGCAGGGCGATGGGCGTGAGCAGTTCGGGTGTCGGCACAGGCAGGCTCCGCGGAGGTGATCGTTCTAACTAGTCATTTGCCAGCGCCAGCCAAGCCGGCGCGCGTCAGTCGGCCAGCCAATGCACCCAGCGGCCGTGCGGGTGGGCGTCGGCCAGCACACGCCGCTCGCCGGTGGGCCACAGGGTCAGGGTCAGCGCTGTCTTCTCCGTGCCGTCGACGCTCTCGAAGCCAAGGTGGGCCAGGCCCGCGCCGGCATCGGCCCGCTCGCCGGCGGCGCTGAGGGCCGCCCTGATCCGGGCCTGGGTCGCCGAGGGCAGGTAGGACCAGACGTAGGAATGGTAGAGCACCGTGGTCTGGCCCTGCGGCAGCTCGGCCAGCTGCGCCTCCACCCAGTCGGCGGCGTCACCCCGGTCGACCGGCGGCGGGTCGCGGCGGGCGATCTCCTGGGCGCCGCGCACACGCGCCACCCGCTCGGCCTGATCGGCCCAGACGTAGGACAGCAGGCGGTTGCGCTGCTCGGGGTCGGACAGGTCCACCGGCAACTGGTCGACGCCGCGGCGCGAGGCGACCACGAGCTCGACCGGCCTGGGCGAGGCCCCTCGCCACTCCGGCTGCAGGCGCACCGGCGAGTCCTCCGGCCCCCAGGCCGTGGCGCCGAGCTGGTGGCGATAGCGGTCCCACAGCAGGTTGAGCCCGCCGCTGCAGCCCATCTCCAGCATCCTGAGCGGCAGCCCCTGCGTCCGCGCCACGAGCATGAAGCCGGGCAGGAACACCGCCGCCCGCATCACCTCGTTGGTCTGGGGCGGGTTCTGCAGCCACTGCGGCATCTCCGGCCAGGCGGCCGCCGCGCGGGCCACCTCGTCCAGCGCGGCCGGATCGCGGTCGAGCCGGGCGAACACCGCGGCGAACGGCTCGACGCCCTTCAGCGCCAGGCGATGGGCGCCGCCGATGGCGCGCAGCACGGCCGCGTCGGCGATCGGGTTGCCCGGCCAGCCGCCGAGCAGCCGCCGCCATTCCCCGCCCGCCTCGAAATCGCGCAGGAACGCCTCGGCCAGGTCGGCGGTGAACGGCGCCACATGGTTCTGGCGGCACCAGCCGGCCTGAGTGCGGAAGGCGTCGGCCATGGCCTGGTCGGCCTCGGCCCGGTCGGCGGCGGTCATCGTCGGGGTGGCGGGGGGCGTCATGGCGGCCAAGCTAACCGACAGGATCGCTTAAGCAATCCCGCTCACCAATCGTTCACCGCACCCTGCCAGGCTCAACTGCGCGGGGAATCGAACGACGGAAAGTGCATGGCCAGGTCCCTTTTTGCGGGGGCGGCCGGCGGGCTCGCCTGCCTGCTGCTGCTCGCCTCTTTCGCCGGCGCCCCCAGCGCCGACGCCCACGGGCGCTCGCCGGACGGGGGATCGCTCGACTCCGGCGTGCTCTACGAGTTGAACCTCGCGCGCACCCAGCCGCAGGCCTATGCCCGCGCCCTGCGCGACGCCGCCACCCTGTCGCGCGCCAGCGGCGCCTATGACGATCCCGCCGCCTATGCCGAGGCGGTCGACTTCCTGATGCGCCAGCCCGCCCTGCCGCCGCTCGGCGCCGATGCGGCCCTGGAGGGCGCGGCGCTGTCGCACGCCGACTACCAGGGTCCGCAGGGCGGCTTCGGTCACGAAGGCCCGCGCGGGGAATCGCTCGGCGAGCGCCTGCACCGCAACGGCGCCTTCGCCAGCCTGATGGCCGAGGACATCTCCTACGGCTACGCCAACCCGCGCGAGGTGGTGCTGCAACTGATCGTCGACGCCGGCGTGCCCAGCCGCGGCCACCGCGCCAACATCTTCAACCCGGCCTTCCGCGAGGCCGGCGTCGCCTGCGGCCCGCACCGGGTCTACGGCGCCATGTGCGTGGTCGATTTCGCCGGAAGCCTGATGCGGCGCTAGCGTCGCACCAGGCCTCGCAGGGCGTCGCGCCGAGCTAAGCCTCCGCCTTCGGCGCCGGCGCGCCGGGTTTGCGGCGCAGGAAGCAGATCGCGGCAGAGCCCTCCTGCCGGTGGATCACGCCTTCGATCCGCGCTTCGTCCTCGGCCAGAACGCCCTGCACGCGCAGGGTCCTCATCTCCAAGGCCACCTCCGATCCCGAGCGTGCGATCCGCGCCGCCTGGAACCATTGGCCCGGAACAGCCGAGTGGTTGAGCCACGCGAACGTCCCCTTGTCATCGGTGACGATGCGGAAGGTGAGCGTCGCGCCATCCTCGATGCTGGCGTCCCACAGCCCGTCCAGGCCCTGCACGCGAGGCGCGCGGTGCACGCCGCGGCGCAAGGCCAGCGGCATCGGCCGGCCGTCGTGGGTGAACACGCCCGTCCAGGCGCCTTCTTCCGGGTCCCAGCGGCCCTCGTAGAGGGCGTTGACGCCCCGTGTGGTGATCTGGAAGGTCATGCGGCCGTCCACCACCGACAGGTTTTCAGCCGGGTCGCCGAAGTAGCCGAGGCTCGGCACGTCGAACTGGGCCCGCAGCCGTTCGCCTTCCCGGCGGATGTGAAGCGCGACCGGCACGCCGCCTTCGGGGCAGCCGATCCAGTCGCCGACGGCGCCCTCGCCATCCGCGCTGCGCTGGTCGAAGGCGCTCTTCAAAGTCCGCCAGCTCGGGAAGCCGAGGGACCGGGCGATCTCCAGCTGCGCATCGGCCAGGGTCGCGTCAGGGCGATCCCGCCTGAGTTCGGCGAGCCGGGCCTTCGCCTGCTTCTTCAGATGTTCGATGTTCGCACGCTGCGGGAGCGCCGGAGTCGAAGAGGTCAGTGCTCGCGATTGCGATTGGGTCATGACTGCCCTTCCTTCCAAGACGCCCGGGGTCCGCAATCGGGCAGGAAGTGAGGCATTGGAGGCTGCAGGGGGTGGGCGAAGCCCTTTACGCGGACCGTAGGCCTCCCTTGAGGCCGACCCGATCCTGCACCTCTGCGTTGCAGCCCGCAAGGGCTTCGCCTTGCGCTTTCGATGGAGCCGCAGCGCTTAGTCCGTTCGGGGTGAGGAACGATCGCGCTCCATGCTCACGCCGGCTTGTGCGCGCGGCGCGAAGCCGCCGCCAGATCCGGAAAGCTGATGCTCGCCGAGGGCTGGGTGAGGATCCGGCCGTCGACGATGAAGGTGGGCGTTCCGTGCGCGCCGATCGCCCGGGCGAGCTTCAGGTTGGCGTCGATCGCAGCCTGCAAGGCCGGGTCGGCCGCGTCCCTGCGCAGCTTCTCCATGTCCAGCCCGACCTTGCGGGCCACGCCCAGGATCGCGTCCTCGTCCAGGCCGCCCCGATAGGCCATGAGCGCCTGGTGGAAGGCCGCGTACTTGCCTTGCCGCGCCGCGGCCAGGGCCGTCCGGCTGGCGACGACGGATTGCGGCGTCAGGATCGGGAATTCCTCGACGACCAGGCGGACGTTCCTGTCGGCCTTCAGGAAGTCTTCCAGACGAGGCTCGGCGGCTTTGCAGTAGGGGCAGGCGTAGTCGAAGAACTCGATGATGGTCACGTCGCCCTTGGGATTGCCCAGGGTCTCGCTCGCCGGGCCGTGCAGCAGCGCGTCCTGATGCTGTACGATCGCCGGATCGCCTTGAGCCCAGGAGGTCGCGCCGGGCGCCGTGGCCGCGAGCGCGATTGCGGCGGCGAGGACGGCGGCGGTGCTGAGCAGATGCCGGACCATGGCGTGTTCCTCCTATGCGATTGCCGGTTGGCGCGATTATGCCTCGAGAATAGCGTGACGGCGTCGCCTCCGGTTCGATTCTCATTGGGCCGGCGCCCGCGGAGGGGCCGAATGTCTCGGTAGGGCGGGCGGGTTTCGGACATTCCCGCCAATCCCCAAACCCCCGTCATCCCGGCCGGAGCGGTCGCAGAGCGCGCAGAGCCGGGACCCAGCAGCTCCTGTCCTCAACGCCGCCGTCACCTACGGCTGCTGCATCCAGGACAGCGGACCTTCGGGCGCCTCGAACCATGCCTCCGAGAGATCGCGCCACTCGGGATTGGCCGCCTCGATCAACGTCAGTTTCCAATCACGACGCCATCGCTTGATCTGCTTCTCCCTGCGGATCGCCTCCAGCATCGCGCCATGGCGCTCGTACCAGACGAGCGTCTTGCAGCCGTACGTGTTCGAGAAGCCGCCGAATATCCCGAACTTGTGTTGCTCCACACGCAATCCGAGCTTGCTGGTCACGCCGACGTAGAGCGTGCCGTTGCGCCCGCTGGCCATGATGTAGACGGCGATGAAGGCGTTCTGGCCGACCATGACCCCAGTCTAGCTGCGCTCCGTTTTCGGTGTCAGCGCCGGTCGCAGCTTTGAGCGCGGGAGCTGCTGGGTCCCGGCTCTGCGCGCTCTGCGAGCGCTCCGGCCGGGATGACGAAAGGTTTGGGGGAAAAGTCCGAAAACAGACATTCACAACATCAGAACAGGTCGATCGCGGACGGCATTCTGCCGCTACACCGGTTGAACGGCGATGGTCGACGGCCGTGCTGCGATCTCATTTGAGATTACAATTGTAATTGACTCTCGGCTACACCTGTAATCTCCTGTCGGCGGAGGTGAAGCCATGGATGCAGCACTCGGTCGGGCGGCGCGCCTGGAAGCCTCGCGGACGGCGTTCCTCGGCGGGGCCGTCGTGGTCGCCGCCCTGTTCCTGTGGATCGGCGCCGGCGTCCTGATCGGCCGCGATCCGCCGCGGCCGCCCGATCCGTCGGAGTGCCTGGCCGATTCCGCCCAGGGCGCGTGGGTGGTCGGCTATGCCGACAGCCTGGAGGACTGCGGGGCCCATCTGGAGGGGCTCTATGTGCGCGACGGGGCGCCCATGACCGGGTCGTTCCACGGCCTTCGGCTGTTCGCCGATGCGGCGGGCGTCGATGCGGCGATCGTCCACGGCCCGCGCGAGCATCTGTTCGCCCCGGCCGCGCGCCGGGCGATCGACGACGCCTATCTGAAGCTGATCCGATCCCGGCGTCCGCAGACGGGCATGAGCGTGGAGGTGGCGCGCAAGGCGGCGCCCTGAGCAGGCCGGCGTGGCCGAGGCCGTGACCGGCGAAATTGACAAGGCTTCGCCTGCGGACTCTCCTATGGGCCGGAGACGAGCCCATGGACGCTGCCCTCGGCCGCCAGACCCATCCGTCGCAACCGTCCCGGACGCTGTTCCTCGGCGTGGCCGCCGCCATCGGCGCGGCCTTCCTGGCGGGGGGCGGACTGGTGCTGGTCGGGCGGACGCCG
>DASYBX010000140.1:0-36412 GCA_036500495.1 Caulobacteraceae bacterium
GGCGATCTTGGCGCAGGCGCCCTTGGGCAGGTAGACGAACGAGGTCTTGTCGCCGTCCTTGGTCGCCTGGCCGGCGCAGGAATGGGCGCCCGCCGCGCAGTCGTTCTTGGCCGCCTTGGCGATGCCGTAGCACTTCTCCGAACCGGCCGGCTGGGCGACGGGCTGGGCGTTGGCGGCCGCGGCGGCGAGGGTCGACAGGGCGAAAGCGCCGAGCAGGGAAGCGGCGCCGGTCTTGATGGGGCTCATGGTCGTCTCCAGGTTTGGGGCGAGGCCTGAGCGCCCCGCATTGACTTGTTCGTTGCGTCCGGGGCCGGGTTACGGTCTGGTCCGGAAAATTGTCGGGCGGGGGGATTCGAGAGGCGGATGACCGGCTTTGAGCAGGACCGGTTGTGGTCGCGCTGGATGGCCGCGGCCCAGGACGGCGACAACGCCGCCTACGCCCGCCTGCTGCGCGAGATCCTGCCGTTCCTGCGCGTGCTGGCGCGCCGCCGCTGCGCCGATCCCGATCGGGCCGAAGACGTGGTGCAGGACGTGCTCTTGACCCTGCACCGGGTGCGCCACACCTACGATCCCGTCCGCCCGTTCACGCCCTGGCTGGCGTCCATCTGCGACCGCCGCTCCATCGACGCCCTGCGCAAGCGAGTGCGGCAAGGCGCCCGGGAGACACAGGACGAGCGCGCGTATGAAACCTTCGCCGACCCTCGGGCGAACAAGGATGTGGAGGCCGGAATCGAGGCCGAGGCCCTGCAGGCGATGATCGCGGAACTGCCGCCCGGTCAGCGCGAGGCGCTGGAGTTGGTGAAGGTGAAGGAGATGTCGCTGTTGGAAGCTTCCCAGGTGTCGGGGCAGTCGGTCGGGGCGCTGAAGGTCAGCGTGCACCGGGCGATCAAGGCCCTGCGCCTGAGGGCGGGGGTGTCGGAATGAACACCGACGACCTGATCGCCCAGCTGTCCTCCACCGCAGCGCCGGTCAAGCGCCTGGCGCCGCCGATGGCGCGGGCCCTGACCTGGCTGGCGGCGATCGCCGTGCTGTCGGCCGTGCCGATCCTGCTGCGCTCCAACCTGCCCGTGTTCGCCCAGCGCGCGTCCGATCCGCGCGTGGCCATCGAGCTGTTCGCCACCCTGGCCACCGGCGTGGCCGGCGTGATCGCCGCCTTCCACCTGTCGATCCCCGGCCGTTCCCGCGCCTGGGCGTGGCTGCCGGCGCCGTTCGCGCTGTTGTGGGTGGTCATCAGCGGCGTCGGTTGCCTGCAGTTCCTGCCCGAGCAGGAGCAGGCCGGCTGGGCCATCGGCCAGAGGCACTACTGCTTCCTCTTCCTGTTGGGCGTGGGCGTGCCGCTGGCCGGCCTGCTGGTGCTGGTGCTTCGGCGGGCGCGCCCCCTGCAGCCGCGGCTGGTGGCGAGCGTCGGCGCCCTGGGCGTCGCGGGTCTGGCCGGCTTCATCCTGCAGTTCTTCCACCCCTTCGACATCACCGTCATGGACATGGCCACGCATCTGGTCGCCCTGGCCCTCATCGTCGGGTTCGTGGATCTGGTCAGCCGGCCGGCGCTGAAGTGAGGCGGCGGCCGTGAAATTCCGCTCGGCGGCCAAGCCGGGCGGCCTGGCTAGGCGGCCGGGGTGGCCGATCCGACCGGCGGCCGCCAGTTCTTGGCGAGCTGATGGTAGATGGGCTCCTTGCACACGGCGCCCGAAACCCAGCGGCCGAGCAGGGCGGACAGCATGAGCGGGCCGACCAGCCCGGGATCGCGCGTCATCTCCATGAGGATCACCGCGCTGGTCAGCGGCGCCTGGACCACCCCCGACAGATAGCCGGCCATGCCCAGGACGACGGCGTCACGGCTCGCCACGCCGAGACCCAGGTGCGCGACCGCGGCCCCGACTCCCGCGCCGGTGGCCAGGGAGGGGGCGAAGATTCCCCCCGGCAGGCCGGCGCAAGCCGCCGCCAGGGTCGCGCCGAACTTGGCCAGGGCGAAGCCGATGCCCTGGCCCGGCTGCCCGGCCAGCAGCGCCTTGGCCTCCTGATAGCCCGCCCCGAAGGTCCATCCGCCCGAGACCAGGGCGAGAAGCGCCGCCGCCAGGCCCATGGCCGCGGCGAAGGCGACCGGCCGCGCCCGCCGCAGCCGGGCCAGGGGATGATCGCCGGGGCCCGTCACATTTCCCAGGAGACGGGAGAACAGGCCGCCGAGAAAGCCGCCGGCCACCCCGCACACCGGCGCGGCCAGCCAGGCGCCGCCCAGCGCCGGGCTCGAGCCCAGCACCCCGAAATAGGCGTAGTCGCCCTGGATCGCCCAGGAGGTGAAGCCGGCGATCACCACCACCAGGATGACGATGGACAGGGTGCGCTGCTCGAAGGTCTTGGCCAGCTCCTCCACCGCGAACACCACCCCGGCGATGGGCGTGTTGAAGGCCGCCGCAACGCCCGCCGCGCCGCCGGCGATGATGATGGCCCTGCGCCCCGGGCCGCCGCGCAGGCCGCGGGTCAGCGACCGGAGAATGCCGGCCACCACCTGCACCGTCGGCCCCTCCCGCCCGATGGAGCCGCCGCACAGGAGCACGATCGCCGACAGGAGCACCTTCCAGAGGGCGGTCCTCAAGGTCACCCGCTGGCCGCCCCAGCGCCCGCTCCACCTCTGCTGGGCGGCCGCGATCACCTGCGGAATGCCGCTGCCGCTGGCTTCCGGCGCCAGCCGCCGGGTCAGCCAGGCGACGAGGGCGAAGCCCACCGGCAACAGAAGCAGGCTGGCCTGGGGGGACAGGGAGAAGAGCCGCCGATGCACGTCCATCATCACGTCGCACAGACGCGCGTACCCGGCCGCCGCCAGGCCGCCCAGCACCGCGACCGAGATGATCACGGCGGTGCGTCGGAGCCGCCGCGCATGGAGGCGGGCCTTGAGGACTTCACGTCGAACGCGGGCGCGAGGCAGGGCGGACAGGCTGGGCACGGCCGCCCTATGCTCTTCAACGGCGCGGGAGGCAACAAGGCTCGTCGCCCGCCGCAGCGCCGCCGGTCTGCGCGCATGGCCACGCTGGGGACGAGCGGCGGCGGCAAGCCGCCGCCCGCCGAATTCCTACTTGGTGACGATCACCCGCTGCATCGGCGCCAGCTTGGCCAGTAGCTGGTTCTGCGCCTGGAAGGCCACGTGCTCCTTGTCCATCGAGATCTGCAGGTCCTCGGCCAGGTCGTTGAAATCCCGGTTCTGCAGGCCCATGCCGGCGTGGGTGGCTTTCATGTCCTTGCCCTCGTAGGTGCAGGGGCCACCGACGAGGTAGCAGAACTGGGCCTTCAACTGCAGGCGCAGGTTGGCGAGGTCGGCGCCCTCGAAGCGCTTGGCGATGCGCGGATCGCTGGTCACGCGTACGACGAAGTCGTCGACGAGACGGTCGATGCCCTCCTTGCCGTGAAAGGCCTTGAAGACGCCGTCCCCCGCGATCGGGTCCGCGCCGGCGCGATTGGCGGCGCCTTCGGCGGCGAATGCGGTGAGCGGAGCGGCGGCTAGACCCGCGGCGATGGACAGGGCGAGGCCGGCGGCCCGGATTTTCGAGATCATGATCTTGTCCCCTGTCGCCGACTCAGAAGCCGGCCTGCAGCGAGACGTAGACGCCGCGCTGGTGTTGGAAGGTGGCGATGGAGCCGAGGTCGGCGTAGGCCAGCGTCAGCGAGAGGTTCTTGTTCAGGGCGTAGGCGGCGAACACGTCGAGCCAGTTGTCCTGTTTGGCGAACTTCAGGTTGTCCGGCATGGTGCGGTACTCGGCCCCGACTGCCAGCTTGCGCGTGACCAGATAGGCCGCCGAGCCTTCGAATTCGGCCTGGTAGCTGTTGTTCTTGTCGCCGCCGAAACCCAGCAGGCCCATCTGATTGGCCTTGGTCGCCCTCACCGTGGCGTTGAGCACGAGGTTCTGGGCCAGCAGGACCTTGGTGGCCGAAACGTAGTAGTCGACGCCCGTGTCGTCCTTGCCGCCGACGAAATGGATCACCGCGCCGCGGTCGTTGTGCTTGTATTGGATGCCGGCGGAGACCTGGGGCAGCAGGCTGTCCTGGTCGTAGACGGCGTCGCCGAACAGCTTGACCTTGGCCCCAACGACATCCTGGTCGAAGGTGAAGCCGTTGCCGAGGCCCAGCTTGCCGCCGGTCGAGCCGGTGTCGAAATTCTGGCGCGCGTAGGACAGCTCGACCCGGTCGTACAGGCCGACCGATCCGCCGTAGGTGCGCAGGTCGAAATTGGGCAGGGACACATTGGTGAAGTGCGCATTGGCGCCGATCGAGTCGCGCGTGCCGTAGCCGCTGATCACCGCCCAGGAGGCGATGCCGCCGCCCGCCGCCCCCTCGACCGAGCTGACGCCCTGCGTCAGCAACAGGCGCCCGCTGTCGGTCAGCCCGCCCGGTGGCGCAAGGTCCTGGGCGTGCGCCGCTCCCGCGACCAGAAGTGAGGCGATTGGCAACAGCGCCATGGCCCTCGCGAGTGTCGAACCCATCGGTATCCCCTTGATCATTGGCGACGGGCGCCAAAGCTGATCTTTCGCTGAAGTTCCCGCCATTTTGAGGTATTCGACGAGCGCTATTCCACGATCCCGCGCCGAATGAACGGGAGGAGAAAAGGAAAAACCTGACGAATACCGAATATGGCTACGAGGCCAGCGGTAATTCGGATCAGTCAGGAAAGCTGAATCCGATGGAAAATCTTGGCGTCGTCGGTTTTTGTTGGTCTTGGGCCGTGGGCCCTACGCCTGGGACCGGGCAGCCGGCATCGGGCGCCCAGGCTTCGCGATCCACGGGACGCCCGAGAGCCAGATCTTCAGCGCCTCCCAACGGATGGCCGCAACCACCTTGACCGTCATGAGCGGGAACGCGGCCAGGGACTTCAGGAGTTGGGCGTCTTCGAGGGCCTGCCGCCGCCCGGTGAACCAGGTGTCGAGCAACAGCCCCTCGGCGTCGGAGGCCGCCACCTGCACGCTCACGCCCTCGGCGGGCGGGCGCAGGGTGAAGTCGTAGCGCAGGGCCATGGGCAGGAAAGGCGAGACGTAGAAGGCCTTGTCGCAGTGCTGGCGCACCGGCCAACTGGTGTCGTCGTCGACCGCCACCACATAGCTGTGACGTTCGCCGAAGGTGTTGTGGACCTCGTAGAGGACCGCGCCGAGCCGGCCCGCCTGATCGTGACAGAAGAAGACGCTGAGCGGATTGAAGACATGACCGAAGACGCGCGGCATGCACAGCACGCGGATGGCGCCGGGGGCGAAGCCGCAGCCCGCCTCGGCAAGCTGGCCCGTGATCCAGCCGCGCAGGCGGCCCATGCCGTCGCCATGGTCGCGGTCGTGGAAGCTGAACAGCGCGCGCCGGTTGTGGCCGAACCAGCGCAGGTCGCGGTCCAGGCGCGGCAGTTCGTCCAGATCGAGCAGCATCTGGGCGACACGGTAGCGCAGCCTGCGCCGGACCGGCCGCGTGCGCTCGTGAACCACCACGCCGGCGTAGAGGGCTGAGATCATGCGGCCCGCTCCAACGGCAGGCCGAAGCCGGGGAGGCGTCCGGACTCGTTGGGCACGGTCCAGGGCCGGCGCACGCCCCCGATCGCCTCGGCCACGGCCAGGCCCGATTGCAATCCGTCCTCATGGAAGCCGGACCCGAAATAGGCGCCGCAGAACCAGGTGCGCCTGCAGCCCTGCAGCGACCAGAGCCGGACCTGGGCCGCGATCGCGGGGCTGTCGAACAGCGGATGGTCGAAGGTCCGCTCCTCGATGACGCTGTCCGGGCGAGGCGGCCTCGCGGGGTTGAGGGTGACGAACAGCGGCGGCCCCGGCAGGCCCTGCAGGCGGTTCATCCAGTAGCTCACCGTCGGGGGCGCGGCCTCGTCGCGCTCCCCGCGATGGCCGACGTAGTTCCAGCTCGACCACGCGCGGCGGCGGCGGGGCATCAGGCTGTCGTCCGTGTGCAGAACCACCTTGTTGGCGCCATAGCGCATGTCGCCGAGCAGGGCGCGCTCGCCCGTAGAGGCGTCGTCGAGCATGGCCAGGGCCTGGTCGGCATGGCTGGCGATCACCACCTGATCGTAGGCCTCGACGCTTCCCGAGCGATCGCGAACCTGCACGCCGTCAGGCAGCCGCCTGATCGCGCCGACGCCGTGTCCCAGGCGCACCGACCCGCGGAAGTCGGCCATCAGTTTGTCGACATAGGCGCTCGATCCGCCGACGACCGTGCGCCAGAGCGGCCGGTCGATCAGCTTGAGCAGGCCGTGGTTGTCGAAGAAACGCACGAAGGCCTCGACCGGATAGTCGCGCGTGCGCGCCACCGGCGACGACCAGATGGCCGCCGCCTGGGGCAGCAGGTGATCGGTCTGGAAGGGTTCGGAATAGCCACGGGCGTTCAGGTAGTCGCCCAGGGTGAGGCCCGCGAGGGTGCGGTTGGCCATGTCGCGCGGGCTATCGCGGTAGAAGCGGATCAGTTCGCTGATCATCGACAGGAAGCGGGGCCGGATCAGGTTCGACGGCTGGGCCAGGAGGCCGCCGAGCCCGCGGCTGCCGTACTCGAGGTCCCCGTCGTCGAGCGAGATGCCGAGGGACATGCAGGTCTCGCGGGTCGGCACGCCGAGATGGCGGAACAGGGCCACGAGGTTGGGATAGGCGGCCTCGTTGTAGACGATGAAGCCCATGTCGACCGGCACATCGCCCCCCGGCGCGGGCGCGCGGACCGTGCAGGTATGGCCGCCGAGGCGCGGCCCGGTCTCGTAGAGCGTGACCTTATGGCGCTTGGAGAGGAGCCAGGCCGCCGACAAGCCGGAGATCCCCGCGCCACAGACGGCGATGCGTTGAGCGCGTTCCGATCGGGATCCGGGAAGATCGTGCACGTCCATGGCTCTCCTGGAGCGGCCCCGCGCGGGCTTTTGGTTGGACTACGGACGCGACTTGGGCTCGGATCACCGGAGCGGTGATCCATCGCGCAACACGCCTCGTAACGAGGTCATGGATGCAGCCTTCACCTGGCCGACTGCCGCGCTGTCGCCGCCCTTCATCAGCAGGGCGCCGGTGACCATGGGCGATGGGCATGCGGAAGGGCCGGGCGCCGGCGGCTACGTCGTTTCGATCGCCACGCGGGGCGATCGGGAGGCGTTCAAGGCGCTGTTCCTGTTGATGGCTCCCCGGATCAAGGCCTTCATGGTGCGGCGCGCCGTGGATGCGCCGGACGAGATCACCCAGGAGGTGATGCTGGCGGTTTGGCGCAAGGCGGCGCTGTTCGACCCGACGCGGGGCACGGGCGAGGCCTGGATCTTCGGCATCGCCCGCAACGCCTGCATCGACGCCGCCCGCCGTCGGCGCGGCGCCCCGCTGGTGGACCTCGACCCGATGATGGACGGCGAACCGGCCCGCGCCGACGCGGAGTTGGAGGCGGCCCAGGACAGCCGGCGCGTGCGCGCCGCCATGGGCGGCTTGTCCGAGGAGCAGCTCGAAGTGGTGCGCCTGTCCTTCTTCGACGATGAGCCGCACAGCGCCATCGCCACTCGCCTGAACCTGCCGCTCGGCACCGTGAAGTCGCGTCTTCGCCTGGCGATGAAGCGCCTTCGCGACCTTTTGGAAGACCAAGGATGACCACCGCCCACCCCGATCCCGACACCCTGGTCGAGTATGCCGCCGGCGGCCTAAAGACCGGCGCACGCCTGGTGCTCGGCGTGCACCTGAAGACCTGCGCGGCCTGCCGGCGCGAGGTCGGCCGCCTGGAGGCGGTCGGCGGCGCGTTGCTGCAGGCCGAGCCGCAAGCCGCTCTTGCCCCGGACGCCCTGGACCGCGCCATGGCTTCGCTCGACCGGACCGCGGAGCCCCAGCGCGTGACCTTGAAGGAGATGACCAGGGGCTTCTGGACGCCGATCGGCGCCGGCGCCGCGCTGAAGCCTTTGTCCAGGATCGCCGACCCGGGGGAGAAGCTCTATCTGATCCGCGCCGAAGGCGGGCGCGGCATGCCCGAACACGGGCACACCGGGAAGGAACGGCTGGTGGTGATCACCGGCGCCTTCCAGGACGACCAGGGGCGTTACGGGCCGGGCGATCTGGTGGAGCGCGGGCCCGAAGACCGCCACCAGCCCGTGGCCTGCGAGGGGGAAACCTGCCTCTGCCTGTCGGCGACCGAGGGACCGGTGAAGCTCGCCGGCCTGGCCCGGCTGGCGCAGATCTTCCTGCGGATCTGACCATGTGGCGCGGCCTCGTCGCGGGCGTCCTGGCCGTCGGTCTCGGCGGCTGCTCGGCGACGGACCTGTTGGCCAACCTGACCGCCAATCCGTCGATCGCCGTCGAGCGCGGCCTGCCCTACGCCAGCGGTCCAAGACGCACGCTCGACGTCTACCAGCCTCCCGGCGCCGTCGCCGGCGGCCGGCCGGTCGTGGTGTTCCTCTACGGCGGCGGCTGGGATGCGGGCGACAAGAAGGACTACCGCTTCGTCGGCCAGACTCTGGCGGCGCAAGGCTTCGTGGCGATCCTGCCCGACTACCGCCTCTATCCCGAAGTGCGTTATCCGGCCTTCCTCCAGGACAGCGCCGTGGCGGTGCGCTGGGCCAGGGACCACGCCGCGGAGCATGGCGGGGACCCGGCCAAGCTGTTCCTGATGGGCCATTCGGCCGGCGCCTACAACGCGGTGATGCTGGGCGTGGACCGCCGCTGGCTGTCCGCCGTGGACATGGACCCGGCGCGTGACCTGCGCGGGGTCATCGGCCTGGCCGGTCCCTATGATTTCCTGCCGCTGCACTCCGACGAGCTGAAGACGATCTTCGGCCCGCCCGAGGCCCGGCCCGACACCCAGCCGATCAACCATGTGGATGGCCGGGCGCCGCCGCTGCTTCTGATCACCGACGCGGGCGACAAGGTGGTCGATCCCGGCAACACCCAGCGCATGGCCGCCCGCGTCCGCGAGCGGGGCGGCCGGGTCGAGGCGGTGACTTTCCCCGGCCTCTCTCACGCCCTCATCCTGGGCGCGATCGCCCATCCCATCCGTTTCCTGGCCCCGGTCGTGCGGCTGGTCCGGGATTTCGTGACGCGGGAAACGGGGGGACGGTCGTGATCGCGCTGCTGGCCGTCCTGCTGTTCATGGCCGTCGTCATGGCGGCGGCGTGGGCCTGGCAGAAGCGGGTCCACGACATCGGCTGGGTCGACGTGTTCTGGACCTTCGGCACGGCCACGGCCGCCCTGGCGCTGTCCTGGACGAGCGGCCACGGCCCGCTGTTGCGCCGCGCCCTGGTCTCGGCGGTCGTCGTCGTCTGGGCCCTGCGGCTCGGCCTGCATGTGGCGGTCCGCGTCGCGGCCGCCCCGCAGGAGGACGGCCGTTACCGCGAGCTTCGCCGGGACTGGGGCAAGGCCCTCCAGCCGCGGCTGTTCTGGTTCCTGCAGGTCCAGGCGCCGGTCTCCACGGTGCTCGCCCTGGCCATCGCCCTTGGCGCGGACAGGCCCGCGCCGCGCTTCGGATGGGGCGACGCGCTGGGCCTGGCCGTCGCCGTGGTCGCCGTGGGCGGTGAGGCGCTCGCCGACCGGCAGCTGGCGGCCTTCCGCGCCGATCCGGCCAACGCCGGCCGCATCTGCGACGCCGGGCTGTGGGGCTGGTCGCGCCATCCCAACTACCTGTTCGAATGGATCGGCTGGTTCGCCTGGCCGGCCTTCGCCATCGACCTGTCGGGCGCCTATCCCCAAGGCTGGCTGGCGCTTCTCGCGCCCGCCCTGATGTTCGCCGTGCTGCGTTTCGGCACGGGGGTGCCGCCGTTGGAGGCGCACATGCGCCGCACGCGGGGCGAGGCGTTCACCGCCTACCGCGACCGCGTGCCCGTCTTCATCCCCTTTCCATCCAGGAGATCACGCCCGTGAGCCTCGCCCAGACCGCCGTGCACGCCCTGGAGGGCGCGCCGCTGCCCGACGTCATGACCCGCGCCGGCGTCCGCTGGCTGGTGGCGCGGACCCGTCGCCGGCTGGCCGCCGCGCCCGCCGCGCTCGAAAGCGCCTTCGCCCGCGAGATGGCCCTGCGCCCGATCGCCGAGAACACCGAGGCGGCCAACGCCCAGCACTACGAACTGCCGCCGGAGTTCTTCGCCCTGGTGCTGGGGCCGCGGCGCAAATACTCGTGCTGCTTCTACGACGCGGGCGACGACCTGGCCTGCGCCGAGGACGCGGCCCTGGCGCAGACCTGCCGCCATGCCGATCTGCAGGACGGCCAGTCGATCTTGGAGCTCGGGTGCGGCTGGGGCTCGCTGAGCCTGTGGATGGCGGAATCCTACCCGGCGGCCCGCATCACCGCCGTCTCCAACTCGCACTCCCAGCGTCGCCATATCGAGGCGGAGGCCCGCCTCCGCGGGCTCGGCAACCTCGAGGTCGTCACCGCCGACATGAACAGCTTCTCCATCGACCGGACCTTCGACAGGGTCGTGTCGGTGGAGATGTTCGAGCACATGTCCAACTGGGAGGGCCTGCTGGGCCGGGTGCGCGGCTGGCTGAAGCCGGACGGCCGGCTGTTCATCCATGTGTTCACCCACGCGAATGCCCCTTACCGCTTCGACGCGGCCGACCCGAACGACTGGATCGCCCAGCACTTCTTCACCGGCGGGGTGATGCCCAGCCATGGGCTGATCGCCCGCTTCGCCGACCTGTTCGAGGTCGAGGCGGACTGGCGCTGGAAGGGCGTGCACTACGAGCAGACCGCGCTCGACTGGCTGGCCAACTACGACCGCAACGCAACCGAGGTGATGGCGGTGCTGCGCAAGGTCTACGGCGGCGAGGCCCGGCTGTGGTTTCGGCGGTGGCGCCTGTTCTTCCTGGCGACCGCGGGCCTGTTCGGCCACGAGGGCGGTACCGTCTGGGGCGTCAGCCACTACCGTTTGCGGGCCAGCCGCTGAAGGAAGGAGAACAGATCATGCTCCCCTATCTCGCCGCCTATGGCGCCGCCGCCCTGGCCTTCGTGGCGGCCGACGCCGTCTGGCTGACCCTGGCCGGGCCGAGGCTCTACAGGCCGGTGCTGGGACCCCTGCTGGCCGAGCAGTTGAACGGCGCGGCCGCCATCGCCTTCTACCTGGTCTACCTGTTCGGCGTGGTCGCCCTGGCCGTGGCCCCGGCGCTCAGGACGGGCCAATGGCGGACGGCGGCCTGGACCGGCCTCGTCCTGGGCCTGGTCGCCTACGGGACCTACGACCTGACCAACCAGGCGACGCTTCGGCTGTGGGCCACGCGCTTGACCGTGATCGACATGACCTGGGGCGGCGCGCTCACCGCCCTGGCCGCGACCCTGGGCTTCCTGGCGGCGCGCAAGGCCGGGGGCTGACGATCAGAGCCGGCGGTATTCGAGCAGGGAGCCGTCCTTCAGCCGGCCGGTGAGGCCGGTCCAGACGCCGTCGCCGCCGTACCAGTCCTCGATGTCGGCGTCGCCCCGGAACGCCACCCCCTCCGCCGCGCGGCTCGTCCCGTCCGCCAGCATGACGGACCCGCTCACCGGCGCCGCCACGGACTCCCGCAGCAGCTTCCCGTCCTGGGGGTTGAACAGCGGAGCCCTGGCGATCGCCCGGTTCCAGTGGGTGAAGGGCAGGGCGTCCTTGCCGGCCCGCAGCGCGCCGCCGGCGGCGGGCGTGATCGTGACCCGGTCGTCCTCGCGGCGGGCCGAGACCTGCAGGGCCTTGCCGTTGTCCATGGTCCTGGTGTCGAGGCCTTGGAAGCGGCCGTCGCGCCAACGCTCGGTGGCGTCGTGCCGATAGCGGTAGAGCGTCAGGGGGCCCAGCTTCACCGTCATCTCGACCTCCGTGCGCACGGTCAGTCCGTCGCCTTCGGCGAAGGTCATGTGCTGCTCGCCGATCTTGTGGCCGTTGCGGAGCGCCGCGAAGGCCAGCCGCTCCAGCATGGCGGCGGCCATCGCCCATCGCATCGGCGACAGCCAACAGAGCCCCCCCGCCAGGATGGCGCGACGAGGCAGCGAACAGGCCTGGGCCGAGCGCGACATGCACCAACTACGGCGCCCGGGCCCATCCGGATCACTCGCCATCCGGACCGCGGCCGGCGCGCGAGCGTCGCCGCTACTTCCCGATCAGCAGCCTGATGCGCGCCGCCATCGCATCGATCGGGAAGGGCTTGGTCATCACCGACATCCCCGGCTCCAGCACCCTGACGACCTCGGGCAGGTCGAGGCCGTCGAGGAGCTCTTATTCATGGCGTACGGACGCGGCCGCGCGGTCTCTCGCCAGTTCCGCCGAGCCCGCCTTCACCACGATGGCGGCGCCCGAGAGGCGGCCGCGGTAGACCTATGCCGCGGCCCCGAATGAATCCGCTCCAGCTTCGACAGATCGGCGACCAGCCCTGAGAAGGGGAGATCGCCACCGACCTGTCCGTCATCCGTCATCCTGGTTCCTCCTGACCAAACTCGACAACGCGCGGCGAGGCCCACGCGGCCACCGGACCCGAAACTCTCCCAAGTCCGGGAGAACGTTGATAGTTTCCTATCCTGGTCAGGTCCGTCGCCTGCCAGACGCGAACACCGTCAGGAACGGAGATCGCCGCAGCCCGAGCGCCACGACGATCGCGGACGCCGATGGCGTCGTGGAGCCATGATCGGCGTGGTCCCGCCGATCACGATCCGAGCGACTAAACCGCCAACACCCAAGCCAGTTCCGCAGGCGGGCATGCCTGCCTCCAGGTCCCCTCCTGGCGCGAGCCCGGTGCTCTCGCCAGGGCGCTCGGGCCTGTCACTCAACCGTGTCGCTCGGCCGTTATGAACGGGGCTTCAGCTCCAGCCTTCCGGCCCCGCGCATGACCTCCATGCCGAACTTCGACGCCGACGCGCCGGCCTCCGCCGAGGGGCTGGTGTGCGGCTACGCGGTCGACGGCGCGGGCCGGCTGGAGGCCCTCACGGCCGAGCGGGTGGACGCCGCCCTGGCCGACGAGGACCAGGTGGTGTGGCTGCATTTCGACCAGGCCGGCCCGGGGACGCGGGCGTGGATCGAACAGACGCCCTATGTGCCGGACGCCGCCAAGGCCATGCTGCTGGGCGGCGACAGCCACATGCGCATCGAGCCGGCCGGGTCGGGCCTGACCGGCGTGGTCGGCGACCTGCACCACGAGTTCTCGCAGCGCTCGGACCACCTGGACGTGCTGCGCTTCTATCTGGACAGCGACCGGCTGATCAGCGCCCGGCGCGAGCCGCTGACGGCGATCGACAAGCTGCAGCGGTCGCTGGGCGAGGGGCTGAAGATGGAGCGGCCGGTGGGCCTCCTGGCCCAGTTCCTGCACCATGTGACCGACACTCTCGGCGACATCATGCTGGAGCTGTCCGACGACCTGGACAAGCTCGAGGAGGAGGTGCTGGACGGCGGCCGGGTGAACGACGCCGCCGAACGGCTGAACCGGGTGCGCAAGGTGGCCGCGCGGCTGCGCCGGCACATGGCGCCCCAGCAGCACGCCCTGTTGGGCCTGATGGCGCGCCTGCCGGGCTGGATCGACGACAACCAGGCCAACCTGCTGCGCACCGCCATCGAGCGGCTGGGGGCGCTCGGCCACGACCTGGACCTGGTTCAGGAGCGCTCGCGCCTCTTGCAGGAACAGCACTCGGCGCGGCTGATGGAACAGACCAACCGCAACCTCTACATCCTGTCGATCGCCACGGTCCTGGCCCTGCCGCCGACCCTGATGACCGGCATCTTCGGCATGAACCTGGGCGGCCTGCCGGGCATGCAGAGCCCGATGGGCTTCTGGTGGGGCCTGGCGGGCATGGCCGCGGTCGTGGGCCTGTGCCTGGTGGTGCTGCGCCGGGTGAAGATGCTCTGATCGTCATCCTCGGGACAAGCCCGAGCATGACGGCGGACAGGCGGGAGGTTGGCTCAGACCCGCTCGTGCTCGCGGTGCACGTCGTGGGTGACGATCCCGGCGCCTTCGGGGGGCATGGTCAGCCAGTCCTTGCGCATCAGGGTGTGGCGGGTGTCGTCGTAGCCGCTGACCCAGTGCTCGCGCATCGAGGTGCCGGAGAACTCGTAGTCCTTGGCGCTGCCTTCGTAGGACTTCTGCTGGTAGATCAGCTGCAGGATGGTGTGTTCCGGCAGGTTGGCGAGCTTGTCGCGCATCCTGCGCTCTTCGTCGGTCAGCTGGTCGTCGGGCGCCTTCACCAGGGCCTTGTAGGCGCGCTTCTTCCACCGTTGCAGGCGGCGGAACATGTCGGTCACCTGGCGGGTGCGCGAGGAGTACATGATGTCCTTGTGCCGGCCCATCACGTCGTGGATGTCGCGCGGCAGCTCTCCGGCGGAGCTGAACAGGTCGACCTGGAACACCAGGGCGTTGATGTCGTCGTCCTGGGCCAGGAGGTGCTGCAGGGGGGTGTTGGAGACGATGCCGCCATCCCAGAAGAAGTCGGTGCCGATCTTGACCGCCGGGAAGGCGGGGGGCAGGGCGCCGGACGCCATCACGTGCTCGGGCGCGATCTCGTGGGTGGCGTTGTCGAAGAAGATGAAGTTGCCGCTGCGCACGTTCACCGCGCCCACCGAGAAGCGGCAGCGGCCGTTGTTGATCAGGTCGAAGTCGACCAGTTCCAGCAGGGTCTGCCTGAGCGGGCCGTTGTCGTAGTAGCTGGTGGCCGCCCGGGCCCCCGACGGGGTGAGCCAGGGGCTGACGGGGTGGGGCGAGAAGAAGCCGGGCTGGCCCATCGCCATGGTGTACATCGCGCTCGTCATGTTGCGCGCCTGGCGATAGACGTCGCCGTCGGGCGTGTGCAGCCACACGGTGCGGTCGGTGATGCGGCGCCAGAAGGCCTCCAGCCGCTCCACCCGGCGTTCGGGCGGGTTGCCGGCGATGATCGCCGCATTGATGCCGCCGATCGAGACGCCGGACACCCAGTCTGGCTCGATGCCAGCCTCGTGCAGGGCCTGGTAGACCCCGGCCTGGTAGGCGCCCAGCGCCCCGCCGCCCTGCAGCACCAGGGCCACCCGGCCGCAGCGCTCCGGCTTCCAGGATTCGTCGATCTTGACGTGATGTTGGGGGGTCTTGGCGTCCATCCTTCATTTCTGAACGGTCGCTGCGACACGCGCATGACGCTCTCGCGGAATAAAATATGTCACCAATACTTCATGCATACGTCAGTGTGATGCGTGAAGACTTCCCGCCGCCGGAGGCGCCGGCTGGCTAGGGGAGGCGTACATGCTCAAAGGCAAGGTTGCTCTGGTGACCGGATCGACCAGCGGCATCGGCCTGGCGATCGCCCGGGCCTATGCCGAACAGGGCGCCGACGTGATGATCAACGGCTTCGGCGACGCGGCCGCCATCGAGACCGAGCGGACCGGCATCGAGCACGACTTCGGCGTCAAGGCGCTGTACTCGGGCGCCGACATGAGCAAGGGCGAGGAGATCGCCGCCATGGTCGCCGAGGCCGAGGCAAAGCTCGGGGCGGTGGACATCCTGGTCAACAACGCCGGCATCCAGTTCGTGGCGCCGATCGAGGAGTTCCCGCCCGCCAAGTGGGAGCAGATCACCGCCATCAACCTGTCGGCCGCCTTCTACGCCATCCGCGCCGCCGTGCCGGGCATGAAGAGCCGCAAACGGGGCCGGGTGATCAACACCGCCTCGGCGCACGCCCTGGTCGCCTCGCCCTTCAAGTCGGCCTATGTCTCGGCCAAGCACGGCATCGCCGGCCTGACCAAGACCGTGGCGCTGGAGACGGCCACCGCCGGGATCACCGCCAACGCCATCTGCCCCGGCTATGTGTGGACGCCGCTGGTGGAGAAGCAGATCCCCGAGACCATGGAGGCGCGTCACCTGACCCGCGACCAGGTGATCAACGACGTGCTGCTGCACGCCCAGCCGACCAAGCAGTTCGTGACGGTGGAAGAGATCGCCGCCCTGGCCGTGTTCCTGGCCTCGGACGCCGCGCGCTCGATCACCGGCGCGATCATCCCGATCGACGGCGGCTGGACCGCGGAGTGAGCCGATGAAAGCCGACGCCATCCGCGCCCTGCCGTCCATGCCCCTGGCCGGGCCGAGCTATCCGGCCGGGCCGTACCGCTTCGTCAACCGCGAGTACATGGTCATCACCTACGAGAGCGACCCGGAGATGATCCGCCGCCAGCTGCCCGAGCCGCTGGAGCCGATCGACAAGCCGCTGGTCAGCTACGAGTGGATCAAGATGCCCGATAGTTCGGGCTTCGGCAGCTACACCGAGTCCGGCACGGTGATTCCCTGCCGCTTCAACGGCGAGGACATGAACTTCGTCTCGCAGATGTACCTCGACGACGATCCGCCGATCGCCGCGGGGCGCGAGATCTGGGGCTTTCCCAAGAAATACGCCCACCCGAAGATGGAGATCGTCAAGGACACCCTGACGGGCTCGCTGGAATACGCCGGCCAGCAGGTCGCGCTCGGCACCATGGGCTACAAACACGAGAGCATGGCCGGCAACGGCGAGGCCACCGCCGCCAAGCTCGCCAAGACCCAGGTCAACCTCAAGCTGATCCCCGGCATCGACGGCTGCCCGGCCATCTGCCAACTGGTGGCCCTGAACCTCACCGAGATCCACGTGAAGGGCTCCTGGCGCGGGCCGGGGCGGCTGCACCTGACCCCCCACGTCAACGCCCCGGTGGCCGACCTGCCGGTCCGCTGCCTAGTGGAGGCCCACCACTTCATCGCCGACCTGACCCTGCCTTACGGGCGGGTGCTGTACGACTACCTGGAGGGATGAGCGCCAGGCCTGCCGCGTTCGGCGGCTAGGGTCCCCGCGAGCGCTGCTCGGCATCGACGCGCGCTTGGCGCGTGACGGCGGGCGATCTCCACCTTGCCCGCGCCGCCCAGGGGCGCGGGAGGGTGGTCGGCACGATCAACGGTCCTGGGTCTTGCCGGAGCGGTGGGTGTTCTGCCGCGTGTTGGCGCCCTGCCCCTGATGCGCGGTGTTCTCGTTGGCATGCGCCGTTGCGCCGCCGGGGCGCTCATGGCGGCCGGACACGTCGTCGTGGCCGGGTGAGCGGCCTTGCTGTTCGGATGGGATGGGCGGGGCCTTGGACATGACGGTCTCCTCGCTGGCGTGTTTTCAACCGGCGAGGCGCGCGCCTGTTCCCAGGGCTAAGTCTTGGGGGCGTTTCGCAGAGGCGTAGCTTATTTAGTGTCTACGTCCGAGATTCCCTCACGAGGTGATCTATCTGACCGGATGATCGGCAGACGATCCGCCTGACAATGTCTAACGCATCATTAAAAAGCAGTATTCTTTCGCTTGAATCCGAGTGTTACGAATGAACTTACATCCTGCGGCGACTTCGCTTCGCTCTGTACGTGGCGCGGATCGACATGTTGGGCCGGAAGGGCGCAGGTACACTAGGTTATGCGATGAACGCTGCAATCTTCCTGGCCGACACGGCTGAACCGGTGATGGAAACCTGGTTGAAGCTGGGGCGCCGCGCACGCCTGATCCTCACCGAGGATCTGGCGCTGCACTGGTGCAACGCCGCCGGGGCCGCCCTCCTGGAGCGGCGGGACCCCCTGCTGCTGTGCGGCGACGCCGTGCGGCCGCGCAACCTCGCCGACAGCCGGCGCTTCCAGGACTTCGTGTCCAAGGCCGGGGGCGAGGTCTCGGTCCTCTGCCTGGCCAATCGCGATCGCGAGGAGCACCTGCTGGCGGCGGCGGTGCGGCTGCCGGGACGCCTGGTGGGCGTCACCGCCTCGTTCGCCTCGGACAAGGTCGAGCGCCACTGGGTCGACTTGCGCGAAGTGTTCGGCCTCACCGCCTGCGAGCGGGACATCGCCCAGGCGCTGAGCACCGGCCTCACCGCCGAGGCCGTGGCGCACAAGCTGAACACCTCGGTCAAGACGGTGCGGACCCACATCCGGCACCTCTACAGCAAGCTCGGCGTCTGCTCGCGCGAGGAGCTGTTCCAGAAGCTGACCCCGTACATGATCACGGACTAGGGGCGGCCCGCCGCCCAGCGCGCCCGCGCCAGCCGGACCCCTTCCTTTCCCTCGAGGCTCCCCCTACCGCAGGCCCCTTCCCCATCGAGGGGAAGGGGTTGGCTTTGGGTCTGACTTCGTTCGGATTGGATCAGAACGAGATCGGCGTGCGCATGGTCAAGGTCACGTCGGGCGCGTCGCGCGTCACGCCCATCTCGATCTGGGCGTTCAGGGTGTAGTGGGGGTTCACGGCGTAGGACATGCCGAACAGCAGCGTGCCCACCTGCAGCGAGGTCGAGCGCTGCACGGTGTCGCCGAGTTGGGTGCTGGTGCCGAAGATGTAGTTGTGCCGGTAGGCCAGCGAGAACGAGAAGTTCGGGTTCAGCGAGAAGCCGAAGCCGCCCGTGATGCCGGGGGAATCGCCCGGGATGACGCGGCCCACGAGGACGCCGCCGATCGACTGGTTGATGTTCTTCGAGAAGTTGTGAAGGTAGCTGATGTTGCCGAACAGCACCGCCGGATCGCTGACGAACAGGACGCTCAGGCTGGGCTCCACGGCCCAAAACCCCGAGCCCGTCGCCAGGCCGGCGGCGACGCCGAACTGGTCGCGCGGCACGGTATAGGGATTGCTGCCGGTGTCGCTCTTGGCCCGCATGTTGGCGATGATCACCGGCCACTTGCCGCCGGCGGAGGTGAGCTGGTAGCGGCCGGTGAATTCGATGTCGCCCACGTCGGCGGCGTTCAGGTCCGAGGTCGTGGTGATGGCCTGGTCGCGCTGCGCCAAGGTGGTGACCACGTCCCGGCGATAGACGTACGGCGCCCGGACCTCCAGCTCGGCGCGGTCGGTCAGGCCGACGCGGGCGGTCAGGGTGGCCATGCCGGTGTTGCGCTGGGCCTGGTCGGCCTCGATCTCGCCGATCTGGATCCCGGTGACGATCTCCACCCCGCGGAACACCAGCCGGTCGGACGAGGACAGGGAATAGGTGAACGACGGCTCGAGGGTGAAGTGGCCGGGGCGCGTGAGCACGCCGGTGTTTTCGGCCGGCAAGGCCGCGTTTAGGTTCTGCGACGGCTCGGCGGGCGGGGGCGCTTCGCCGACCGGGGAGGACGGGTTGGCCGCCATCTGCACCTGGCCGCCCTGGGCTGGGTCTCCGGCGGCGGGAGCCGCGGCGCCTGCCGCCGCCGCCGCCGTCGCGTCGCCCGGGCCGCCGCCCCGGAGGGCGTCCAGGGTCGATCCGGCGAGCCTGCGGTACGACAGCGCGGTCTCCTGCCGCTCGATCAGGGCCTCCTGCCGCTTGAGGATGTCGTTCTGCTGGTCCAGGGTGACCTGCTGTTCACGCACCTTGCGTTCGAGATCGCTCAGCCGCAGCTCGACGCTCATCTTCTCGTCGAGGGTCGTCGCTGCGGCCGGAGCTGTGGGAATCACGTCCTGCGCCCTGGCTTGACTTGACGCCACCAGCTCCAGCGCGAGGGCGCTGCACATTGTGAAATAAAAAATACGTCCCGACATTTCGCCACCCTCGAATGATCGGCAATGAGCCTTGTTGAAGCCCTAGAATTCGATCGAATACTTGGGCTTCTCCGTCATATGACTTGTGCTCAATTGCGACAGCGGGTCATCGTCAGAACTGACTATGCCGTTCAGTGCGGCAGGGCGGAGACGATGCCGAACGAGCCGTCCGCGCCGAGTTTCATCCCCATTCCGGACAGCAACTGGCTGCGCTGCACGGCCTCGTAGCCGGGCAGGACGATGTTGACCGCGGTGTTCAGCCGGATGTCCTGGCCGTTCGCCGAATTGGTGACCGCGTTGATCACCTGGCTCGGGTTCTGGATCACGGTGGTTGCTCCGCCATCGGAGGTCGTGGTGGTGATGGTGGAGGCCCCGGCCGACCCGGTAGGACCGGAGGCGGGCTGGTTCTGGGCCACCACCGTCGGCGCGGCCGGGGTCTGGGGCGCGGAGGCGGGGGTCGCCGGAGTCTGGGCCTGGGCGACCTGGGGTTGGGCGGCGGGCGACGCGGCTGGCGAGGCGCTCGACACGGTCACCGTCGGTGTGCTGACCGCCGGCCCCGCGGTCGACACGGTCACTGTCGGGGTGGTCACGGTCGGCGTGCCGGCCGACACGGTCACCGTCGGGGCGCCGACTGCCGGCGCGGCCGAGTTGGCCGATCCCGTGGAGCCCGCCGAACCGCCCCCTGCGTTGGTCGGCGAAGTGGGGCTGGTGGGCGCCGTGGGGGCCGTCGGAGCCGTGGGGCCGGTCGGCGCCGTCGGCGAGGTGGCGACCGAGGAGGCCAGGGCCAGCCTGCCATTGATCCAGGTGGAGGTGGAGATGCCGATGTCGAAGGTGAAGCCGCCGGCGGTGACGAAGCCGCCGCGAAGGTCGCTGAGCGCCGAATCCGACAGGGGCTTCAGATCCTTGCCCCAGGCCTGCCCGGCGAGGGCGCCCACGATCAGGACCGACAGGCACGTGGCGTGAGAGCGCATGGCTCGCTTCCTCAGTTGGGGATGCCGAACACGGGGGTGATCTGGTAGAGCGTGGGCAGGTCGAGCATCAGCGAGCCGGTTTCCTGCTCCGCGAGATACGGGCTGGCCAGGGGCGTGGCGTGCATCGCCCATTCCTTGTTGATGTTGAACGTGCCGTTGTGGTCGTCGTCGATGACGAACATGATCCCGGCCCACACGGCCTCGAAGTCGTGGCGGCTGTAGACCTTCAGCCCCAGGGCCGGATCGCCGACCAGCACGTTGCGGGCCGTCACGCCCTTGACCACCACGAAGTGGCGGTAGACGCCGGTCTTGATCAGGGCGATCCCCGGCGTCGACATCTTGGCGAACTCGTCGAGCGGGATCTGGTAGCCGTTGGCGCTGTATCCGGCGGTCGCCAGATAGCGCTTCATGTCCAGCAGCGAGAAGCCGACCTTGCGGATCTTGCTCTGGTCGCCGTCCTTGTACATGGCGGTGAAGATCTCCGCCTCGCGCACGGGCTTGCCGTAGTGGAAGTGGAGCAGGGTGGCCAGGGCGGCGGAACCGCAGCTGTAGTCGTACTGCTGACGAACCACGGTGCGGAACGGCATGTCCCGCCAACTGGTCACCTGGACGTTGTAGGCTCCGCCCGAGGTGGTGGGCAGGGGCGCGGTGGCGGCCAGGGCCTGGCCGGGCAGGGCCTGGGCGGACGCGCCCAAGGCCAGGCCTAGGCAGGCCGTGAGGACCTGGGCCGTGAGGAATCGGGCCGCGAACGAGCGCCGGAAGGACCGGGCCGGGGAGGCGCGCATCTTTCCTTCTCCAGACAAAAGGGCCTCAGGGCGCGGGCGTCATCACGATGGTGACGCTCATGCTGCCCTGCAGGGTGTTGTTGTTGCCGGTGTTGACCACGAAGTTGCCCAGCCCCGAGAAGCCGGAGAAGGCCCCGGCGTTGAGGGTGACTGGGCCGTTGGTGATGTTGCCGAGGGCGTTGACCGAGTTGTCCGAGGTGACCGCTTTCAGCTGCTGGTCGTTGACCGCGGCCGCCTGGCCGCCGCTGAGGTCCTGCAGGTCGGTGTCGCTGATGGGCTTGGCCGCCCTTTGAACCGAGGGCACGGGGGCCGGGTCCGGCGTCGGCGCCGGGGTTTCGGCGTGGGCTGCCGCGGCGGAGACCGCGAGCATGAGGAGACTGGATCGCAGAAGGCGCATGATTTCTTCCCCCACTCGTGAACCGGAAGCACTGGGCAAGGCGGTCCGACGAGGAGCCGGCCAGGAGAACAAGGAAGGCGGACCGGCGCCGAAGCGCCGATCCGCCAAAGGCCTTAGTGGACGCTGCCGAACGTGATGTTGGCGTTGGCCGCGACCGAGGTCGCCGCCAGGGCGTTGGAGTTCAGGCCGGTGTTGCTGGACGCGGTCTGAATGCCCGCGAACCCGCTTTCGGTGAAGGTGACGGCGCCGGTGGAGGCGTCGCCCGAGCGCGAGCGCACGGTGGTGTTGTTACCGGTCACCGTGGCCTGCAGGTTCTGGTCGCTGGAGATCTTGTAGACGTTCCAGGTCCGCGACCCGCTGTTGGTGATGTTGTCGCCGCCGACGTCGTTCGCGCCGGTCTGGACCAGGCCGCCCTTGGAGGCTTGGTTGCCGGTGTTGTTGCCGCTGTCGGCCACAGACGAATTGCCGGAGTTCACTTCGCCGCCCTTGGAGGCGTAGGTCCCCGAGTTGTTCACGCCGCCATCCGACGCCAGGTTGCCGTCGTTGTTGACGCCGCCCTTGGACGCGTAGTTGCCGTCGTTGTTGACGCCGCCGGTGGAGGCCAGGGCGCCGGAGTTGTTGGTGCCGCCCTTGGAGGCGTAGGTCCCAGTGTTGATCGAGCCGCCCTTGGAGGCTTGGTTGCCGGTGTTGATCGAGCCGCCCTTGGAAGCCTGGTTGCCCGAGTTGTTGCCGGAGTCGTTGCCGCTGTCGGCCACCGAGGTGTTGCCGCTGTTCACCTGGCCGCCCTTGGAGGCGGAGGTGCCGGTGTTGATGGCGCCGCCCTTGGAGGCTTGGTTGCCGGCGTTGTTGCCGCTGTCGGCCACCGAGGTGTTGCCCGAGCCGTTGCCGCTGTCGACCTTGCCGCCGGTCGACGCCTGGGTGCCGGTGTTCGACTTGTTGCCGCTGTTGGAGACGGCGGTGTTCAGGCTGTCGGTGGTGGTGGCGGTCTTCGACGCGTCGGTGTTGGTCAGATCGCCGCCGGCGCTGCCGTCGCCGCTGACCTTGTTGCCTTGCGAGGCCGAGTTGCCGAGGCCCAGGGCGGCATTCACGCCGAGGGTCGCGGTCACGCTCGGATCGCTGCCGTGATCGTCAGCGAGCGCAGCGCCCGCCACCATCATCGCGAAGACACCAGCAGACGCCGCCGCAAAAAGACGAACCTTCATGTAATTCTCCAATCTGGCTTGTGCGGGCGGGTCTCGACCCCCCGTCCCCAACGCGGCCGCCGGATGGCGACCTACAGCTTCAACTAACATTCGGCGGTAGGCCGGGAGCCCTCAATATTGAGGTTGTTTTAACGTTATTGAAGCACGACGCACGTCTGCATGCTGCTTTTATGAGCAGTTGTCGGATTATACTTTGAAATGCATGTTTCGGACGGGCGCAGATCATGGATCCTGCGGCCGACGCTTCCTCGATACGGCCCGACGCCCGGTTCTTCGCGCGTCAGGTGTATTGTCTTAACGCTGTCTAGAGGCCGGCCGCATCGCCAACCTTGACTAAACTGCGTTAAGGAAACGAGCCCTCAGAGCCAGGTCACCGCCGCCTCGATGCGGCCGACGGCGACGGCGATCTCGGTCATCCGCGACAGGCCCATCTTGGTCTTCACGGCCGCGATCTGTGCACGGAGGGTGTGGATCGACACCTTGCGGGCCTCGGCCATCTGCACCACGTCCGTGCCGGAGGCGGCCGCCGCGGCGATCTCCGCCTCGGCCTTGGACAGTTTGTAGAGGCTGCGCAGATGGGGGATCACCCTGTTCGAACCGCCCATCAGGGGTGTGAGCGCGACCAGGGCCCCCCAGCTGGAGACCTCGCGGATCGGCATCAGGCTGCAGATCAGGGCTTCCTGGCCGGTCGGCTTGAGCAGAAGGGTGGTGCGCACGCCCTCCACGACGGCGTCGCGGACCTGCCGGCGCATCTGCAGGGACTGTTCCTCCACCGCGTCGACAAGGAGGCGGACGAAGCCGTCGGCGCCCGCGCCCAACCAGCGTCGGGCGGCCTTGTTGCAGCGGATGATCTGCAGGTTCTCGTCGATCAGCAGGAATCCGGCGGCGAACGCTTCCATCAGATCGAAGTCGGGACCCGCGTCCGCGTTCCACGCCAACATGCCCTCCGAGCGTTCGCGACGGTAGGCGTGCTCACCCGTCAGCCTGATCATGGGCCCAGCCCCTTTGTCTGCCTTGAACGCTTTCATACGGCCCCGGCTCATCGTCAGAATGAGGTATGGCAAGGCTTATTAGGCCCTAGAAATAACGTCGTTCAATAAGCAATTTTAATTAAGCGCCGGTAATATCGATTGTTGCTATTATGTGAAGTTACGTACGCCGCACTCTTTCGCCGCCCACGGAGAAAATGACGACCGGACGGCGGCACTATATCGGCGATGTGACGGGTCATGTGACGCGGCTATATTTAGGTCGTGTATCGGACATAACTATTGGCGCAGACCCTGAGCCGACCGATCTTGGCCAGGCGTCTTGACAAACGCTTGTCGGTTGAAAGGCGGATGCCTTTCATGCCGAGATCGGGGGCGCCCGGACTGTTCCAAGAGGGCACAGGCGCCGTCTCGGCCGGCGTGCGGCCGCGGTCAAGCCGGTGGCGACGGAGCGAAGCTGCGTTCCTCGCGCTGGGCGCGCGCCTTGGCGAGGATGCGCACCGGCACGGCCTTGCCGGCAGGCACCTTGCTCTCCTCGGCGTGGTGCCCCAGCGGGATCAGGCGGTTGAGCTCGGGATAGTAGCCGGCCACGCAGCCCTCGGGGATGTCGTAGGCCACCACGCGCAGGCCGTGCTTCTCGCGCCGGACGCCGTCGTCCTGGGCGCATTCCAGTCCCACCTCGTCGCCGTCCGCAAGGCCGTGGCGGCGCATGTCGGCCGCGCACATCATCAGCACCTCGCGCGTGCCCTTGATGCCGCGGAAGCGGTCGTCATAGCCGTAGATGGTGGTGTTGAACTGGTCGTTGGAGCGCACGGTCACCAGCCGCAGCACCCCGTCTTCGTCCTTGAAGCCGGTCGCCGACAGGGCGGGAGGGACCATGAAGGCCGCCTTGCCGCCGGGGACGGCGGAGAAGTCGCGCTCGGCCGCCGGATTGTGCCGGCGGAATCCGCCGGGGGTATGGAAACGGTCGTTGAAGTCGTGGAAATCCTTGGCGTAGGTGGCCGCGATGGCGTCGCGCACCTTGGCATAGTCGGCGGTCCAGGCCTCCCATGGGACCTTGGGATTGGGCGGCAGCAGGCGCCGGGCGACGCCGGCGATGATGGCGGCTTCGGAGCGCAGATTGTCCGAGGCCGGGTCCACGCGGCCATAGGAGGCGTGGATGCAGCCGGTGGAATCCTCGGTGGAGACGATCTGCGGGCCCGAGGCCTGTTGGTCGCGCTCGGTGCGGCCGTTGCACGGCAGCAGGTAGGCGATCTCGCCGCAGATCAGGTGGCTGCGGTTGAGCTTGGTGGCGACCTGCACGGTCAGGCGCTGGCGCCGCCAGGCCGCCTCCATGCGCTCGGTGTCGGGGATCGCCCGCACGAAGTTGCCGCCGAGGCCGAAGAAGGCCTTCACCTCGCCCTTCAACAGGCCTTCGCAGGCCTCCACCGTGTTCAGGCCCTTCTGGCGCGGCGGCTCGAAGCCGTAGAGGGCCCGCAGCTTGTTCAGCGGCGCCAGCTCGGGCTTCTCGGTGATGCCGACCGTGCGCTGGCCCTGGACGTTGGAGTGGCCGCGCACCGGGCAGGCGCCGGCGCCCGGCTTGCCGATGTTGCCGCGCAGCAGCAGCAGGTTGCACAGTATGCGCACGTTCTGCACGCCCAGCCGGTGCTGGGTCAGGCCCATGCCGTAGACGGCGATGCACGCGCGGGCCCCGGCGTAGGTGCGGCCCGCGGCCTCGAGCTGCTCGCGCGCCAGGCCGGATTCCCGCTCGATGTCCTCCCACGAGATGGAACGGCAGAACGCCTCGAAGGGCTCGAAGCCCTGGGTGTGGTCTGCGATGAACGGGCGGTCGAGCGTCGGGTTGAAGGGGCCGTCGTTCTCGATCAGCCATTTGCAGAGCCCGGTGATGGCGGCGATGTCGCCGCCGGCCTTCACCGGCAGGTACTGGGACGAGATGCGCGTCTCGTGCGGGCCCAGCATCTCCACCGGCGACTGCGGGTTCTTGAACCGCTCCAACCCCCGCTCGCGCAGCGGATTGAAGGTGACGATCGGTACGCCGCGCTTGGAGCAGGCCTCCAGGTCGTGCAGCATGCGCGGGCTGTTCACGCCCACGTTCTGGCCGAAGAACAGGATGCAGTCGGTCTCTTCGAAATCCTCCAGCGTCACCGTGCCGACGCCCACGCCGAGCGACTGCTTGAGGCCCACCGAGGTGCTCTCGTGGCACATGTTGGAGCTGTCGGGCAGGTTCTGGCTGCCGTACATGCGCGCCATCAGGGCATACATGTAGCTGGCCTCCAGGCTGGCGCGGCCGGAGGTGTAGAACACCGCCTGCCTGGGATCGATCGCCTTCAGCTCGGCGGCGATGGCGCCGAGCGCCTCGTCCCAACCGCAGGGGACGTAGCGGTCCGCGGCGCGGTCGTAGCGCAGGGGGTCGGTCAGGCGGCCGGCGCTCTCCAGGTCGTGGTCGTTCCAGTCCAGCAGCTCCGAGACCGTGTGGTGGGCGAAGAAGTCCGGGGTGCAGCGACGCTTGGTCAGTTCCCAGATGGTCGCCTTGGCCCCTTCCTCGCAGAACTCCGCCGGATGCGGATGCGCCGGCTTGGCCCAGGCGCAACTGACGCACATGAAGCCGTCGACCTTGTTCTGGCGGGCCAGTTCGCTGATCACCCGGGCGGGGATGGGAGCGTCGTCGGCCCACACCTCGGCCACGCCCCGCAACGAGCCCCAGCCGCCGGCCGGGCCCTTGTACGGGTCGATGTCCGGACGATCGTGGTGGTGGTGTTCCCGATTCTGGGCCATGGCCAACTCCTGACTGCCGGTGACTCCCAGTGACTCAACGGCCGGTGGCGTCGGCGGTTCGGCTCAGCCTCCGGCGTCGCGGAACGCCCGTCCGGCCGCCTCCAGCGCATGCCGGGCGTCGGCGATCTCCATGGCGAAGTCCGCCTCGACGCGGGCCTGCCGGTCGTCGAGGCGGGCGCGGTCCCCGGCCAGGCGCTTCAGGGCGTCCCGGCGGCGGCCTTCGATCGCCGCGAGTTCGGCCTCGGCCCGGTCGACGGGTCGCCGATCCGGCTTCGGTCCAGGCTCGGGCGTCGGAGCGGCCCCGGCTTTCCTTAGGCTTTTTCGGCTTCGGAGCGCCCTTCGGAATGGCGGCGCTCCAGTCCGCCGCGCCGGTAGCGGCGGCGAAGGGCTCGGAAGAGCCCTTGGGCCGGCGCAGGGGGGTGAGCGGCTGGGCGCGCGCGGCCTCGATCGCGGCGGGATCGGAGGCTTCGCCGGCCTCGCCCTGGGCGAACAGGTTCTGACGCACGCCGAAGGCTTCCAGCGCCGCGGCGCGGTTGGGCGCGGCGACCACCCAGTCGTGCAGGCCGTCGATCTCGGCCCAGTAGGCCTTGAGCTGGCGGTCCCTGGTCTTGGTCCTGGCCTGGGCCTTGCGCTTGCCCTTCGCCTTGGTCTTGGCTTTTGCCGCCATCTCAGCCGCCCATCCGTTCAAGCATGATCGGCGGGCCGGCCTCCACGCGGGCGAGGTTTGGGCAAAAGTCTTGCGACGCACGGAACGAGCGTTGGAGCCCGGTCTGCGGCCGGTGACCGGGACCGATCAGGAGGCTGACGATCTCCATGCGCCGAAAACGCCGCGCGGGGGCGGAGGTTTCGCGCCTTGCGCCAGCCAAACAAAAAGGGGCGGGTCCGAAGACCCGCCCCCCAATGTGAAGCTCCAGTCGCTGAGGACTAGAAGCGGTAGTTCATCTGCACGCCGATCACGCGCGGCGTCTCTTTCTGGCCGCCGAAGCTGTAGCTGCCGCTGCCCTCGCTCTTGCTGAGCCACTCCTGCGAGTTGAACAGGTTGGTGACGTAGCCGGCGATTTCCAGGTCCTTGTAGTAGACCCCGACGCGGGCGTTCATCAGGTGCGTCTCGTTGCCGTTTATGTAGTTCGGCGTCGTGGTCACAACGTAGGAGTTGGTGCCCGGGCCGGTCGTGCGCATGTACTTGCCGGTATAGGCGTAGTCCATGCGGGCGTAGGCTGGGAAGTCCATGATGCGGGTGTCGTATTGCAGGCCCGCGTTGGCCGTCCAGTCCGGCACGCCGAGGTTGTTCCCCGCCGCGACCAGCTTCTTGCCGTTGGTAAAGGTGTCCTTGGTGTAGCGGGCGTTGTCGTAGGCGAGGTTGGCGTTCAGGGTGAAGCCCATCGCCCGGCCGGTGAACTGCACTTCGCCGCCGTCCGACGCCGCGGTGGCGGCGTTGGTGGTGAACGAGAAGGCGCAGGTCGGCAGGCTTTCGACGAACTGCACGTTGTCCCACTCGATGTGGAACGCCGCGGCGTTGACCTGCATCTGGCCGTTGAACAGGCGGAACTTGGCGCCCACTTCGGTCGACTTCACCGAGTCACGCGCATAGGTGGCCGGCGAATTGGTCAGGCCCAGGGTCGCCAGGTCGCCGGCACACATGACCTGCGGCACGAACGGGTTGATGCCGCCCGGACGGTAGCCTTCCGCGTAGGTCACATAGACCATGTCGTTTTCGGTCAGCTGATAGGAGGCGCCCACCTTGGGGGTGACCGGGTTCTCCTTCAGGTCGGTGAAGGTGTACTGGTAGGGGCACCCCGCCGCGCCGGCCGCCTGCTGGGCGGCGTCGGTGACGGCGGCGGGCGTGATGTGCTGCGGGCACGCGGCGTAGTTGACCGCGAACGGCTTCAGCGAGTTCGGGTTGGTGTCGATGCCCGTGGTCGGCGTGGTCACCTTCAGGGTGGCGGGGTTGACGACCGGCTGGGAGCCGTCGTCGGCCGTGCCGAACCAGCCCGGGGGCGGGCCGGCCACGGTGCCGCCGTAGATCTGCAGGAACTGCTGGTCGTAGTTCACCGCCCGCACGCCAGCCACGATCTTGAACTTGCTGGTGACGTTGAAGGTGAACTCGCCGAACACCGACTGTTCGTTCTCGAGGATGTCGATGTTGCGGGTCGACACGTCGAGCAGCGGGTTGGCGGGGTTCTCCAGCACCGGGCCGGCCAGGGTGCCCTGGAGCCACTGCTCGGGGATGCCGAGCACTTCCTGGGTCAGCTGCGGCTCGTTCCAGCTCGAGCCCACGTTGATGTGGTTGTGCGCGTGCTCGATGAAGCCGCCGATGACGAACTGCACCCGCCATGACGGGTCGGTCGACTGGATGCGGAACTCTTGCGAGGTCTGCCCGCGGCGGTTGTTGAAGAAGTAGTAGCCGAACGCGTTGGACGGGCCGTTGCCGCCCGTGCCTTCGCCCGACCACGCCTGCGGGGTGTAGCGCGGCGAGATCGTGCAGTAGCCGACGCCGCCCACCGTGACGTTCGGGGTGATCGGCGCGGTCAGGCCGGGGCCTTGCAGGTTGGCGCAGGGCACCGCGCCGCCGGAGGAGCCGGTCGGCCAGCCGATGGTGCCGAACAGCTGAGGCTGCTTGGTGATCGCCTGGGACACGCCGGACGGCAGCGGACGGACGCCGGAGGCCGTGAAGGAGTAGCCGCCGGTGGTGGAGTCGTCGTAGGCGGTGATCGACTTGAAGTCGATCTTGTCGTTCCAGTTGTAGTCCAGGGTCAGGCTGGGCACGGTGAAGATCGTGCGGCGCGGCGAGGCGACGTACTGGACGTCGGTCGGCGTCAGGTAGAGGCCGTTGCCGCCGCCGTTGCCGTTGCCGAGCCAGGTGGTGGCCGGGGTGGTGAAGCCGGGCAGAACCTTGGCCGGGAACGAGAACTTCACGCCGTTGACCACGCCGGACTCGATGAGCGTGGTGGTCGGGAAGGTCATCGACGGCTGCGAGGTGCTCACCCCGGGCGTGTCGTTCGAGTAGTCGCCCTGGTGCAGGACCGAGACGGTCGCCTTGAAGTTCGGCGTCACCTGCCAGAGGACCGCGCCGCGCAGCGAGTAGTCGTTGCCCCAGTTCACGTTCGACGCGAACTGGTGGCCGTCATAGGTCGAGAATTCGTCGACCCAGCCCGGGTTGTCCTTGCGGAAGCCCGAGATGCGGAAGCCCAGCTTGTCCTGGATGATCGGACCGCCGAGGGCCAGGCCCTCTTCGTTGCCCATGCCGCCGCCCTGCATGGTCGACCAGCCCACGCGGGCCTGGCCGGAATAGGTGGTCAGGCTGGGCTGGGGGGTGATGAAGCGGAGCGTGCCGCCTTCGGAGGAGCCGCCGTACAGCGTGCCCTGCGGGCCGCGCAGCACTTCGATGCGGTCGAGGTCATAGAGCAGAGGCTGGGGCGTGCCCGAGCCGGTTTCCAGGCCGTTGGCGTTACGCGACATCAGCGGGACGTCGTCGACGTAGAGGCCGGTGGTCGGCGCGCCGCCCGAAGTGCCCTGGATGGCGTTGCCGCCGATACCGCGAAGGGTCAGGTTCGGGTTGTTGTCGCCGCCGGAGGTCTTGAAGGTGAAGCCCGGCACCTGGGACGACAGGTCCTGCACCGAGCGGATGCCTTGCTGGTCCAGGTTCTTCTGGGTCACGGCCGACACCGAGAGCGCGACCTTGTTCACCGTCGAGGTCTGGCGGGTCGAGGTGACCACCACTTCTTCGACGGCGTTGGCGTTGGGTGTTGCGGCCTGAGCGAAGGCGGCGGACGCCAGACCGGCTGCGGTCATGGCGGTGGACACGAGCAGTACGGCACGAAGTTTCGTGTTGGGCATTATCTCCCCCCGTTGGTGTTGTCATTCGTTGAGCCCGACGCCCTTTGGCGGGTCGTTCGGGCTTGCGTTCTAGTGGGTCGTCCTGGGGATGGCGTTCCCAGGTTCAGCTAATCTCGACTGTCGGGCACGTCTCCTGTTGGAATACTCAACAAATCGACCCCGCCGATGCGGCCCAATAGCCGAACGACGTTCGAGACCAACAGTTTGGCGGTAACCCAATTCCAGTAGCCTATGCTTATTTTGGATATGGGCATAACAGTTTTGGTAGAGCTTGGTCGCGGCACACGTGCAGGGCGAAGCGCGGCGGTCGCCGAACGTTTTTGACGGATCGGTGTTTTCCCTCGGAGATCCCTTACGGCGTAAGGCAAAACCGGGGCTGTTTCCGAGCCGCGGAAAACGGCGGGGGCGCGGCCGTCGCAACCGCGAGCGAGCGCGCCGGCCACGAATTTCCGGGTCATTGATGCGTCGGCGCCACACTGCGCGGGGCCTGACGGGCCTTGGCGTTGCGCTCGATCAGGGGCCTGCCCGATTGCGCCTTCCGACGGGCGCTGTTAGGCCACCAGCCAAAGCCCTGCGGGCCCAGCCCGCGCGGACGCATCAGACGCCGGAGGACTCCCATGGCCCGTATCGTGGGCATGATCGCCACTTCCCACACCCCCACTATCGGCTTCGCGCTGGACGGCAAGAAGCAGGAAGACCCGGTCTGGAAGCCGATCTTCGAGGCCTATGAGCCGATCAAGGCCTGGCTGAAGGAGAAGCAGCCGGACGTGCTGTTCCTGATCTACAACGACCACGTCACGTCGTTCTTCTTCGACCACTCCTCGGCGTTCGTGCTGGGCGTGGGTGAGGAGTGGAAGGTCGCCGACGAGGGCGGCGGCTTCCGCAAACTGCCGCCCGTCAAGGGCCACAGCGCGCTCGCCCGCCACATCGGCAAGTCGCTGGTGACCGACGAGTTCGACATGTCGTTCTTCCAGGGCCGGGGTCTGGACCACGGCTGCTTCTCGCCGCTGTCGGTGCTGCTCGATCATGACGAGAACGGCTGGCCGCTGCCGATCATCCCGCTTCAGTGCGGGGTGCTGCAGTTTCCGGTGCCCAGCGCCGCCCGCTTCTACAAGCTGGGCCAGGCGATCCGCGACGCTGTGGAGAGCTATCCGGAGGACCTGAAGGTGGCGGTCGTCGCCACCGGCGGCCTGTCGCACCAGGTGCATGGCGAGCGCTGCGGCTTCAACAACCCGCCGTGGGACGAGACCTTCATGGCCATGCTGGAGAACGACCCCGTCGCCCTCACCCGCATGACCCATGCCGAGCACGCCACGCTGGGCGGCATGGAGAGCTCGGAGATCGTCATGTGGCTGCTGGCCCGCGGCGCCCTGTCGGCCAACGTCAAGAAGGTGCACCAGAGCTACTACCTGCCGTCGATGACGGCGATCGCCACCTTGATCTTCGAGAACCAGGACACGCCGATGCCGGCCAAGGTGGCCGAGGCGCACCGGGCGCGGATGGGCGAGCAGTTGGCCGGAATCGAGAAGCTGGAGGGCACCTATCCCTTCGATCTCGACCGCAGCGTGAAGTACTTCCGCATCAACAGCTTCCTGCACGACCTGGTCATTCCCGAGCACCGGCAGGCGTTCCTGGCCGACCCGGAAGCCCTGTTCGAGAAGTTCGGCCTGACCGACCAGGAGCGCGACCTGATCCGCCGCCGCGACTGGCAGGGGCTGATCCGCTATGGCGCGATCTTCTTCGTGCTGGAGAAGCTGGCGGCCGTCGTCGGCGTGCCCAACCCGGCGGTCTATGCCGCTTTCCGCGGCATGTCGCTCGATGACTTCCTGAAGACCCGCAACACCCAGGTGGTCTACTCGGTGGGCGGCAACGAGGCCCAGGGCAAGATCGAAGCCGGCGAGAAGAAGCCCGAGCCGGCGGAGTAAGGCGATGGCCGGTTAGCGCCGAGCTGAAGCCAAGTTATTTGAACACCCCTCCTTCCCCCTCGATGGGGGAAGGCCGGGATGGGGATGGTCCGGTGCGGTGCCTGGAAAGCAATGGAGGCGATACAGCCTCTCGCGCCCTCTTCCGCAAATCGATTGCCGCCACCCCCACCCAACCCTCCCCCATCGAGAGGGAGGGCATTGCCTGAATGTCCTGGCGTAGAGCGAGCAGTGACCGCGACGGCCTCTTTCAAGCCGTCAGCGCCCGCCGGATCGCGGCGATCTTGGCCTCCGCCTCGGCGTCTTCCGCTTCGGGCTCGCTGTCGGCGGTGATGCCGCCGCCGGCGCGGGTCTCGAAGGTCCAGCCTTCGGCATCCTCCTCGAAGGCCAGGGTGCGGATCAGCACGCTGGAGTCGAAGGCGCCGTCGAAGCCGGCCCAGAACAGCGAGCCGCAGTAGGGGCCGCGCGGCGCCTCGTGGCGGGCGATTTCGCGCATGGCCTGGATCTTGGGCGCGCCGGTGATGGAGCCCGCCGGGAAGGCCGCCGCAAACAGGTCCAGCGCGCCCTGGCCGGGCTTCAGCGAGCCGGTCACCGTCGACACCAGGTGGTGCACGTTGGCGTAGGTCTCCAGCGCGCAGAAAGCCTCGACCTTGACCGTGCCCGGACGGCAGGCGCGGGCCAGGTCGTTGCGCATCAGGTCCACGATCATCAGGTTCTCGGCGCGGTCCTTGGGACTGGCCAGCAGCTCCTCGGCCAGACGACGGTCCTCGTCGGCCGTGGCGCCGCGCGGCCGCGTGCCCTTGATCGGCCGGGTCTGGGCCTGGCCCTCGGCGGTCACCTCGATGAACCGCTCGGGGGAGTTGGACACCACCGCGCGGCTGGGAAGGCGCAGGTAGCCGGCGAAGGGGGCGGGGCTCTGGAGGGCGAGCCGGGCCAGCACGTCGAAGGGCGTCGAGCCGGGCTCAAGCCGCCCGGTCCAGGGGCGGGCGACATTGGCCTGGAACAGGTCTCCGCGGCCGATGGCGGCGACCACCGCGCTGACGGCGGCCTGGTGCGCCTGGCCGGGGATCACGGCGTGGAAGTCCTGGGCGCGGGCCGCGCCGGGCGGCGGGCCGTTGGCGCGCAGGCGCTCCAGGGCCTGGCCGGCGCGGGCGCGGGCCTCGATTTCCGTCGCGCCCCGGCCGATGGCCCAGACCCGCTTGAGGTGATGGTCGAAGGCGAGGAGCTTGTCGTAGACGCCGCCCGCCAGGTCCGGCCAGCCCGAGCGCGGCTGCGGCATGGCGGGCTCCTGGGCCGCGCCCCACTCGTAGCAGGCCAGGCCCGCCGCCCCGCCCTGGAACGGCGGGTGGTCGGAGACGGTGGCCTCCAGGGGCTCGGGCTCGGGCATGGCCGCGCGCCAGGCTTCGAGGCTGGGGAAGGTGCGCGCGGGGTTCCAGCCGAGGTAGGACCAGCGGCCGCGCGCGGAGCCGTCGGAAATCAGGCCGAGCGCGTAGGGCTCGTCGGCAAAGGAGGCCAGCACGGCCAGCGGATCGCGCCAGGCCGCCGGCTCCAGGACGCGCGCGGCGGTCACCGCGCCTGGGCCCGCTCGGCCGAGGCGATGGTGTTTTCCAAGAGCATGGTCACGGTCATGGGGCCGACGCCTCCGGGCACCGGGGTAATATAGGAAGCCTTCTGCCGCACGCCCTCGAAGTCGACGTCGCCGGTGATGCGGCCGTCGGGCAGGCGGTTGATGCCGACGTCGATCACCACCGCCCCGGTCTTGACCATCTGCGGCACGATCAGGTTCGGCCGGCCCGCCGCGACGATCAGGATGTCGGCGATGATGGTGTACTGGGCCAGGTCGCGGGTCTTGGCGTGGCAGATGGAGACGGTGGCGTCCTTGGCCATCAGCATCAGGCCCATGGGCTTGCCGACGATGTTCGAGGCGCCCACCACGACCACGTTCTGGCCCTCGATGGGGATGTCCTCGCTCTCCAGCAGCTTCATCACGCCGTAGGGCGTGGCGGGCGGGAAGGCGGTGCCGCCGACCACCAGGCCGCCGACGTTGTAGAGGTGGAAGCCGTCGGCGTCCTTGTCGGCGTCGACCGTCTCCAGCACGCGGCGGGTGTCGATGTGCTTGGGCAGGGGCAGCTGCACCAGCATGCCGTGGATCTGGTCGTCGGCGTTGAGCTGTTCGATCAGGACGACCAGGTCCTGGGTGGTGACCTCCGCCGGCAGGCGGTGGCTGAACGAGCGGATGCCGACCGCCTCGCAGGCCCGGATCTTGTTGCGCACATAGACGGCCGAAGCCGGGTCCTCGCCCACCAGCACCACCGCCAGGCCCGGCGGGGCGCCGTGCGCCTCGACCAGGGCGTCGACGCGGGCCTTCAGACCGGTCCGCAAGCTCGCGGCGACGGCCTTGCCGTCGATGATGCGGGCGGACACGGCCTGACTCCTTCGATTCCTAGTTGGAGCGGGTCGCGGGCGGAAAACCGGTTCCCACTTTCCCGGGCCCGCTCTAGCGGAAGATGACCGTGCGCAGGCCGTTCATCAGCACGCGGCGTTCGCTGTGCCACTTGACCGCACGGGCCAGGACCATGGCCTCGACGTCGCGGCCGGCGACCACGAAGTCCTCGGCGGTCATGCCGTGGGTCACGCGCTGCGCGTCCTGCTCGATGATCGGCCCTTCGTCCAGGTCGTCGGTGACATAGTGGCCGGTGGCGCCGATCAGCTTCACGCCGCGCTGGTGGGCGCGGTGGTAGGGCAGGGCGCCCTTGAAGGCCGGCAGGAAGGAGTGGTGGATGTTGATCACCCGGCCCGGCCAGCGGGCGCAGAACTCGGCCGACAGCACCTGCATGTAGCGGGCCAGCACGATCAGTTCGGCGCCGCGGCTCTCGGCCAGGGCCTGCAACTGGGCTTCCTGCTGCGGCTTGGTCTCGGCGGTGACCGGCAGGTAGTCGAAGGGCAGGCCGGCCGAGCCGACCAGGCCCTCGAAGTCGCGGTGGTTGGACACCACGCCGACGATGTCGATCGGCAGGGCGCCGATGCGGTGGCGGAAGATCAGGTCGTTGAGGCAGTGGCCCAGCTTGGACACCAGCAGCAGGGTCTTCACCTTGTGCGCGGCGTCGTGGAAGCGGGCGTCGATCTCGTAGCGCTCGGCGACCGGGGCGAAGGCCTTCTTCAGGCTCTCCAGGCTCGCGCCCGACTTGGGCTGGAAGGCGTTGCGCAGGAAGAAGCGCCCGTTCTCCTGGTCGGAGTACTGGCCGCTCTCGATGATGTTGCAGTCATTGGCGACGAGGAAGGCGGCGACGTCGGCGACCACGCCGATACGGTCCGGGCACGACACCGTCAGGATGTAGGTCGGCGCGTCTTGGCCGGCCTTGGCTTGGGCGGGTTTGGGCTGGGTCAGGACGTCAGACATGGCACTTCCGGAAGCTAAGCAGGGGCGGGAAAGATCAGAGGGGACGGACTTGCGTCCGTCCCCTCCGTGCTCAGGCCGTGGGCCTTAGGCGTGGCGGGTGCGCCAGCCTTCGGCATAGTGCTCGCGGGCGGCGGCCGAGTAGGGCACCGAGGCGACGCGGACACGGACTTCCTTCTGCTTGTGGCGCTCGACGGTCGGCTTGGAGGTGCCGCCGTTCTCTTCGCCCCAGACCAGGGTCAGGACTTCGTTGTCCTGGATCGAGCCGTCGATCACGGCCAGCGACAGCTGGGCGCGCTCGTTCCAGGAGTAGCCGGTGAACATCGACATGCCGACCGCCTTGCCGTCCTTGTAGACGGCGTCGGCCGAGGTCGAGGCGTAGTTGGCCAGCGGCATGTCGAGGAACTTGTAGGGCAGTTCGCCCGGGTTCAGCATCGAGCGCCAGATGTCGCCCACGTCGTCGGCGTTCCACTCCAGGGTCACCTTGCGGCGCTGGGGCTTGGTCGACATTTCCTTGATGGCTTCGGCGCCGATGAAGTCGTGGTCGAACTTCACGAACGGGCCGTACCCGAGGTCGTAGGGGTTGGTGTAGTAGTCTTCGATGTTGTCGGAGACCAGCGAGCCGCCGATGGAGCCGGAGGCTTCATAGGAGTCGGCCGGCAGCCACTCGCGGTAGGCCTTCAGCTTCTCGCCGGTGTAGATGGCGGGCAGCGGCGAGGGGATCCAGCCGGATTCCATGGTGTTGGCCGGATAGGCGCGCGAGCCGACTTCGAGCAGGCCG